>JAAEZB010000047.1 GCA_018223085.1 Paracoccaceae bacterium
ACGTCGGCGTCGATGTAGGGCAGGTATTGCTCGAAGTTGTCCGAGAACATCTGCACCAGTTTGGTGGCCTGACGGTCATAGGCTTCGCCGTCATCCCAGGTGCGACGCGGGTCGAGCAGCACGTCGGCTACGCCCGGCACGTCAACGGGGACTTCAAAGCCAAAGTTCGGATCCTTGCGGAATTCGACTTCGTTCAGGCTACCTTCGAGGGCGGCGGTCAGAAGCGCGCGGGTCGCGCGGATCGGCATGCGCGAACCGGTGCCGTAGGCGCCGCCGGTCCAGCCGGTGTTGACGAGCCAGCAGGTCGCGCCGTGGGTCGCGATCTTTTCGCGCAGCAGGTTGCCGTAGACCTCGGGGCGACGCGGCATGAAGGGCGCGCCAAAGCAGGTCGAGAAGGTGGGCTCGGGCTCGGTCACGCCGCGCTCGGTTCCGGCGACCTTGGAGGTGAAGCCGGAGAGGAAGTGATACATCGCCTGCGCCGGGGTGAGGCGCGCGATCGGAGGCAGAACGCCGAAGGCATCACAGGTCAGCATGATGATGTTCTTCGGGTGGCCGCCGACGGCGGTTTCCGAGGCGTTCGAGATGTAGTGCAGCGGGTAGGCACAACGCATGTTGGCGGTCAGGCTGTCATCTTCGAAGTCGAGGGTCTTGGTCTCTTCGTCATAGACCATGTTCTCGATCACGGTGCCGAACTTGCCGGTGGTGGCATAGATTTCTGGCTCGGCCTCGGGGTTGAGGTTGATGGTCTTGGCATAGCAGCCGCCTTCGAAGTTGAAGGTGCCGTTGTCGGACCAGCCGTGTTCGTCGTCACCGATCAGAACGCGGTCGGGATCGGCCGAAAGTGTGGTCTTGCCGGTGCCCGAGAGGCCGAAGAACACGGCCGCGTCGACGGGGTTGTCCTTGGCGTGGTTGGCCGAGCAGTGCATCGGCATGATGCCTTTTTCCGGCAGCAGGTAGTTCAGCAGGGTAAAGACCGATTTCTTGTTTTCGCCGGCGTATTCGGTGTTGGCGATCAGGATCATCTTCTTGTCGAAGTTGAGCGCAATCACGGTATCCGAGCGGCAATCGTGGCGCTTGGGGTCGGCCTTGAAGGTCGGGCAGTTGATGACGGTGAAGTCGGCAACATAGTCGTTCAGATCGTCCCGCTCGGGACGGCGCAGCATGTGGCGGATAAAGAGGCCGTGCCATGCGAGTTCGGTCACCATGCGGACGTTGATCGCGTGCTTGGGGTCGGCACCGCCGACGAGATCCTGCACGTGATAGTCTTTGCCCTTCATGTGCTCGATCATGTCGGCATAGAGGTTGTCGAACCCTTCCGGCGACATCTCGGCGTTGTTTTCCCACCAGATGGTGTCGACGACGCTATCGGTTTTGACGACGTGTTTGTCTTTGGGGGACCGGCCGGTGAATTTCCCGGTCGAGACGAGGAAGGCGCCGCCATTGCCAAGGCTGCCTTCGCCGTTCTTCAGGGCCGCTTCGATCAGAGCGGGCTCCATGAGGTTATAATAGACATTGCCCAGCCCTTCGATCCCTTGATCTTCGAGGCGGAATTGCGGGTTCACCCGTCCAAATGTCATGCTCTAACTCCTGTAGCCGACCCCTGAGAGGCGGCGGTTGTCATTTATCGAAAACGATTTTGCCTCCGCAAGATGCGGAGCCAGGATCGCCGATGCGCGCTCATAACATGACGATTTGACGATTGAACAGGACGCTTTAACGCAGTTAGCGCAACCACTTGCACGTTAGCGCCATCACCTGCCGGTTTGGTAAAATTTCGCCGATATAGGTGAGTCATTTTAGCCATTCCTCAAGAAATTGTGGCTGCAATGTGGCGAGTGCGGCCTCTGATTCGCACTTTGGGATTGATCTGAAATGCAGGAAAAGCGCATAGTGTCTGAAAAAATCAGGCAAAAAATCAGAGCAGAACAAGGATTTCAACCAATGTCGAAGATCGCTTTGGTCGATGATGACAGGAATATCCTGACATCCGTAGCCATGACACTTGAGGCGGAAGGCTTTGAGGTCGAAACCTATAATGACGGTCAGCAGGCACTTGATGCGTTCAACAAGAAGCTGCCGGATATGGCCGTATTGGACATCAAGATGCCCCGTATGGACGGCATGGACCTGCTTCAGCGTCTGCGCCAGAAAACCACCATGCCGGTGATTTTCCTGACCTCCAAGGATGACGAAATCGACGAGGTTCTCGGCCTGCGCATGGGAGCGGACGATTACGTCAAGAAACCGTTCTCGCAGCGTCTTCTTGTGGAACGCATTCGCGCGCTTCTGCGTCGTCAGGATGCGGTCGACGGCAATATCGTCGGCGACACCGAAGAGACCAAGACCATGGAGCGCGGCGAGCTGACGATGGATCCGCTACGCCACGCGGTGACGTGGAAAGGGATGGATGTGACGCTGACGGTCACGGAATTCCTCCTTTTGCAGGCGCTCGCACAGCGCCCGGGGTTCGTCAAAAGCCGGGATCAACTCATGGATGTGGCCTATGACGATCAGGTCTATGTCGACGACCGCACGATCGACAGCCACATTAAGCGTTTGCGCAAAAAGATGCGCATGGTGGATTCGGAATTTTCCGCAATTGAGACCCTCTATGGCATTGGCTATAGGTACAACGAAGAGTAACCGGTGGGATGGCGTTGGCCGAGAGGATAGATGCGCGCGACATGATGCAGGGACGTGACGGAGACGTCGTCCTTGGCGATGATTGGGTTGCGCCCGAAGATAGTGTCGAGACGGAAATGCGTGGCAGACGGGAACGTCGCCGCCTGCTTCCGCTGTCCAGATCCCCGCTGACGCGCAAGATCATCACGTTCAACCTCATTGCGCTTTGTATTCTTGTGGCCGGGATTCTCTATCTCAACTCCGCCCGCGATAGCCTTGCTGTGCAACGCGCTGCCGGCCTCATGTCCGAGGCCCGCCTCATTGCCGGGGCTTTTGAGGCGCAGATGCCCGAGGGGGCGCCTGTTAATCTGGTGACGGGTGATGGTGTTGATGTCGAACGCACGCTAGCTAAGCTGCCGATGCGCAAAGGCACCTATGTCTATGTCTTCGATACCGGGGCGAACCTCATTGATACCGCGACGGGGACAGCACATGCCGACGCGGCGCAGCAGCTCTCCGAGCGCCCTTCGGGCACGCCGTTTACCGGCGCTATCAACTGGCTCTGGGGTAAGGTCGCGGGCGAGGCTGATGCGCTCATGACTCGCCAGCCGAGTGTTGTGGATCAGGCGACGGAACTGGCCGGGAAGGTTGCAGGGGAGGGGGAAATCCTAACCACGCTGCGCGGTCCTGAGGATAGCACGCTTTTCGCCGTCGCTGTGCCTTTTGGTCAGCTGTCGGGTGATGTCGGTGTCATTGTCCTGACAAGTGCGGCGGGTGAGCTTGACCAGATGGTGCGTTCGGAACGCGAGCGTGTGTTGCAGATGTTCCTGATTGCGACGGTGGTCTCGGTGGGGCTTTCGATGGTGCTTGCCTCGACGATTTCCAACCCGCTTTCCGATCTTGCGGCCGCCGCCGAAATTGGCCGCGATAACGATAGCCGCGCCGTCAATTCCGGGCGTGTGCGCATCCCTGACCTGACCGCGCGTCCCGACGAGATCGGCCGCCTTTCTGGCGCCTTGCGGGGCATGGTTTCGGCGCTTTACGACCGCATTGACAGCAACGAACAATTCGCCGCTGACGTGGCGCATGAGATCAAGAACCCGCTGGCGTCGCTGCGCTCTGCCGTGGGGTCGCTGCGCATGGTCAAGAAGGAAGAACACCGCGAGAAACTTCTCGATGTGATTGACCACGATGTGCGCCGCCTCGACCGCCTTGTAAGCGACATTTCCAACGCTTCGCGGCTCGATTCCGAGCTGGTCAAGGAAGAACAGGAAGAGTTCAACCTTCTCCACATGATGGGTAATCTGGCCCAGTATCTTGGCGAAGACGCCAAGGGCAAAGGCATCGACTTTATCACCGACCTGCCGGAACATCCGATCGTTATTCATGGCCTTGAGGCGCGTCTGGCGCAGGTCTTTGTCAACCTTATCACCAACGCGATCAGCTTCTGCGAAGATGGCGATGCGATCCGCGTCTGGGCGCGACGGCGGGAAAACCGCGTGCTCGTGGTGGTCGAGGATACCGGCCCCGGCATCCCCGATCAGGCGCTTGGCAAGATCTTCAACCGCTTCTATTCACAGCGTCCCGAGGATGATTTCGGTAACAATTCCGGCCTTGGTCTGGCGATCTCAAAACAGATCGTCGAGGCGCATGGTGGGGTAATCTGGGCCGAGAATATCCGCCCGACCGAAGCGGATGTGACCTCCGAACCCCTTGGCGCGCGTTTCGTCGTCGGCCTGCCGATCTGACGGTGGCGGGCGCGTCGGATACGGCCTTTTCCGAGACTGTTCATGCCTCTTGCGTTGCCCATGCCGGGCGCGCCGTTCTGATTCGCGGCGCGTCTGGTCGCGGCAAATCGGCCCTTGCTCTGCGCCTCATGGCGCTTGGGGCGCAATTGGTGGCCGATGATCGCACCGAACTTTGGCGTGAGGGTGAGACCATATGCGCCCGCGCCCCGGACACGATCCGTGGCATGATAGAGGCGCGTTTTGTTGGCATCCTCGCGGCCGAGGCGCTCGACCGCGCGCCAGTGCATCTCGTCATTGACCTCGACCGCTCCGAATCCGAACGGCTGCCGCCAAATCGCAACACCGCGCTGCTTGGCCAAACCCTGCCCTTGCTTTACCGGGTCGATGCAGATCATTTCCCCGCATCCGTGATGCAATACCTTGCCCATGGCAGAAAGGCCTGATCCATGTCTTCCGCCCCCGCCCCCTCGGTTCAGCGGCTCGTCCTTGTCACCGGTCCGTCCGGTGCCGGGCGCGCGACCGCCATCAAGGCGCTTGAGGATGCCGGATATGAGGCGATCGACAACCTGCCTTTTGGCCTTCTGGAGCGGTTGTTTTCGGGGCCTGCACTGGATCGGCCGATGGCGCTTGGCCTTGATGTGCGTAACCGGGATTTCTCGCAGGCGGCGTTGTTGCGGGCGCTTGACCTTCTGAAACAGACCGAAGGCCTCGCGCCCGAGGTGCTTTACCTCGACTGTCAGCCCGATGTGCTTTTGCGGCGCTATTCCGAGACCCGCCGCCGCCACCCCCTTGCCCCTGGCGAAAGCCCGCTTGAAGGTATCGCGCAGGAGATCGACCTTCTGATTCCGATCCGGGCGCGGGCTGATGTTCTTATTGATACGAGCGAGATGACGCCGCACGCATTGCGCGCCGAAATCGAACGCTGGTTCGCCCCCGAAAGCGGCCAGAAGCTTGGCCTGACGGTTCAGTCTTTTAGCTACAAGCGCGGCTTGCCTGCCGGGGTCGACCTTGTGTTCGATTGCCGCTTTCTGCGCAATCCCTATTGGGACCCGGCATTGCGTATGAAGAACGGCCTTGATCCGGACGTTGCGGCCTATGTGGAGGCCGATCCGCGCTTTGCCACCTTCTTTGCTAAGCTGACCGATATGGTCGATATGCTGTTGCCAGCCTACCTTGAAGAGGGGCGGTCACATGTCTCTATCGGCTTTGGCTGTACCGGGGGACAACATCGTTCGGTATTTACCGCCGAAAGATTGGCCGCAGCCCTTGCGCAACAGGGCTGGCAGGTGTCAATTAGGCACCGCGAATTGGATCGCCAGGCCGCGCTGGGGACGGCCGGGGGAACCGATACGAACGTAAAGGACGGGCAAACGTGATTGGGATCGTGATCGTGGCACATGGCGGATTGGCGCGGGAGTATCTCGCGGCGGTGGAACATGTAGTCGGCAATCAGCCCGGCATCCGCGCGATCACGATTGAGACCGAACATGACCGCCCCACCAAGCAATCCGAGATTTGCGCCGCCGCCGATGCGGTCGATATGGGCGACGGCGTTGTTGTCGTAACCGACATGTTCGGCGGCTCGCCTTCGAATCTAAGCTTGCCAGCCTGTGCGCCGGACAATCGGCGCATGATGTATGGCGCCAACCTGCCGATGCTTATCAAGCTTGCCAAGAGCCGCAACCTGCCGGTTGCCGAGGCGGTGCGCGCCTCGCTCGAAGCCGGGCGAAAATACATCGACAGCCAGAATGTAAATATGGACAAAGCCCTATGAGTACGACTGTGACGCGTTCCCTTCAAATCGTGAACCAGAAGGGCCTGCACGCCCGGGCTTCGGCCAAGCTTGTCGAGGTGGTCGAAGGGTTTGATGCCTCGGCTGAGGTCTCCAAGGACGGGATGAGCTCTTCGGGCGATTCGATCATGGGGCTTTTGATGCTCGCGGCCTCCAAGGGGTCGACTATCGAAGTAGAAACGTCCGGCCCGGACGCCGCGCCGCTGGCCGATGCGATCGAGGCGCTTGTGGTCGATAAATTCGGCGAGGGCGTCTGAGCCGGCCAACGGGTCGCGCCAGGGGACGAAACGGGATGAACGAGATGACGCAACCTGTGGGCGGTCCGGAAATCGAGACCAAGGGGACGACGGTCGAAACCTATGACCGCGCCACGCTCACCTATGCCAACAGTTTCGACAATACCTGGACCGCAACCGCGATCCGGGCAATCGAATGGATGACCGGCAAGCTGAGCGTGCTGCGCATGGTGCGCAAGTTCGAACGCCAGAATGCCGAGTTTCGCGGGCAGGCCTTCTGGCGCGGGGCGCTCGATATCATGGGCATCCCCCTGACAACTCCCGAAGAGCAGATCGCCCGCATTCCCAAAGACGGCCCCGTAGTCGTTGTTGCCAATCATCCGCATGGCATGGTGGACGGCATGATCTTTGCCGATCTGGTCGGCCGTGTGCGTCAGGATTACCGCATCCTAACCCGCTCTGTGCTGACCGGGCTGGACGAGGCCGCAAGCTCTTTCATGATCCCCGTGCCCTTCCCGCATGATCCAGAGGCACAGCGCAAGATGGTTGAAATGCGTGGCAAGGCCATGACACATCTCGCACAGGGCGGCGTTGTGGCGTTGTTTCCCTCGGGCGTTGTGATGTCGTCGGATACATGGATGGGTCCGGCGATTGAACGCGAATGGAACGTCTTTACCGCCAAGATGATCCGCCGGTCCGGGGCCCGTGTGGTGCCGATCTTCTTTCCCGGTTCCAATTCACGCTGGTATCAATGGGCCTGCAAAATCTCTCCGATCCTGCGTCAGGGCCTCTTGCTGCATGAAATTGTGCGCTCCTGCCACAAGCCCCAAGCGCCCATCGTGGGCGAACCGCTGACCGAAGAACAGATGGCACAGCTCGAAACCGATCCGCGCGGTTTCATGGCGTGGTTGCGTCAGCATACGCTCGACCTCGGCAAATCGGGGACCTGATCCCTGTCTTCACCTTTGTAAAAATACTCCGGAGCGCGAGGCAGCGCCTCGCATCTGCACGCCCCGGAGGGCGTGCTAAACCTGCGCGCGCCGTGGCGCGCACAGTTTAACGAGTCGGCATCGGTGTTTCGCCGCGATAGTCGTAAAAGCCACGTCCGGTCTTGCGGCCAAGCCATCCGGCCTCGACATATTTCGTCAAAAGCGGGCAGGGGCGGTATTTGGTATCCGCCAGCCCGTCATGCAGCACGTTCATGATCGCAAGACAGGTGTCGAGTCCGATGAAATCGGCAAGCTCCAAAGGCCCCATCGGATGGTTCGCCCCAAGCTTCATCGCATTGTCGATCGAGGCCACGTTGCCGACCCCTTCATAAAGCGTATAGCACGCCTCGTTAATCATCGGGATTAGGATGCGGTTGACGATGAAAGCGGGGAAATCCTCGGCACTGGCCGCGGTTTTGCCAAGCTTGTTCACGATGTCGAGGCAGGCGTTATAGGTTGCCTCATCCGTGGCAATGCCCCGGATCAGCTCGACGAGCTTCATGAGAGGCACCGGGTTCATAAAATGGAAGCCCATGAACCGCTCGGGCCGGTCGGTCCGGCTGGCAAGGCGGGTGATCGAGATGGACGAGGTGTTCGACGTCAGGATCGTATGCGGCGCAAGATGCGGGGCCAGCGCGTCGAAAATCTTGTGCTTGACCTCTTCGCGCTCGGTTGCGGCCTCGATGATGAGGTCGGTCGGGCCTAGATCAGGCAGGCTGAGCGTGGTGGAAATCCGCGCCATGGCTTCGGCCTTCTCATCGGCGCTGAGCGTGTCGCGCTGCACCTGCCGTGCCATGTTCTTGTCGATTCGCGCGACGGCCGCGTCGAGAGCGTCCTGGCTGATGTCGTTGAGCAGAACCTCATAGCCCGCAATCGCCATCACATGTGCAATTCCGTTGCCCATCTGGCCGGCCCCGACGACCCCAATTGTCTTGATTTCCATGGTTCAATCCTTGTGTCCTCATCAAGACCTTACGCGGGGGCAGGAGTGCGCCGCAAGGGCCGCGAACCGCTAAAACTTCACACAAACTTGCACATTAGGGATTTCGCAACGCGGACCTGCGAATCTCTGTCTCGGGTGAAAATTTGTGGTGGGTTTTATGTCCTATGAAAATGCCGGGGGGGTGACCCTCGATTATATGCCGTATCGGCTCGGGGAATCCCGAATTGCCTTTCGTGGTCCGCAGCCGGACCTTTCCGGCGATCCGATCGTGTTCCTTGGAAGTACCGAGACATATGGAAAATATGTGGAAGATCCGTTTCCGGCGCTGGTTGCGCGTAGGACGGGACGGGTCTGTGTCAATCTCGGGGTGATGAATGCCGGGGTGGATGTGTTTTTAGCAGAGCCATCAATCCTCGAACTGGCGCGCCGGGCGCGGCTCACGGTGGTGCAACTGCCGGGGGCACAGAACATGTCGAACCGGTATTACACGGTGCATCCGCGCCGCAACGACCGCTTTACCGGCGCCTCGCAGGTGATGAAGATGATGTTCCGCGAGATCGACTTTACCGAGTTTCATTTCACGCGCCATATGCTTGGCGCGCTCTCGGCGCGCGCGCCTGAACGCTATGCGGTCCTGCGCGCAGAGCTGCAAAAGGCTTGGCTGGCCCGGATGCAGACGCTGATCGAAAGGATCGGTGGCAAGGATATGCTCCTGCTGTGGTTTGCCGATCATGCGCCTGCAGGGCCGGAAACACCTTATGGGCTTGGCCGTGATCCGCTTTTTGTCGAGCGTGGCATGGTGGATCAATTGCGCCCCCTCGTGGCTGGTGTGGTCGAGGCGGTGGTGAGCCAGGAGGCCTTGGCGAGAGGGACCCAAGGCATGATCTGTCGCGAGATGGAGTTGCCGGTGGCACAGCGCCTGTTCAACCCGATAGCGCATCAAGAAGCCGCGCGAGCGGTGGCCCGCTGGATCGAGCCAAGGCTATGACGAAAAAGGCCCGCCAGAGAGGCGGGCCTTTTCCACATTTCTGAACCGTCAGGTTTAGCCGAGTTTCTCGGTCATTTCCGGAACGGCGTCGAAGAGGTCGGCGACGAGGCCGAAATCGGCGACCTGGAAGATCGGCGCTTCTTCGTCTTTGTTGATGGCGACGATGATCTTGGAGTCCTTCATACCGGCGAGGTGCTGAATCGCGCCCGAGATACCGACGGCAATGTAGAGATCCGGCGCGACGACCTTGCCGGTCTGACCGACCTGAAGATCGTTTGCAGCATAGCCCGAGTCGACGGCGGCGCGCGATGCGCCCACGGCTGCGCCGAGCTTGTCAGCGAGCGTTTCGATCAGGGCAAAGTTCTCTTCCGAGCCAACGCCACGACCGCCCGAGACGACGATACCGGCGGAGGTCAGTTCCGGACGATCGCTCTCGGCGACTTTGTCCTCGACCCATTCCGACAGGCCGGGGTTTTCGGCGGCGCCTGCGGTCTCGACCGAGGCCGAACCGCCTTCACCAGCGGCGTCGAAGGTCGAGGTGCGGAAGGTGATGACCTTCTTGGCATCGTTCGACTTGACGGTCTGCATGGCGTTGCCGGCATAGATCGGGCGCTCAAAGGTGGAGCCGTCGACAACGGCGGATACGTCCGAGAGCACCATCACGTCAAGAAGCGCCGCAACGCGCGGCATGACGTTCTTGGCGTCGGTGGTCGCCGGGGCGACGATGTGCTCATAAGCGTCGGCCATCGACACGATCAGCGCCGCGGTCGGTTCCGCGAGGCGGTGACCAAGCGATGCGTCCTCGGCCACGATGACCTTGGCCACGCCGTCGATCTTGGCAGCGGCGTCGCCTGCGGCGGCAGCCGAAGCCCCGGCACAGAGAACGGTCACGTCACCCAGTGCCTTGGCAGCGGTGACAGCCTTGGCGGTGGCGTCCATCGCCAGTTCGCCGTTGGTTACTTCTGCGAGAAGAAGAACAGCCATTACACAGCCCCCGCTTCTTTGAGTTTCGCGACGAGCTCGTCAACCGAGCCCACGGTGATGCCTGCAGCACGTTCTGCCGGCTCGGTGGTTTTGACCACTTCGAGGCGCGGGGTGACGTCGACGCCGTAATCTGCGGCGGTCTTCTCGTCGAGCGGCTTTTTCTTGGCCTTCATGATGTTGGGCAGCGACGCATAGCGCGGCTCGTTGAGGCGCAGGTCGGCGGTGATGATGGCGGGCATCTTGACCTTGATGGTCTGAAGGCCGCCGTCAACTTCGCGGGTCACGACCGCGCTGTCGCCGTCCACGTCCACTTCGGAAGCGAAGGTCGCCTGCGACCAGCCGAGAAGGGCCGAGAGCATCTGACCGGTGGCGTTCATGTCGTTGTCGATCGCCTGTTTACCAGCGATGACGAGACCCGGCTGCTCTTCCTCGACGATTTTGGCGAGGATCTTGGCAACGGCGAGCGGCTCGATGTCCTGATGCACGTCATCGGCAGCCACCACGAGGATCGCGCGATCCGCACCCATGGCCAGCGCCGTGCGCAGGGTTTCCTGCGACTGTTTCACGCCGATCGATACGGCGACGATCTCGTCGACCTTGCCCGCTTCTTTGAGGCGGATCGCCTCTTCAACAGCAATTTCGTCGAACGGGTTCATCGACATTTTCACGTTGGCGAGATCGACACCGCTCCCGTCCGCTTTGACGCGAACTTTCACGTTATAGTCAATCACGCGCTTGACAGGCACAAGTACCTTCATGGGCGTAAAACTCCTTCAATTGTGTGAGCCGTGAAACGACTCGACCAAAACGTCTCCCGCACGTGATATAATCTTGCGCCGGGGTAAAACAGCGTAAAATCGTCACCTGAGCGTCATTCGACGTCGCGTTTCCCGGTTTCATCCCAAATTCTTTGCAAGAATGTTTCGGAGGTTCGAATACCTGACGCAAGGGCAGGACGAGGTGCCCCAACGTCGCTTTTCACAAGGGCTTTGCCCCGGCGCGAATCCGGTTTCTCATAGGCACCCCAAGGGAGGATACAGAGATCATGACAGAGCTTCAAAACGTCGCCTATGCCAAGGACGGCCATGTCGCGACGATCCGCATCGACCGCGAAAATGCGATGAACGCCATGGATACCGCGACCCGCGCCGATATTCGCACCGCGCAAGAGATGGCCGAGGCCGATCCAGAGGTGCGCATTGTTGTCCTGACCGGAACGGGGCGGGCCTTTACCTCGGGCACCGATCTCAAGGAATTGGCCGAGTTCCGCACCAAGCACGGCATGTTCGATATCTCGGTGCGCGATTACAAACCGATCATCGACGGCATTACCCAAAGCGACATGATCTATGTCGCCGCGATCAACGGCGTGGCCGGAGGGATTGGTCTGTCGGTCGCGCTGAGCTGTGATCTGGCGATCATGGGCGAGGGGGCGACCTGTTTCGCACCGTTTTCCAATATCTCACTGGTGCCCGATGGTGGTCTGAGCTGGCTCTTGCTCCAGCACATGGGATCGAAACGCGCCTTTGAGGCGATTGCCGAGGCCGCGCATATTTCGGCCAAGGATTGTCAGGAGATGGGGTTGGTCAATCGCGTTGTGCCGGATACTGAGCTTGCCGAGGCTGCGGCGGACTGGGCGGCCTCGCTGGCAGAGCGTGCACCGCTGAGCCTTGCTTATTCCAAGCGCATCATGCGCGCGGCTCATACTCAGAGCCACGCCCAAACGGCCCTCATGGAAAGCGAATACCAAAACAAATGCGCCAATTCCGAGGATTCCGGCACCGCGATCGCCGCTTTCCTCACCAAACAGAAGCCGGTGTTCAAGGGGCGCTGAGATCATGCTTGTCTCGGCCCGGCGTTTTGCGCAGGGTCGGGGCAGGGGGTGTCATAACATGACGGATACGGGCCCGGGGCAGCACCCCATTTATTTCATAAATCTCGACCGTGCACCGGAGCGTGCGGCGTATATGACACAGGGCCTTTCTAAACTCGGCCTTGCCGCGCGCGTCCAACGCCTTCCTGCGGTTGATGCACGCAAGACACTGCCTCGCCATGCCTATGCGCCGTCTTACAAGTCGATCCAGTGGCGCATGGATGTTTCGGAATTTGCCTGCCTCGAAAGCCATCGCCTTGGCTGGCAAAAGATGCTCGACGAAGGAGCAGAGCACGCCGTGATCCTTGAGGACGATCTGGTGTTCTCGCCGGGGTTTGGTGCGGCACTGGATGCAATCCTCCGCGATGCCCCACCTTTTGATTGTATCAAACTTGATGGCATCGCTTGGCGCTTACGTCTTGGCCCCGAAATTCCCTGCGGCGATGTCGCCCTACGCCCGCTTTTACAATTGGCGATCAGCGCCGCCGCCTATGTTATCTCGCGGCGGGGGGCGCAGAAGATGCTCGCTCAGACCGAAAGCTACCGTGATCCTGTGGATCTTCTTCTTTTCGATCCGCGCCCGGACTGGACCCAGTATCAGGCCGTCCCGGCGCTCTGTGCCCAGGCGATGCTGCTTGATGAGGCGGATCTCGGGGGTGTGCCGGATTCCCTCAGGCAGAGCCATCGTGTTGAAGGGCTGGATCAAACCGGCCCTCAGGTGCGCGGGCCATGGTGGTGGCGCACCCGGCATGATCTTCGCGGGACATACTATAGGCTAAAGAGCAAGCTCTGGCGCAATCGCCGCCTCCAGCGTGAAGGCGGGGTGATGGCGCAGGTCGGCCTTCTTGGCGATGTGGCGCGCTATCGATAGGGCGGTTTACCGGTTCGCGCCGGGCACCCAGAGCACGTCGCCCTCGCCGTTGCTATTGGCCGCGCGCGAGGCGACGAAGAACCAATCGCTCAACCGGTTGAGGTATTTGACCGCGTGGGCGTTGATCTCTTCAATCTCGGCAAGGTTGGTCGCAAGGCGTTCGGCCCGGCGTGCCACGGTGCGGCAGAGGTGCAGATGCGCCGCCAGTGCCGTGCCACCGGGCAGAACAAAGCTGCGCAGCGGGGCAAGGTCGGCGTTCATCTCGTCGATTTCCGCTTCAAGCCGCGTGACCTGAGATTCGACCATGCGCAGGGGCGGGTATTCCGCCTCGGCATCCTTGGCCATATCCGGGCGGCAGAGATCAGCGCCGAGGTCAAAAAGATCGTTCTGGATCAAGGCGAGGCGGTCATCCATGACGCCTTCGGCATGAAGCCGTGCCATGCCGACGGTGGCGTTCAATTCATCCGAAGTACCATAGGCGTTGACGCGCGCGTCATGCTTGGCGACCCGCTCGCCATTGCCGAGCGCGGTGGTGCCCTTGTCGCCCGAGCGCGTGTAAATCTTGTTGAGAACGACCATGGTTTATCCCCCCCGACGAAGCCAGACGAACAAAAGAATAAGAAGTACCGCGACGAATTGGGCCGCGATGCGATAGCGCATGATGCGGTTGGCGTGTTTGCGGTTGAACTCGCCCCCTTTGGCAAAGCCGCCAATGCCGATCATCAGGATGACAAGAACGCCAAAAGAGGCGACGGCGACGACCCAGAACAGGGGATCGTTGGCAAGACCGGTTTCATTCATGGCTCAACTCCAAAAGCTGCGGGCTGGTGCCGCGTTATAGGGGCATTCCGTCGGATGTAACAGCCGATCAGCCTTTGGCAAGCAGCCAATCGAGCATTCGCGTCGGCAAGACGCGGCGCAGCACGTTCATGATATAGGTCGGCGTGGTCACGTAGTACCGCGCCTTGGGGCGGGGGGCCTCAAGCGCGTGGATGAGTTTTGCGGTGACGGCTTCGGGGCCAAGCTCGAACCGGTCGGGGGCGTCCGTGGCGGCATAGAGCCGCTTGAGAAGGGTCGCTTCGTATTGATCGGCGCGGGCGCTGTTTTTCCAGTCGATCCAGCGTTCGAACTGTTTCACCGCATTCTTGCGGAAATCCGAGGTGATGGGGCCGGGGTCGATGAGGCTGACCTCGATGGGCGCATCGCGCATCTCAAGGCGGAGCGTATCGGTCAGCCCCTCAAGGGCGAATTTCGTCGCGTTATAGGCCCCGCGCCATTTCATCGGCACCATGCCAAGCACCGAAGAGCAGTTGACGATCCGCCCATGCCCCTGCGCCCGCATTACCGGGATGACCTGAATCGTAAGATCGTGCCAGCCGATGAGATTGGCCTGAAGGATTGTCGCCAATGCCTCACGCGGGAGGTCTTCGACCGCGCCGGGAATGGCGTAGGCCCCGTTGTTGTAAAGCGCATCCAGCGTGCCGCCCGTCGCAGCAAGAACCTCGGCAAGGCCTTCGCGCACGCTCTCGGCGTCCTCGTAATCAATGCGTGGGCTTTCAAATCCCTCGCTGCGCAGGCGGGCGCAATCTGCCTCTTGCCGACAGGACGCAAAGACCCGCCAGCCGCGCACCTTGAGGCCGCGTGCGGCGTCCAGCCCGATGCCCGAAGAGCACCCGGTGATGAGAATAGATTTTTGTGTCATCTTGCCTGCCTCGATCTGCCCACGCGGTTCAGATCAGCTATGCCGCGCCCCTCTGGCAAAGGCAATCCTCGGGGCGATCACTCTACGGTGCGCAAAAGCTTGGCCGACATCCAGCCGATACGGCCCGTCTCAAGCACCTTGAGCTTGGCCCAGCCATTGTCCGGCTCGCGCAGCACTTCGACTTTTTCGCCGCGTGTCAGAGTGCCCAGAACACTAAAGCGCGTGCCGGGGCCCGAGCGCATGTTGACCCGGCTGCCACGCACCTCGCGGATGTCGGCGGGATCTTCCTCGGCAACGGCCAGTTTGGCGAGTTCCTCGGGCGAGGGGGTCAGTGCCACGCGTTCCTGCACAGGTGTCGGGGCCGGGGCAGACACCAGAGAAACTTTGACAGGCTTTGGAACGGGTTGGGATTCGGCAGCAAGTGCGGCGCTGATATCGACGTCGTTCTCGTCCGCGACAGCCAAAACAGGCGCGACTGCCGGCTTAGCCGTAGTGACCCGCTTAGGCGGAGCCGGTTCAAACTCCTGCCCACCGCTGACCTCATAAAAAGCCCAGCCGAGGAAAATAAAACTTAAGAATACAAATCGTGTCATAATCAATAGCCCCGTAGCGGCGCGGGGATAGTCTAGGTGATTCCGCCCCTGTTCTGCAAACATTGCCATTCCGCGCGCCGCGCCATCATGGAAAAAATCGCCCGGTTTTCCCCCTGCTTGCTTGAGCGCACGGAATCTTGCGGCTACACCGCTTGGCATGACTGATCAGATCGACGACGACCTACCCCTTGCCGAAGTGAGCGAACCGCTGCGCCGTGCCATTGGCGAGCGTTACCTCACCTATGCGCTTTCAACGATCATGCACCGGGCCTTGCCGGATGCGCGCGACGGGCTCAAACCCGTGCATCGCCGCATCCTCTTTGCCATGCGCGAACTCAAGCTGAGCTCTTCAGGGGGCTTCCGTAAGTCGGCCAAGATTTCCGGCGACGTGATGGGCAACTATCACCCGCATGGCGACGCCGCGATCTATGACGCTATGGCCCGCCTCGCGCAGGATTTCGCCGTGCGCTATCCGCTTGTCGACGGACAGGGGAACTTTGGCAATATCGACGGCGATAACCCCGCCGCCTCGCGCTATACCGAGGCGCGCCTGACCTCTGTGGCCGAGGCGATGCTGGATGGCCTCAACGAGAACGCCGTAGATTTTCGCGAAAACTATGACGGCACGCTAAGCGAGCCGGTTGTCCTTCCGGCGACCTTTCCGAACCTCCTCGCCAATGGGTCGAGCGGGATCGCGGTCGGCATGGCGACAAACATCCCGCCGCATAATATTTCCGAGCTGTGCGAAGCCTGCCTGCATCTCATCAAGACGCCGGATGCCCGTGACGACACGCTTCTCAATTACGTGCCGGGACCGGATTTCCCGACCGGCGGCGTCATTGTCGAGCCGCGCGAAAACATCGCCCAGGCCTACCGGACCGGGCGCGGCTCGTTCCGCCTGCGCTGCAAATGGGAGATCGAAGACCTTGGCCGTGGCCAATGGCAGATCATTGTCACCGAGATCCCCTATCAGGTGCAGAAATCCAAGCTCATCGAGAAAATCGCCGAGCTGATCCAGACCAAGAAAGTGCCGATTCTCGCCGATATCCGCGATGAAAGCGCCGATGATATCCGCATGGTCCTTGAGCCGCGCTCCAAGAACGTGGATCCCGAGGTTCTCATGGGGCTGATGTTCCGCAACTCGGATCTTGAGGTGCGGTTCTCGCTCAACATGAACGTGTTGATCGACGGCGTGACGCCCAAGGTCTGCTCGATGAAAGAGGTGCTGCGCGCTTTCCTCGATTTCCGTCGCGAAGTCCTCATCCGTCGGTCGCGGCATCGCATGGCCAAGATCGACAACCGTCTTGAGGTGCTTCAGGGCCTGATTACGGCCTTCCTGAACCTTGACCGGGTGATCGACATCATCCGCTATGACGACGATCCCAAATCGGCGCTTATGTACGAGGATTGGTCTCGCCCGCATCAGGACACGATCCGCCGCGCCATGGATGAGTCGGATTATGTCTCGCCGCTCAAAGGCGTGGATGTCTCTGCGCTGACGCTCATCACCGACGAAGAGGCCGTGGCAACCGGCATCCTCGTCGAGAGCGATGACGGCACCCGCGCCATTCCGAAATCCTTTGCCGGGCGCGAGAATGGGCTCTCGGATGTTCAGGCCGAGGCGATCCTCAACATGCGCCTGCGCAGCTTGCGCCGCCTTGAGGAAGAGGCGCTCATCCGCGAACGCGATACGCTCATGGAAGAGCGTGCCGGACTTGAGGACCTTCTTGAGAGCGAGAGCCTGCAATGGGAACGCATCTCGGAGCAGCTCAAGGACGCCAAGAAGATGTTCGGCAAGGATTACGAGGGCGGCGCGCGTCGCACCGCCTTTGCCGAGGCAGGTGAGGTCGAAGATGTGCCGATTGAGGCCATGATCGACAAAGAGCCGATCACCGTCGTCTGTTCTCAGATGGGCTGGATTCGCGCCATGTCGGGCCATATCGACCTTGGCCGCGAATTGAAGTTCAAGGATGGGGATGGGCCGCGGTTCATCTTCCATGCCGAGACAACCGACCGCCTTCTTGTTTTTGCCTCTAATGGTCGGTTCTACACGGTGAGCGCCGCCAATCTGCCGGGTGGGCGCGGTATGGGTGAGCCGCTGCGCCTCATGGTTGATCTGCCCAACGAGGCCGAAATCATCGACATCTTTATTCACCAGCCCGAGCGCAAGTTGCTTGTCGCCTCGACGGCGGGGGATGGCTTTATCGTCCCCGAAAAGGATGTCATCGCCCAGACCAAGAACGGCAAACAGGTTCTGAACGTCAAGGATGACGCCAAGGCCAAGATTTGCCTGCCGGTGACGGGCGATCACGTCGCCGTGGTGTCGGAGAATGGCAAGTTCCTTGTCTTCCCGATTGCCGAACTACCCGAAATGGGCCGGGGCAAGGGCGTGCGGCTTCAGAAATACAACATGGCGCGCGGGCGTCAGGGCACGCTTGAGCTTGATGGCGGCCTGTCCGACATCACGACCTTTACATGGGATGAGGGTCTGAGCTGGGAGATGGGCGGCGGCAAGACCCGTCACGAGCCTGACCTCAGTGATTGGCTCGGCAAACGCGCCGGGGTGGGTAAGAAGCCGCCCTATGGCTTCCCGCGCAATTACAAGTTCCGCTAAGGGGGGAGGGGCGCTGCCCCTCTTGCCCCTGTCGGGGCAATTCACCCCGGGATATTTTCGGCAAGAGGAAGAACAGACTCGCGCTTTGCGTGGGCCTTGGTCACAATGGGGCCAAGACGTTTTCGATTGATGGAATGCGGGTGTGAGTGATTTTCCCGAAACCGGTCCGTGGCACCGACGCGATACCGACGTAATACCGACGCAATACAGACAGGTCGATCCAGAGCCTTTGGACGGCGATTTTGTTGGTGATCGGGGGCGGGTTTTCGAGCTTGCGGTCAAGACCGGAATTCTCACAGTTCTGACCCTCGGGATCTATCGGTTCTGGATGAAAACCCGGCTTCGCCGCTTTTATTGGTCGGCGGTGCGTTTTGGCGGCGCACCTGCGGAATACCTTGGCGATCCTCTTGAAAAGCTTCTGGGTTTCCTATTCGCCGTGGTGATCCTTGCCTTCTATATCGGGGTGGTGAACCTCGTGTTGATGTTCCTGAGCTATTCGTTCTTTCAGGATAATTTCGTTGCCTATCTATTGAGCTTTGTCGGCGTGGTGCCGCTCTGGTTTTATGCCCGCTACCGCGCCCGGCGCTATGTCCTGGCCCGCACCCGCTGGCGGGGTATCCGTTTCGGCCTCGAACCCGGCGCATGGGGCTATGCTGCGCGGGCCATAGGGTATTGGTTTGTCACGATTATATCGGCTGGATTGCTCTGGCCTCTGATGACATTTCGGCTTGAGAAATACCGCACAGATCGGACGTGGTATGGCGATTGCCGTCTTGAACAAGAGGGGCGCTGGACCATGCTCTATCCGGCCATGCGCTATGTGCTTTTGGCGGCGCTGGCAGGGGGGGTGACGCTTCTGGCCGGGCTCAACGGCGCGCCTGCTTTCCTGATCGCAACCGCGTTTTGTGTGCCGTGGTTTGCCTATGGGATCGCCTATTACCGGGCGCGCAGCTTTGAGATTCTCACCAACACCAAACGCGCCGGAGATGTGGTTTTCTTGTCCAAACCCCGGCCCATGCGGGTCTTTGGAATCTACCTTTTTGGCACCATGACCAGCAGTCTTCTCTCGTCGTTGTTTCTTGTCCCAATTGGGCTTGCGCTTGTTGCGGCGGTTGGGGCGCTCGTTGGAGCAGAGGGAGCGGCGGGGATGTCGATTGATGCCGTCACATCCGGCACGCTGACCACGATCGGCATCTTGTCGTATTTCGTGTTCTTCCTCGCTTGGGCGGCGCTGACACATACCTTTATCACCCTGCCGCTCTGGGCTCATTTCACCGAGACATTGACTGTGATCGACCCTGGCAGCCTTGGGACAATCCGCCAGCGTCCGCGTGATGAATTTGAGGAGGCCGAAGGCTTTGCCGAGGCGCTGGATGTGGGGGCAGCGATATGAGCGGGATTGTTCCAACCGTGCCGCGCGAGGGTCTGCGTGGGGTCTATTTCGACGGCCAGAGTGCCGCCGCGCAGGAGGTGCGACTCGTCATGGATGAGGGTGCAGGACAGCTTGTCTTGCATGGTGAGGTGGTCGATGTGGCATGGCGGCTTGAGGATGTCCGCCTCGTCCCGGATCAGGCCGGGCAGGGCGGGCTTGTGCTGCGTAGCGCGACCGACCCGGCCGCGCGCCTTCTTACGGCGCATCGTGAATTGGCCGAATCCTTCCCGGCGCGCCATCGCCGCGTGGCCGAGATTGAGGCGGGGCGTATTCTGCGTTGGGCACTGGCGGCGGTGGCCTCGGTGGCGCTGATTGTCTTTGTGTTGGTGCCGACCATGGCCAACCAACTGGCGCGGTTTGTCCCGCCGGAGGGGGAAAAGGCGCTGGGCGATGCGACGCTGGCGCAGATTCGTGGCGCGCTGAATGAGAATTCCGAAATGGGTATCCGCATATGTGTGCAGCCTGATGGGGTGCTCGCTTTCAAGAGCATGGCCGATACCCTTTCGGCGAGTGTCGATCTGCCGGTGCCGCTCACGGTGACGGTGCTCGATCATGCGATGGTCAATGCTTTTGCCCTGCCTGGCGGGCATATCGTTTTCATGCGCGGGTTGCTGGATACGGCGGAAAGCGCCGAGGAGGTGGCCGCCGTCTTTGCCCATGAGATGGGTCACGTGGTGTCGCGCGATCCGACCCGCCATGCCTTGCGCTCGGCGGGGTCAATCGGTGTTCTGGGGCTGTTGTTTGGGGATTTCGCCGGTGGCGCGTTGGTTTTGTTCCTGACGGAACAGCTCATCGAGGCCCATTATAGCCAAGGCGCCGAGGCGGCTGCAGATGTCTTTGCCTATGATGTTCTGGCAAAGGCGGGCATTCCGCCGTCGGCTCTGGGCGCCATGTTTGAACGGTTCCGGGCGGAGACCGGAGACGCCGAAGGGATCACGGCACATTTCCTGAGCCATCCATCACTTGGCACGCGGATCGAGGCAGCCCGCGCCGCAACACCGGAGGGGTTCGAGGCCAGACCAATCCTGAGCGAGGCGGATTGGGTCGCGCTCAAGGGGATTTGCGGAAAGAAGCCCTAGACTGGCGTCGCGGTGAGCCAGACCCCGCCCGCTGGGCGCAAGGTCAGGATCATCACCGGCTCGGGCGGGCGAGTCTCGATGAGATCGAACCGGAACCGTGCCAGAAGCGTTGCGAGGATGATGACTGCCTCCTGAATGGCGAAACTTGCCCCGATGCAGATACGTGGCCCGTCGCCAAAGGGCAGGTAGGCATAGCGATCAATGTCCTTGCGGTCGGCAAAACGTTCCGGGCGAAAGGCGTTCGGATCATCCCAAAGGTCGTGATGACGGTGCAGGGCATAAATCGGGATCATCACCGTGTCGCCGCGCCGGACTTCACGGCCACAGAGCGTATCCTCGGCCTGCGCTGTGCGCGACAGGATGCCGGCGGGCGGATAGAGGCGGAGCGCCTCATCAACGATTTGGCGCAGGAAAGGGAGGCGTTCCACATCAACGCCCTGTGCGGCCCCGCCCGAGATCACCGATTGTGCTTCGGCGCGGGCACGGTCCTGTACGTCCTTGTCAAAGGCGCAGAGATAAAGCGCCCAAGCCAGCGTCAGCGCCGTGGTCTCATGCCCCGCAACGATGAAGGTCAGGAGATTGTCGCGCAGCTCGGATGTATTCATGCGTCGTTTGGTTTCCGGGTCTTCGCCGGATAAAAGCAGATCCAGGAGGTCCGGCACTTCGCCTGATCCACGACGGCGACGCGCCTCGATGGCCTCGTCAGCGATGCGTTTCATCTGTTTTACTGCGGGGCCCGATGTCAGCCGCGATGGGCGTGGAAGCCAGTCGGGCAGGCCGAACATATCAAAAAGCGAGACCTTGCCCGCCGCGTCGATATAGGCGTCGATGGCGCGATGCACGGCGGGGGCGTCGAATGCGCCTTCGCCGGAAAAGGTCACTTCGGCGATGACATCGAAGGTCGTGCGCACCATCTCGTCGAGCATGTCCACGGCGCGGCCTTCTGCGTTGGCGATGCGTTCGGCGCTACGGGCGGCGGCGGCGGACATGACCGGGGCGAGGGCCATCACGTTGCGATGCGAAAAGACCGGCGCGGCGGCGCGTCTCTGCCAGCGCCAATGGGCATCCTCGGCGATGAACAGGCTATCGCCGATAGCGGGGCGCAGGATGTTCTTGGTAGTGCGCGATTTCGGATAATTGTCGACCTTTTCAAGTAGGATGCGCCGGATCGCGCCCGGCTCCATCACCATGTGCCAGCGGATGCCAGTGTGCCCCGAAACCATCGGTTGGCGCACCGCAAGCTCGGGCAGGATATTGAGAAGATTGCTGCGCGCCGCTTTGAGCGAGCCCATGACGCCAAGCGGTTCGGTGGCCAATTTCGCATGGGCCGGATAGTGCAGCGCGGGATCACTCATAACAGCCTCCTGTCCTTACTAGGATAGGGCGCGATGCTGTGCGCGGCAAACCTCTTGCGCTGAGGCGGGCAGATTGCGCGGCTGCGCCACATCGGCTATGCCGCTTTCTGACCCTGTTGACGAGGACCTGCCCGATGTTGCGAATCCCTGCCCTGCTCCTGAGCCTTCTTGCCCTCACTGCCTGTGCGGTGCCTCAAAAGGAGGTGGTTGAGCCACAGCGTGATCTTGGCGACTTCGTTCTTGGGCATAACATCGTCGTTGCGCCGGACCTGACCAAAGGTCCGCTATCGCGCGAGGCAAGCAAGGACCAGTGGATCGCCTCTGTGAAAAGCGCCATCGCCGCGCGGCTTGGGCGCTATGAGGGCACGCGGCAAGTGCATCTTGGAGTGAATGTCTCGGGCTATGTTCTGGCCCAGCCGGGGGTGCCGATTCTTCTGGCACCGAAATCGGCGCTTATCATCACTGTGACCGCTTGGGACGATCGCGCAGGCGGCAAGTTCCATGAAGAGCCGAAGATGATTACCGTGCTTGAGACCTTCACCGGGGCAAGCATTGTTGGTTCAGGTCTGACCATGACCGCCGAAGAGCAGATGGCCAACCTCTCTTACAATGTGGCCAAAGCCATCGAAGATTGGCTCTACGAGAACCGCGCCTGCATGACCGAGACCCCGACAGCCGAGGAACTCGCTGTCTGCTGGCAGGACAAGAAGAAAGACAAGCAGGGCGACCAGTAATCGCGTCAAGTCACGCTTGATTTTTCTCGCGCAACCCAATATGTCGCGCGCGGTAGATCACTACGGGCTGCATGCCCACTCATCACATGGAAGGCGCCTCGAGATGGCTAAGGAAAAGTTTGAACGCAGTAAGCCGCACTGCAACATCGGCACGATTG
>JAAEZB010000132.1 GCA_018223085.1 Paracoccaceae bacterium
TCACGCCGTTCGGTGTTGAGCGCGTCGAGGCGATCCGCAAGCGCACGGGCTTCCTGTTCATTGTCCGTCGCCAAAAGCCGCGCGCCAAGGTCGGCTTTGCCGATCCGCCCACCCGCATTGACCCGCGGCCCAAGCAGGAACCCAAGGTGATAGCTGCTCGGGGCTGAATCCATCCGTGCCACATCGCCAAGCGCGACAAGCCCCGGCCGCTCGCGCCGCGCCATAACGCGCAGCCCTTGGCGCACCAGTGCCCGGTTCACCCCGATAAGCGGCGCCACATCGGCCACCGTGGCCAACGCCACAAGGTCCAGAAGCCCCATGAGGTTCGGCCCCTTGATGTCCGCCTCGCGTAATACCCGGTTCGCCTCGACGAGTACGAGAAACACAACCCCCGCCGCGCAAAGATGCGCCAGCGCCCCGTCTTCGTCCTGCCGGTTGGGGTTCACTACGGCCAGCGCAGGCGGTAGCGTCTCACCCCCAAGGTGGTGGTCGAGGACAATCACATCTGCGCCCTCTGCCGCGCCAATCGCTTCATGGCTGAGGGTGCCACAGTCAACACAGATAATCAGATCATGATCGCGCGCCAGAGCCTGCATGGCGGGCACGTTCGGCCCATAGCCCTCGTCGATCCGGTCAGGGATATAGAGCGTTGCCTCGCGTCCCATGGCCCGAAGCCATACGATCAACAAGGCCGCGGACGATCCCCCGTCTACATCGTAGTCGGCAAAGATTGCGATGCGCTGGCGGGCTTTGACGGCCCCAAGGAAACGTGCCGTCGCCGCTTCCATATCCCGCAACGTGCGCGGATCGGGCAAAAGGTCGGCCAACTTCGGTTCAAGGAACGCCTCGGCCTCTTCCGCAGAGATCCCACGCCGCGCCAGAACCGCACAAAGCGCCGGGGGCAGGGGCGTTGCCTGTTGCAGGGCTTCTGCTGCGCGTGCCGTTTCCACATTCGGCCCAATCCAGCGTCGTCCCGTCAGGGAGGCGGAAACGTCAAGAAAATCGCTCATGCAA
Source organism: Paracoccaceae bacterium (assembly GCA_018223085.1). Classification (GTDB taxonomy): domain Bacteria; phylum Pseudomonadota; class Alphaproteobacteria; order Rhodobacterales; family Rhodobacteraceae; genus Shimia. The sequence goes on from JAAEZB010000132.1 coordinate 1,015, forward strand.
GTGCCCCGATAATCGTATCCGTGGCCATCGCCCGGCAAAACTCGCCATGCAATACAGAGACTTCCATCCGGTGAATCTCTCCGGCGCTCATCGGCGCGATGCCCTCGGCCCAATCATATCCCGCATGTGTTTCGAACGCCGCACAAGCATCATGGGCAAGCCATGTGTCAAACCCAAGATTGGCCGCCATGCGCACCGAGGTCGAAATGCATTGCGGCGTCGACAGCCCGGCAATCACCAGCCCCTCAACCCCGGCTTGACGCAAATCCGCTTCGAGAGCGGTGCCAATAAAGGCCGAATTGGTTTGCTTGGAATAGACTGGCTCGCCTTCCCGCGGGGCAACGACCGCTTTGATCGCTGTGCCGCCATTGTCGGGATGAAGTGGTGAGGCGGGGCGCGTCGACAGATGATAGACATGAAACACCGGCAGGCCCGATGCGCGAAACGCGGCCAGAAGCCGCGCTGCATTGTCTTCAGCATCCGGATTATTACGCGCGCCCCAGAGGGGGCTATCCATCCCCTCCTGAATATCAATCAACAAGAGCGCGCGCGTCATCGGCCTCAGACCGGGGTGCGATATTGCATCCGGCGGACCGAACCGGTCTTGGAGCGCATGATGAGGGTCTCCGTGGTGACCCAGCCCGGCTCGCGCTTGATGCCTTCGACGAGCGAGCCATCGGTGACGCCGGTCGCGGCAAAGATCACGTCTTGGGTGACCATTTCGTCGCGGCTGTAGATTTTGTCGAGATCGGTGATACCCGCCTTGGCGGCACGGCCCCGCTCATCATCGTTGCGGAACAGGAGTTTGCCCCAGATCTGGCCTCCCATACATTTCAGTGCCGATGCCGCAAGAACGCCTTCCGGTGCCCCCCCCGAGCCCATATACATGTCGATGCCGGTGATTTCGGCCTCGGCGCAATGCATGACACCGGCCACATCCCCATCGGTGATGAGACGGATCGCGGCCCCAGTTTCGCGTACTTCGGCAATCATGTCCTGATGGCGCGGACGCTCAAGGATACAGACGGTGATATCCGAGCTCTCACAGCCCTTCGCCTTGGCCAATGCCTCGACCCGCTCCTTGGGGCTCATTTCGAGCGAGATCACGTCCTTTTCATAGCCCGGCCCAATGGCGAGCTTTTCCATGTAAACGTCCGGCGCGTGTAGCATCGAGCCGCGCGGCCCCATCGAGATCACGGTCAGCGCGTTCGGCATGTCCTTGGCGGTCAGCGTGGTGCCTTCGAGCGGATCAAGGGCGATATCGACGCCCGGGCCATTTCCGGTGCCCACTTCCTCACCGATATATAGCATCGGCGCCTCGTCGCGCTCGCCTTCGCCGATCACAACCACACCGGCAATGTCGAGCAGGTTAAGCTGGTCGCGCATGGCGTTGACGGCGGCCTGATCGGCGGCTTTTTCGTCACCGCGCCCGATGAGACGGGGTGGGGCGAATGCGGCCTGCTCGGCAACGCGGGCAAGGCCCAGAG
>JAAEZB010000048.1 GCA_018223085.1 Paracoccaceae bacterium
GATACCAAGCGGTATCAAAACCGGAGGTATCAAGACCGGCCCCGGACCAGAGCGAAAGTTCTTTCTTGTGGGTGCCGCTATCGTCGCCGCGGCTCACGAAAGGGGCTTTGGCGTCGCGAATGGCGGCCAAGGCATCTGCGGCGGATTTGGCAGAGGCGATCTCTGCCGGATCAGTGGCGGGGCCGATCAGGACGAAGTCGTTATACATGAAAGGGACGCGGGCGACGCCGTGGCCTTCGGAGACGAATTTTTCTTCGGCGGCTTTGGCATGGACGAGGATCGCGTCGATATCGCCCGCGCGGCCAAGGCGCAGGGCCTGACCGGTGCCGACCACCACGAGATGCACATCAAGGTCGAGATCGGTTTTGATCGCGGGCAGGAGGACATCGGCGAGGCCGGAATTGTGGAACGAGGTGGTCACGGCCATGCGGATGTCTTCGGCGAAGACCTGTGTCGCGACAAGGGCCGCAGTCGCGAGGGACAGAAGGGTCGTACGGATCATAGGACGATGTCTCCTTGGAGGAAGGCCGTGGCTTCGGAGGTGGCTGGGCGGGTGAAAAAGGGATCGGCGGGGCCGTGTTCGAGGAGGCGGCCCTTGTGCAGAAAGATGATGTCGGTGGCGAGGCGGCGGGCCTGCCCGAGGTCGTGGGTTGCCATGATGAGGCGGGTGCCGGCGTTGCGGGCTTCGTGCAGGAGGGCTTCAATCTCGGCGGTGGCCTGCCCGTCGAGGTTGGAGCAGGGTTCGTCGAGAAAGAGCACGGAAGGCGCGCGGATCAGGCCGCGCGCCATGGCCATTTTCTGACGCTCGCCACCCGACAGCGTATGGGCGGGGCGGTTGACATGGGCGGAGAGGCCAATGCGCGAGAGCCAGTCGCGGGCCGCTTCGCGCGCGGTGGCGCGGGACGTGCCATGGGCGATCAGCGGATAGGCGATATTGTCGAGCACCGAGCGGCGCAGGAGGATCGGTTGTTGGAAGACGAAGGCCTGATGCAGGTGCGCGGTTTGGCGGGGGGCGGCCCATGTGACAGAGCCCGAGGCCGGGCGGTCCAGCCCGTGCATCAGGCGCAGGAGGGTTGATTTCCCGGCGCCATTGGGGCCGAGGAGGATCGTGGTGCCTGTTCCGGAGAGCGTCAGGGAGAGGGGGCCGAGGAGTGTTTTGCCTTCTTTGCGCACGGAGGCATCGGTGAGGGTCAGGGGGAGGAGCTCTACCATCGCGCGGTCCTTTCGGTGCGCGACAGACCATGCACGGCGAGGTTCACCCCGATGGCGAGTGCGATGAGGATCAGCCCAAGCGCCAGCGCCATGGCGAGGTTGCCCTTGGAGGTTTCAAGGGCGATGGCCGTGGTCAGGACGCGGGTCACATGGTCGATGTTGCCGCCAACGATAAGGATCGCGCCGACCTCGCCAATGGCGCGGCCAAAGCCTGCGAGGGAGGCCGTCAGAAGGGCGCGGCGTCCGTCCCAAAGGAGGGTGCGGATGCGGGTGCCGCGGGTCGTGGAGATGGAGATCAGAAGATCATGGTATTCGGCCCAGAGGTCGCGCAGGGATTGATGGGCGATGGAGGCGATGAGGGGCGTGATGATAATGCATTGGGCGATAATCATCGCGGTCGGGGTAAAGAGGAGGCCGAAAACGCCCAGAGGCCCCGCGCGCGAGAAGATGAGGTAGGTCAGCAGGCCGACGACGACAGGCGGCAGGCCCATGAGCGCGTTGAGGAGCGAGATCACCACCCGGCGTTGGCGAAAGCGGCTCACGGCGAGCCACGCGCCGAGGGGCAGGCCAATGGCCGAGGCGATGAGCGTGGCGGTCAGGGTGACGTAGAGCGAGCGGCCGATGATCTCAAACAGGTCCGCATCCAGCGCCACGATGAGGCGCAGGGCAGCGAGCATGCCTTGCCAGAGATCATCCATGGATTTCGCGCCTTCCTCCCGAGTCGTGCTCAGGGTAGGCGATCAGGGGGCAGGGGCAAGGGGCCGAAAGCGGCAGGGTTTGTCGCGAAAGCGGATCAGACGGGTTGAAATGTGCCGTAGTCGCGCTGGCTAAAGATCAGCGGCTTGGCGGTCGCGTCGAGGAGGACGTTTTCGACCGCGCCGACGAGGATCGTGTGGTCGCCTGCGTCGTGGCGGGCCTCGGCGCGGCATTCGAAGCGGGCGAGGCAGGTGTCAAAGATCGGCACGCCAGCGGCGTTATAGGAGGGCGTGACGAGGGAGAGCGCGTCTGTGTCCTTGGCAAAGGCCTGAGCGATGTCCATTTGGTCTTCGCGCAGCACGTGGATGGCGAAATGGGTGGCTTCCATGAAGATCGGATAGCGCAGGGAGTCTTTGGCCGCCGACCATAGGACAAGAGCCGGGTCGAGCGAAACAGAGGCGAAGGAGTTGGCCGTCATGCCGATACCGCCCGAGGGGGTTGGGGCGGTGATGACGGTGATGCCGGTGGCGAATTGCGACAGCGCGTTACGGTAATCGCGCTGGTGCTCGCCGGTGGGTTTGAAGCTCGTGGCCATGTCGTCTCGCCTTTCTGTTCGCAAATCCGCATGTAGCGGCGGGGGGCGGGACTGTCCAGCGGATCAGTTCAGGTCTTCGAGGAGGCGGCCATGTTTGCGGGTTTGGCGGATCACATCGACAAAAGTTTCATAGCCGCGCGATTTCAACATCGGGAGCATTTTGCAGAGCACCTCGGCCGTGGCCTGTGCATCACCGAGGGCGGTATGGCGTAGGTGGGGCGGGATTGTCACGCCGAGCCGATCGCAGAGCGCATCGAGCGTATGGGTCTCGGATGCGCCGAAGAGGACGGCGGAGAGCAGCACCGTGTCGATGATCGGGTGTTCCCAGTCGAGGCCGAGCCGTTTGCCGTGGCGCTTGAGGAAGGCCATGTCGAAGGGCGCGTTATGCGCGACGATGACGGCACCGCCGGCGTATTTGTGAAAATCGCGTGCGGCGATGTCGATTGAGGGGGCGTCGGCGACCATGTCATTGGTGACATGGTGCACCTTGGTTGAGGCGGGCGGGATCGGCATGCCGGGATTGACGAGTTGATCAACCTCTTCACCGGGGACGATGCGGCCATTGACGACGCGCACGGCGCCGATCTGGACGATCTCGTCCTTGTGGGGCAGCAGGCCGGTGGTTTCGGTGTCGAAGACGACGTAGGTCAGCGACTGGATCGGGCGGTCCTCAATGGCGCGTTCGCTATCGTGTTCCATGAGGTCGAAGTCATAGACCAGCGGGCGGGCGGCCTCGGGGGTGATGAGGGCGTGGGCGTCGTCGATCAGGAGCATGTAGCCCGGCGCATGGCCCAGCGGTTTGAGACGAGCGTCAAAGGAGAGTTGGCCTTCGGTGCCATGGGCGGTGAAGGCGATCTCCTTGTCTTGTGCCACGAGGTCGGCATGGGCGGCGCGGAGTTCCTCTTCACGCAGGTAATCGAAGATGGATGCGTTGAGGCGAGGCGGATGGATTTGACCGAGGACTGATGCGGCCTGACCATCGTATAGAACGATCTGGTGCGCGGGGCTTATGAGGACCATTGCGACGGGAATTTCGGTCAGGAGCGCGGTCAGCCGTTCTTTTTCTCCCGCGAGGCGGGCGGTTTCGGCGGCAATGGCCTCGGCGGTGTCCAGGGTGGTCTGGCTCAGTTGGGTGGATACAGCAGCGGCGGCGGGGGCGAGATCCCCAAGATAGCGCGCTTGGTGGATGTCGAGTTCAATAGAAACCCCGGCATGTGCGCGGGTGCGCATGGTCGCGGCGAGGCGTTCGATTGGTTTGGCGACGTTTTCGTCAAACAAGAGCCATACCCCGGCAGAAAGCGCGATCAGGCCAAAGCCCGACAGGATGGCGGAAAAGAGAAAGGCGGAGGTGGGATCCGCCTCAGCACCGATGCTGCGGCGATATCCAATGAAAATCGCGCCACAGGTCACAACGACCCCGCCAAGAGCCAGAAAGATGAAGAACAGGGAGATACGCAGACGCAGGCTCAGGGAGGTCAGCATCACTTTACCTCGCAGATTGTAGAGACAAGGGGATCATCGGCAGGCGCGGCCAACCATGCCGCACCCGTGGCGGTGCCATCGGCATTGAGGGTCACGCCTTCGGTGATGGGCGCGCGGCGGCCAGTGTCACAATCAGCCAGCACGGACAGGTGGTTCACCGGGGCCCAGCGACCGAAATAGTAGACATCGGCCATGCGCATGGCGGGGGCTTCGGGGTGGATTTTTACGGATTGTGTATCGACGGCGGCAAAGCGGTCCACGAAAGGGTGCAGGTAGGTCCAGGGGCGGTAGAGCGCCTTGCTCTGTACGGTGTCGATAATGGCGAACTCTTCGGGCAGGTTGCCGGAGGTGCGCGAGAACCAGCCGTATTCATTCGAGATCGTGGCAGCGATCATTGCGCCACCAGCGGCGACCGGGGTTAGCCATTTGGGCAGGCGACCCTTGCTTGCGCGGGTGACGACCATCATCACACCGGCAGCGGCAAGCCCCGCGAAAATCGTCGCGATCAGTTCCAGAAACATGTTTTCTCCTCCTTGGGGCAGGACCCCGGTCCCCGTGCTTCCGGCTTCTGACCGGAAAGTGCACGGGGTGTATTTGATTAGCTCAGCATGCCACGGCCGTGGCCGATGGCGGATTGTAGGGTTTTGACGACGACGAAGGCGTCGCGCAGGTGGCTGCGTTCGAAATCGGACAGTTCGGCGGGAAGCAGATAGTTGTCCGGGGCGCTGCCTTTTTTGACGAGGTCGGCCTGATGCTGGAGCCGGGTTTCGGCGATCAGGTCATAGGCGTCGAGCAGATCGCGTGCGCCAGAGCTGCTCAGGACGCCGGCATGTTCGGCGGCTTCGAGGCGAGCACGGGTGTTGATCTCGGTGAGTTGGCCCTGAAGCGTGTAGATACGGGCGAGATCGACGATGGGTACGACGCCGTTATGTTTCATGTCGAGTTGGTTCTTGTGTTCGCCCGAGCGGATCGTGGCAAAGCCGCGCAGCAGGCCGAGAGGCGGGGTGTGTTTGAGCGAGTTCGAGATCATATGCGCGACAAAGATCGAGTTTTTCGAGGCGTTGCGCAGGGTCTCTTCCTGAAGGTCCTCGAAGAGGTGTTTGTGGCCACCGATGGGGCGCAGGTCGAACATGACGCTGGCGAGCATCTGGGCCTCGGGATCGGGTTTGTTGATCCAGCCTTCAAAGTAGCTTTTCCAGACTTTGATCGGTTGGCACCAGCGCGGGTTGGTCGCCATCATGTCACCGGGGCAATAGACATAGCCGCAGGTATTGAGACCGTCGCAGACGAAATTGGCGAAGTCATGGAAATAGGCCATGTCGGCCTCGGTTACGGAATCATGCAGGAAGAGGCAGTTGTCCTGATCCGAGACGCCGGTCTGTTCCTGGCGGCCTTGTGAGCCGCAGGCCAGCCAGAGATAGGGCACGGGGGGCGTGCCGAGCTTTTCTTCGGCCAGGGCAAGGAGGCGGCGGGTTGCGGTATCGGCGATGTCGGTGATGAGGCGGGTGACGACCTCGTGGCGGTTGCCGCCGGCGACCAGTTGCACGAGCAATTGCGGGATGCGCGCGGTCACTTTGGCCATCTGTTCCGGCGTGGTGGCCTGAGCAATCTCGGAGACAAGTTCGGCAGAGGAGACAGCCTGAAAACGGGTGAGGTCGGTCTGGGTTACCATGCCGACGAGCTTGCCGGTTTCGACAATCGGAATATGCGAGATGCGCCGTTCCATCATCACGTGCAACACGTCCGAGCCGATGGCCGAGGGGGCGAGGGTCACGGGATTTGCGGTCATGATGTCGGTGACCGAGGTCGAGACGGGCAGGGCATTGGCGAGCACCTTGCCCGAGAGATCGCGGGTCGTGAGGATGCCAGAGAGGCCACCGTCGTCATCGCAGATACAGACCGAAGAGATGCGTTTGTCGCGCATCAAAACGGCGGCGTCCTGCGCGGTGGCGTCGGCGGCGCAGGTCACGGGGCTATGGGTCATGAGCGTTTCAACCCGGCTTGTTGCGAGGTCGTTGCCACGGGGTTTCTCGACGCGGGTGCGATCGAAGAATTTGCGCGCCACGTCATGGTCTTCGATCAACTTGTAGAACGGGATTGGCGGCAGGACGAGGACGATAGAGTGGGCCTCGGCGCGGGCGCTTGTCGCGGCGGTGCCGTCACGCAGGAGGCCACGTTCGCCAAAGGAATTGCGGATGCCCAGATGTGAGACCACCACGTCATTTTCATCGCTCACCTCGATCAGGCCCTCGTAGACGAGGAACAGGCCGGGGAGCTTTTCACCGAGGTCATAGACGGAAAACCCCTGCTCGACTTCCCAAGCCTCGAAGAGGGGGGCGAACTCTTCGACAACGCCCGCATCGAGCGCGTCGTAGGGATGAACGGATTTGAGAAAACGGATGATTTGGTCTTGGGTCAGCGGCATGGGTCCGAGCCTTGCATCAAAAGAAAAAGTCCTGCCCGATATGCACCGGGCAGGACCAGATTAGAAGAGGACGGGCCGTCGCGGGGCGGGGCCCGTCGAGATCATCTTAGTGATCCTGCGCGGCGCCTGCACCTTTCGGTACGCGGACGCTTTCGACGAGGTCTTTGATCTCCTGCGGGGTCTCTTTCGTTGTGCTCGACACGATGTAAGCAACGGTGAAGTTCACTGCGGCGCCGATGGCACCGAACGAAGTCGACTTGATGGTGCCCAGCAGAGGGTCCGCATCCGTGAAGGAGTTGGTGCCCGGTACGAAGAACCAGCCTTTATGCAGGAAGATGTAGATGAGGGTTACGGTCAAGCCAGCCAGCATACCGGCGACTGCGCCGACATTGTTGATCTTGGTCGAGAAGATACCCATCATCAGCGCCGGGAAGATCGACGCAGCGGCCAGACCGAAGGCGAGAGCCACGGTTTGCGCGGCGAAGCCCGGAGGGTTGAGGCCGAGGTAGGTCGCAACCGCGATGGCCACAGCCATGGCAACACGCGCCGACATCAGTTCGCCTTTTTCCGAGATGCCCGGATTGACAGCGCCTTTGATGAGGTCGTGCGACACAGCCGAAGAGATCGCCAGCAGGAGGCCTGCTGCGGTCGAGAGTGCGGCGGCAAGACCACCAGCAGCCACGAGACCGATCACCCAACCAGGCAGGTTGGCGATTTCCGGGTTGGCCAGAACAAGGATGTCACGGTTGAACTTGGTCAGCTCGTTCTCAGAGCCCCAGCCAGCCGCTTCCATCTTGGCGACAGTGTCCGCGTTCTTGTCGTTGAAATACGCGATTTTGCCGTCACCGTTCTTGTCTTCCCAGCCAAGGAGGCCAGTCTGTTGCCAGGTCTGCATCCAGTCGTAGGACGCGTCGTTGGCGATGGTTTCAGACGAGACCGGTTCACCCGATGCGCCGTTCGGCCAGAACTGTTCGGAGATGTTCAGGCGTGCCATGGCACCCACAGCCGGAGCGGTAAGATAGAGCAGCGCGATGAACACCAGCGCCCAGCCAGCCGACCAACGTGCGTCGGCCACTTTCGGCACGGTGAAGAAGCGCATGATGACGTGCGGCAGACCCGCAGTACCGATCATCAGCGACAGGGTGAAGAGCACCATGTTGAGCGTGTCGGCGTGATGCGCGGTATACTCGTTGAAGCCAAGCTCGGTCACGATTGCGTCGAGTTTTGCCAGAAGCGGTTCACCCGAAGCAACGTGGTCGCCGAACAGGCCGAGGGCCGGGATCGGGTTGCCAGTCAGCTGCAGCGAGATGAAGATCGCCGGGATAGTGTAGGCCATGATGAGCACGACATACTGAGCCACCTGGGTGTAGGTCACACCCTTCATGCCGCCGAACACCGCGTAAGCGAACACAACACAGGCGCCGATAAGCAGGCCGGTGGTGTTGTCCACTTCGAGGAAGCGACCGAAGGCCACGCCAACGCCGGTCATCTGACCGATCACGTAGGTGGTCGAGGCGACGATAAGGCAGACCACAGCCACGATGCGGGCGGTCTGGCTATAGAAACGGTCGCCAATGAATTCCGACACGGTGAACTTGCCGAACTTGCGCAGGTAGGGCGCAAGCAGCAGAGCCAGAAGCACGTAGCCGCCGGTCCAGCCCATCAGGAAGGAAGAGTTGTCATAGCCGGTAAAGGCGATGAGGCCAGCCATCGAGATGAACGATGCGGCCGACATCCAGTCGGCTGCGGTTGCCATACCGTTGGTGACAGGGTGAACGCCGCGGCCTGCAGCGTAGAATTCCGACGTGGAACCCGCGCGGGCCCAGATCGCGATGCCGATGTAGAGCGCAAAGGACGCGCCAACAAACAGCAGGTTGATAGTAAACTGATCCATCTGTGTTTGTCCTTCTTACTCTTCGCCAACGCCGTGTTCGGCATCAAGCTTGTTCATCCGCCAGGCGTAGTTGAAAATCAGTGCCAGGAAGACAAGGATCGACCCTTGCTGGGCAAACCAGAAGCCCAGATCGGTTCCGCCGACGGCGATGCCGCTCAGCATCGGGCGCAGCAGGATGCCGAACCCGAAAGAGACCAGCGCCCAGATGACGAGGCTGATCAGAATGATCCGCACGTTTGCAGACCAGTAGGCATTGTTGTTGGATGAGTTGTCGGCCATGTTTGGCTCCTCCCTCTATATCCGTTTCCTCCGCAAGTTTCTTGACCGCCGAAACGGGCAAGCTCCTTACATTTCCCCTTTACGCGGTTGCCTTATCGGTTCGCGCGTTCAGATTTGCCGCGATTGCAATCCTGCCGCTTTTGGCGTGGATGCTTTCGAGGCTGCTCTTACCCTGCGAGCAGGGGTGGAGCGGTGCCGATTGCCTATGGCTGGCTGCAAGGCTTGCCACGGTTTCGGCGATGTCGTCGGCCCGGCATTTGAACTCCGCGCCGCCGCATGTGTTGCGGCCGGCCCGTTTGGGCAAGCCGCGTGATTGTGCCGGTCTAGGCCTCTGTGGCCTTGGCGACGATGTCACCGATGCTGACCGCGACCTCGTCGATCTGGCCAAGGCCGTCGATCGACTGAAGTTTGCCTTTGGCGTGGTAGTACCCAATCAGCGGCGAGGTTTTCTTGTAATACTCCATCAGCCGCAGCTTCAGGCTTTCCTCGTTGTCGTCCGCTCGGGCCGTTCCACCGGCCGCGACGGCCTCGGCTGCGCGATTCAAGATGCGACTGACGAGAACCTCGTCATTGACCTGCATCTCGATCACAGCATCAAGGCTCTGACCGGTTTTCTCCAGAAGCTCTCCGAGGGCGTCGGCCTGAGCCAGCGTTCGCGGGAAGCCGTCAAAGATGAAACCGTCGGCGTTGACCGTGGTCAGTTGCTCTTCGATCAGGCCGATCACGATCTCGTCGGTAACCAGTTCGCCACGGGCCATTACTTCGGCGACGCGGTTGCCCATCTCGGTGCCGCTATCCTTGGCAGCGCGCAGCATGTCGCCGGTGGAAAGCTGCACCATGTTGCGCTCTTCCACCAAGCGGGCTGCCTGTGTGCCCTTCCCGGCGCCCGGAGGGCCGAGAAGGATGATGTTGACGGGGGTCTTTGCAGTCATGTGCCGATTACCCCTTGTTCATGCGGTTTTCGATCAGGTCATCGACAACCGACGGATCTGCCAGCGTCGAGGTATCGCCGAGCGCGCCGTAGTCGTTTTCGGCGATCTTGCGCAGGATGCGGCGCATGATTTTGCCCGAGCGGGTTTTCGGCAGGCCGGGGGCCCACTGGATGACGTCAGGCGATGCGATCGGGCCAATCTCGGTGCGGACCCAAGTGCGCAGTTCCTTGTAGAGCTCATCCGAAGGTTCGACGCCATTCATCAGGGTGACGTAGCAGTAGATGCCCTGACCCTTGATGTCATGCGGGTAGCCTACAACCGCGGCCTCGGCGACGGCGGCATGTGCCACCAGCGCGCTTTCGACCTCGGCGGTGCCCATGCGGTGACCGGAGACGTTGATGACGTCATCGACGCGGCCGGTGATCCAGTAGTCGCCATCTTCGTCGCGACGGCAGCCGTCGCCGGCGAAGTAGTAGCCTTTGTAGTCCGAGAAATAGGTTTTCTCGAAGCGCTCGTGATCGCCCCAGACGGTGCGCATCTGCGAAGGCCAGCTATCGGCGATGCAGAGCACGCCTTCGGTTGGGTAGCTGGCGATCTCTTCGCCGGAGTGCGGGTCGAGCACGACCGGCTTGACGCCGAAGAAGGGCTTCATGGCCGAGCCGGGCTTGGTCGCGTGGGCGCCGGGCAGGGGGGTCATCATGTGGCCGCCGGTTTCGGTCTGCCACCACGTGTCAACGATGGGGCAGTTACCTTTGCCGACCACGTCATTGTACCAGTTCCAGGCTTCGGGGTTGATCGGTTCGCCCACGGTGCCGAGGATGCGCAGGTCGGAGAGATCGCATTTCTCGACATACTCGTTGCCTTGGCCCATGAGGGCGCGCAGTGCGGTCGGAGCCGTGTAGAATTGGTTCACTTTGTGCTTTTCGCAGACCTGCCAGAAGCGCGAGGCATCCGGGTAGGTCGGCACGCCTTCGAACATCACCGTGGTCGCGCCGTTGGCCAGCGGGCCATAGACGATATAGCTGTGGCCGGTGACCCAGCCCACATCCGCAGTACACCAGAAGATGTCGCCATCTTTGTAGTCGAAGGTGTATTCGTGGGTCATCGAGGCATATACGAGATAGCCCCCCGAGGAATGCACGACGCCTTTGGGCTGACCGGTGGAGCCCGAGGTGTAGAGGATGAAGAGCGGGTCTTCGGCGTTCATCTCGGCGGGTTTGGAATACTCGTCTGCCTCAAGTGCCATTTCGTTGTAGTCAAAGTCGCGACCGTCGACCCAGGTGGTCTGACCGCCAGTGCGTTTGACCACGAGGCATTTCACCGTGTCTTTGGTGTGCAGCAGGGCCGCATCGGCATTGGACTTGAGCGGGGTCTGGCGACCGCCACGCGGGGCGTAGTCGGCGGTGATGACGACCTTGGCGTCCGACCCGTTGATCCGGGCCGAAAGTGCGTCGGGCGAGAAGCCAGCGAAAACGATCGAATGGATGGCGCCGATACGGGCGCAGGCCAGCATTGCGTAGGCCGCTTCGGGAATCATCGGGAGGTAGATGACGACGCGGTCGCCTTTGCGCACACCGAGATCTTCAAGGATGTTGGCCATCTTGCAGACAGACACGTGCAGCTGTTTGTAGGTGATGTGCTGGGCGGCTTCGTTGGGATCATCGGGTTCAAAGATGATCGCGGTCTGGTCGCCGCGGGTCGCGAGGTGGCGATCGACGCAGTTGGCGGCGACGTTCAGCGTGCCGTCCTCGAACCATTTGATGTCGATGTTGCCGGGTGCGAACGAGGTGTTCTTGACCTTGGTGAAGGGTTTGATCCAGTCGATCCGCTTGCCGTGCTCGGCCCAGAAGCCTTCCGGATCATTGATCGAGGCCGCGTACATCTCCTCATATTTCGCGGCGTCAATATGCGCGGATGCTGCGAGCTCTTTCGACGGCGGATAGGTGGGGTTTGCGGGTGCGTCAGACGACATCGAGGTTCCTCCCTCATTTTCAGTAAATGCTGTGGTCAACAGCCGGACTGCCGGAAAAATGCGGTTATCCGGAGTTGCTGGGATCATACTCAAGACTGAAAATTTTGAAATAAGTGCCGAAAAGGAAAGGAAGTTTTTGTAAAAACATTTCCATCTGTAAAGGGGTGTTTGTAAATAGTTGCAAAAGTTTCTGGAAAATCAATTAAAAGCAAGGACTTGTTAGTAAATGTGTTCATGGGGGAGGGGCAGCGCCTCACATTTCTGTGAGGTGTTTTGCCCGCCTACCCAGAAATAGGTATGAATTCCTGATCTTTTGGTCAAACGACGCCGCGTCACTTTCGGGGAATCGCGGTAACGGGGATTTCAGTTTCACCGCGCGCAAAATCATGGCACAGGAAGGCTTTCGCGCAACTATGCGCGGGTAACGCACTACACGGGCATGGGAAGCCGCGAGGTCAGATGGCGGGGATGGCAAATCTTGAGAAGGCGGCGCGCCTGTCGGTGGCGCCCATGATGGATTGGACGGATCGGCATTGCCGATACTTCCATCGCCTCATGTCACGCGAGACGCTTCTTTATACAGAGATGGTCACGTCGCCTGCGCTTGTGCGCGGCGGGGCGCTGCATCTGCTCGACTATAATCCCGAAGAACACCCGGTGGCGTTACAGCTTGGCGGATCGGACCCCGAGGAATTGGGACGGGCGGCGAAGCTTGGCGCCGATGCGGGCTATGACGAGATCAATCTCAATGTGGGGTGCCCCTCGGACCGGGTCCAGTCGGGGACGTTTGGTGCGGTGCTGATGCGCCAGCCGGAGCTTGTTGGCGCATGTGTCGCCGAGATGATCGCAGCGCAGGACAAAGAGGTCACGATCAAATGCCGGATTGGGGTAGACGATCAGGAGCCGCGAGAGGTTCTGCCGCGTTTCCTTGAGATCACGGCCAAGGCCGGGGTGCGCCGGTTCACGATCCATGCGCGCAAGGCGTGGCTTCAGGGGCTTTCTCCGAAGGAAAACCGCGATATCCCGCCGCTCGACTATGATCTTGTGGTCGAGATGAAGGCGGCCTTCCCGGAGTTGCATATCTCGATCAATGGCGGGATTGGTTCTCTTGGCGAGGCAGAGGCGCTTTTGGCGCGCGGGCTTGACGGGGTGATGATCGGCCGGGCGGCCTATCATACGCCAGCGGATATTCTTCTAGACGCCGACGCACGGATTTATGGCGCGGGCCATGCCACGACGGCAGGGCAGGCGGTGCGCGACATGCTTCCTTATATCGAGCGACATCTGTCGCAGGGCGGCAAGCTCAACCAGGTGACGCGGCATATGCTCGGCGTCTTTGCTGGAAAACCCGGTGCGCGGGCGTGGCGCAGGCACTTGTCAGAGAAGGCATCAAAGCCAGGAGCGGGGCCGGAGGTCGTGCTTGAGGCATTGGCGCATGTAAGCGATACGGAACGAAATACGGAAATGGGAGGCGCGTGATGCCCGGATTTGCAGAACTTTGGCCGATGGTGGTCATGCTCGTGGTGATCGGCGGTTTCGCCGGTGTGCTTGCTGGGCTTTTGGGCGTGGGCGGCGGGATTATCCTTGTCCCGGCGTTTTTCTATGCCTTTCAGAGCCTTGGCTATGATGGGCCGCAGCTCATGCAGGTCTGCCTTGCGACGTCTCTGGCGACGATTATCGTTACCTCGATGCGTTCGGTTCTGAGCCACAACAAGAAGGGCGCAGTTGATTGGGAGATCCTCAAGACATGGGCGCCAGGGATTGCCATTGGGGCCATTATTGGCGTGTTGGTGGCGTCGTCTCTGCGCTCGGTGACGCTTCAGGCGATCTTTGGCTGTCTCGGCATCGTGATCGGCCTCTATATGGGGTTCGGGCGCGCCGAATGGCGGCTAGGGCAGGCGATGCCGGGCGGGGTGCGTCGTGCGATCCTGAGCCCGGTGGTTGGATTTCTGTCGGTGTTGATGGGGATCGGCGGGGGCAGTTTCGGCGTGCCGCTGATGAGCCTGCATAACGTGGTGATCCATCGCGCGGTGGCGACGGCGGCGGGTTTTGGCGTGTTGATTGCGGTGCCTTCGGTGGCGGGGTTCCTGTTGGTTGATATCGATCCGACGTCGCGCCCGCCTTATACGCTTGGCGCGGTGAACGGACCGGCCTTCCTTCTTATTATCGCGATGACGCTGATGACGGCGCCTCTTGGGGTGAAGCTGGCGCATTCGCTGGACCCGAAGCCGCTCAAGCGGGTGTTCGCGGTGTTCCTGACGCTGGTGGCGTTGAACATGCTGCGCAAGGCGTTCGGGTACTAAGGCGGCGCGTGCGGCGCGGGTCTAGCGATCCAGCCGCGCGGCGCGCCCGCCCCGGCGTTTCTTGAGGCGCGGGGCGCGGGAGGGCAGGGCCTCCATGATGGCGCGGCGCTCTTCGGGCGTTTTGCGGGCCCAGCCGGTGATTTCTTCGATCGAGCGGTAACAACCGGTGCAGATGCGTTCCTCTGGGTGGATCACGCAGAGCTTGACGCAGGGGCTTTCGATCTCGTCACGCTTCCAGACCTTATCGGTGTCGGGCGGTGTGCTCATGGTTGGCTCCTCAGGTGGCGCAGGCGATCCAGCGCCCCTTGGAGGATATAGGAGGCGGCGACGTGGTCGATCACCTCGGCGCGACGTTTTCGGGACGTATCCGCCTCAAGAAGGGCGCGTTCGGCGGCGACGGTCGAGAGGCGCTCATCCCAGTAACAGATCGGAATGGCCGTGAGTTGCGACAGGTTGCGGGCGAAAGCGCGGGTCGATTGGGCGCGCGGGCCTTCAGAGCCGTCCATGTTGCGGGGCAGGCCAAGGACGATGCCACCGATGCTACGGGCGTCGATGATTTCGAGCAGGCGGGCCGCGTCGATGCCGAACTTCTTGCGCTTGATGGTTTCAAGCGGCGTGGCGACGGTCTGAAAACTATCCGAGAGCGCCACGCCGATGGTTTTGGTGCCAAGATCCAGCCCCATGAGCGCCTGAGTGTCGGCGATGGCCGACATGAACTCTGTGGCGCTTTCATGGATATGGATCATTCGGCCACTCCGGCACGGGCGGCGCCGTTGCGCAGGGTTGCGAGGGCGGCGTCATCGCCGGCAAAGATGCCTTGTGCTTCTGTATAGGCGGCCGCAGCGCGGGCCTTGTCGCCCAGAACGCCATAGGCACCGATCAGTTGCGACCATTCCACGGCCGAGCCGCCCTCTTCGGCGAGACGTTCGGAAAGCTGGGAGACCATGTTCTGGATCATCTCCTGTTGTTCTTCCGGGGTCATCTCGGCGGCGTTTTTCATGTCTTCGGCGCTTGGGCCGCGTAGCATCGGCGTGGCGGCGGGTTCAAGCGGCGGCAGGGTGTATTTCACACCGGCGCGCCAGGCGAGTTCTTCGATCCGGCTGCGGATGGGGCGAATCCAGGGGGCGTCCGCCGGACCTTCGCGCAGGAGGCGGTCCCACATTTTGAAGGCGAGGTCGGGGCGGTCGCTCTGAACCAGCATCAGGCCCCAGTAATAGCGGGTCACGGGGTGGCGCGGGGCCTTTTCCATCGCGGCGCGCAGGGAGGCTTCGGCCTCGGGCGAGACATAGCCTTGGGCGGCGTTGATAAGGAGTTCGGCGTGGAACAGGTAGTCCTGCACATCGGCCTCGGCGCCCTTGATGCGCAGCACGGCGCCTTGGGCCATGTAGGCACCGCGCAGATTGCCGAGATTGGCCTCGTTACGGGCAAGAAGGGCCTGACCTTCGAGGTCGTCGGGGCGCTCGGCCACGGTCTGACGCAGTTTGGCAATCAGGTCTTTGAACTCACCTTGCGGTTCATTTACGGGGCGCGGCGGTAGTTTGGCCTCATAGGCGGCCTGGCTTGGGCGAGTGTCATGCTTTTCTTCGGCGGCGGCAATGCGGGTTTCCAGCGGCAGGTCGCCCTGACCGGGATTGCCGACGATGAAATACAGGCCAAGGCCACCGGCCAGAACCGCGAATCCCACAATGGCGGCGAGCGGTCTGTCGCCGCGCGTATCGGTTTTGCCGTCTTCTTCGGCGCGGCGCAGTTGTGCATCCGCCGAAAGGATACGGCGCGAGACTTCGGCGCGCAGGCGTTCGCCGTCTTCTTCGCCGATCACGCCACGAGCGACATCCTTGTCGATTTCCTTGAGCTGGTCGCGATAGACGCGCAGGTCATAGGCGGCGGGGTGTTCCTGGCCCTGTTGGCCGCGCATCAGGGCGCGGGCGAGAAGGCCCGCGACAATCAACGCGAGAACGAGAGCGATAATCCAGAATGCCATGATGCCTCCTCAGGGTGCCTGCATAGGTATTTCGCCCCTTCATCTATCGTTTCAAGTCGACAGGAAAAAGGGCAAATGGGCTCCGAGGACGCAGATGTCGCAACCGTGATGAAAACTGACGGTTTACGGTCGTGGTCGAAACGCGCGAAAGTCCAATACAGTTTTGGACCCGTTTCAGATCGGAATCAGCTACGCATGAGACGTTATTCAGCCTTTGCCATCGCCCGAGAAGCCGCCCGGTATCATACCGGATGGGAGCGCGCGTGGCGTTCGCCCGAACCGAAAAAGAAATACGACGTGATTATCGTTGGTGCCGGGGGGCATGGCCTTGCTACGGCCTATTACCTTGGCAAGAACCACGGCATCACCAATGTCGCGATCATCGAGAAGGGATGGCTCGGGGGCGGCAACACGGGCCGTAACACAACGATCATCCGGTCGAACTATCTTCAGGATTCCTCGGCGGCGCTTTATGAAAAGGCGCGGTCGCTCTATGAGACGATGTCTCAGGACCTGAACTATAACGTCATGTTCAGCCCACGCGGCGTTATCATGCTCGCCCAGACGCAGCACGAGGTGCGTGGCTATCAGCGCACGGCCCATGCCAATGCGTTGCAGGGTGTGCAGACCGAATTCATCGGGCCGGAGCGGGTCAAGGAATTGGTGCCGATCATCAATATCGGCGGACCGCGTTATCCGGTGCTTGGCGGTCTTTGGCAGGCGCGGGGCGGCACGGGGCGTCACGATGCGGTGGCCTGGGGCTATGCGCGGGCGTGCTCGGACATGGGCATGGATATCATCCAGAAATGCGAAGTGATCGGTGTGCGTCAGGAAGGCGGTAAGGTCACCGGCGTGGATACGACCAAGGGTCCGATTGATTGCGACAAGCTTGGCCTTGTTGTGGCGGGGAATTCGGGTGATCTCGCCAATATGGCGGGGTTCCGGTTGCCGATGGAAAGCGTGGCGCTTCAGGCGCTGGTCTCGGAGCCGATCAAGCCTTGTATGGATGTGGTCGTTATGGCCAACACGGTGCATGGCTATATGAGCCAGTCCGACAAGGGCGAGATGGTCATTGGCGGCGGCACGGACGGGTTCAACAACTATACCCAGCGCGGGTCGTTCCATCACGTGGAGGAAACGGTGCGCGCGCTTTGCGAGACTTTCCCGATTGTCAGCCGCCTCAAGATGCTGCGCCAGTGGGGCGGGATCGTGGACGTGACCGGGGATCGCTCGCCGGTGATCGGTAAGACGCCTCTGGGCAATTGTTTCATCAACGCGGGCTGGGGCACTGGCGGGTTCAAAGCGATCCCGGGCGGTGGCTGGGCCACGGCGGAGCTGATCGCCAAGGGCGAGCCGGGGCCGCTTGCGGCGGAGTTCGGCATGGAACGGTTTATCGAAGGCCGGTTCATTGATGAGAGCGTAGCCGCGGGGGTGGCGCATTGATGGCACCACATGTCATGGATTTGCTTACAAGTGTTTGGGTCCCTTTAGGCTCCGCTCTTCTGGGCGGCGTGCTGTCTCTGGTAGGCGCTCTTGTTGCACTCCATCGATCACATAAACTTGAGTTGTTACGTTCTGAGGCTACTGAAAAGAAAAATGCTGCTGAGAAAGCATATTCGGCGTTTCACAAACTTCATAACGTTTACGAAACCGCTGCGAACCTTTCGAGGCAGATAGATGAGCGCTTTGAACAGGCTCTTCGAGCAGGCGCGGGAGATTTGGAACCTTGGGCGAAAGTCCCAGCGTTTGTGGGCTCAGACTATCAAGAAGAAGCGATAACCCCAGATGAGACTACCTTTTTGATCGCTGCAGGCAACGCGGATCTACTCAACGATATCCATATCATCCAACAACGAGTGTGGAACATCACTGGCTCCGTAAAGAAGTATAATGAACTTTGGGAAGCGATGAACTCATTCTTTGTCGAGAATTTGGATGAAGGCAGCATAGCAGACGGGACACGTATGTCCGCGAGCTTCTCTGGCAAGCTTGGGTTTATTGCTAGCGCGAAAGAGCACCAACTGCAGAATCTACTAGGTCAAATTATGGAGCTATTGGCACTGGATACCGATGAGAGCTTGCGGGTTCTCCTTTGTTACAAGGCTGCGTGTGAAAACCACTTCGGTGATCTTTTTCCGAAGTTTAATTTCGAAAAGGCGGAGATATGCTAACACTTCAATGCCCCTATTGCGACGTTTGGGCCGAGGAGACGGAGCTTCACGGCGAGGGTGAGGCGCATCTGAAGCGCTTTGGGCCCGGGTCGGAAGACGAGGAATTCGAGAGCTATCTCTTCATGCGCGAGAACCCCAAGGGCGTGCATTTTGAGCGCTGGCGTCATTCCAATGGCTGCGGCAAGTTTTTCCATGCGGCGCGCTCGACCACGACGCTTGAGGTCTTTGGCACCTATCCGGCGCAGACGCTGGAGCCGCCGCAGGAGATCAAAGACAAGATTTCGGCCAAATATCCCGGCTGGAGCTGGAGGGAATTCGAATGAGCACGCGTCTCGCAACGGGGGGCCGTTTGCTGAACAAGGGCAAGCAGCTCCATTTCAGGTTTAACGGCAAGCGTTTTACAGGCTTTGAAGGCGATACGCTCGCCTCGGCGCTTTTGGCCAATGACCAGCTCATGATGGGGCGGTCGTTCAAGTATCACCGCCCGCGCGGGCCGGTGGCGAGCGGGGCGGAAGAGCCCAACGCGCTTGTGAACCTTGGCAAGGGCGGACAGTTCGAGCCAAACCAGCGCGCGACGACGACGGAGCTTTTCAACGGGCTGACCTGTGAGAGCCAGAACCACTGGCCGAGCCTCGAATTCGATGTGGGCGCGGTCAATAATTACATGACCCGGTTCTTCCCGGCGGGGTTCTATTACAAGACCTTTATGTTCCCGCGCGCGGCGTGGAAGCATGTTTTCGAACCGATTGTGCGCCAGTCGGCGGGGCTTGGCAAAGTGCCGAAGGATCGTGACACGGATAGCTATGAGCATTTCTATGCGCATGTGGACGTGGTTGTGATCGGGGGCGGCGTGGCCGGGCTTCAGGCGGCGAAGGCTGCGGGTCTCTCGGGTGCCAAGGTGCTGCTCATGGAGCAGACGGCGCATTGGGGCGGGCGTTCCATGGTCGATGGTGGCGAGGTCGATGGTCAGCCGGTGGCGGAGTATGTCGCGGCACTCGTGGCCGAGTTGAAGGCGATGGAGAACGTCACCCTGCGCAACCGGATGATGGGCGCAGGGGTTTATGACCACGGCTATGTCCTCGGTTATGAGCGGGTGCGCGATCACGCGCCGATTGCCAAGGGGCCGCGGCATCGCCTTTGGCGCATTCGCGCCAAGCAGATCGTGACCGCAACCGGAGCGATTGAGCGGCCCTTGTCCTTTGCAGGCAATGATATTCCGGGCGTTATGCTCGCCTCGGCGATCCGCGATTACGTGCTGGATTACGGCGTGTCGATTGGCGATCGCACCGTGATCGTGACGAATAATGACGATGCTTATCGCACGGCGATTGCCATCAAGCAGGCAGGGCTTGAGGTTCCGGTGATCCTTGATGCGCGTGCCGGGGGCGGCGGGGCGCTGGCCGAAGAAGCCAAGGCGCTTGGCATCCGGGTCGAGAACGGCAAAGGCATCGCCAAGGTCAAAGGCGGTAAGCGCGTCACTGGCGTGGCGATCTGTGCACAGGCCGGGGAAGGCGCGGTTTTGGAAGAGATCAAATGCGACGCGGTGGCGATGTCCGGCGGTTGGTCGCCGGTGGTGCATCTGTGGTCCCATTGTGGTGGCAAGCTCAGCTGGGACGAGGCGCAGGCGCATTTCCGTCCTGATCCGTCGCGCGCGCCGACAAGTCATGATGGCGAGGCTTTCGTCACCGTGGCAGGATCGGCCAATGGCTATCTCGATCTGGCGCAGGGCGTGACAGACGCTCATGACGCGGGCAAAGCGGCGGCGAAGGCCGCGGGCTTTACTTCGACACGTAAGGCAGCCCCGAAAGCGGCGGATACGTCCGAGGCGGCGATGGAGCCGGTTTGGCTCATGCCGCAGGGCGCGGGGCCGGAGCTTCGGATCAAGGCGTGGCTAGATTATCAGAATGACGTGAAAGTGTCCGATGTGCGGCTTGCGGCGCAGGAGGGCTATGAAAGCGTAGAGCATACCAAACGCTATACGACTCTTGGCATGGCGTCGGATCAGGGGAAGTTGAGCAATATCAACGGTCTGGCCACGCTGGCCGGGCAGCTTAACGCGCCGATCCCCTCCGTAGGCACAACGACGTTCCGTCCGCCCTATACGCCGATTTCCATGGGCTCAATCGCGGGCGAGGCGCGGGGCGATGTGTTCCAACCGCTGCGCCGCACGCCGATCCATGCCTGGCACGAAGAGCAGAAGGCGTTCTTTGAGCCGGTAGGCCAGTGGCGGCGTCCATATTGCTATCCGCGCAAAGGCGAGAGCCATGCGGAGGCTGTTAAGCGGGAGATTCTGCAAACCCGGAACAGTGTCGGGATGCTTGACGCGTCGACCCTTGGCAAGATCATCGTGAAGGGGCCGGATGCGGGGAAATTCCTCGACATGCTCTACACCAACATGATGAGCAATTTGAAACCGGGGCGGTGCCGTTATGGGCTTATGTGCAACGAGAACGGGTTCTTGATCGACGATGGCGTGGTGGCGCGGATTGATGAGGATACGTTCCTTTGCCACACCACGACCGGCGGCGCAGAGCGCATTCACGGGTGGATGGAAGACTGGCTTCAGTGCGAATGGTGGGATTGGCAGGTCTTTACCGCCAATGTGACCGAGCAATATGCGCAGATCGCTATTGTCGGGCCCAACGCGCGTAAGGTTCTTGAGAAACTTGGTGGGGATATGGACATCTCCAAAGAGGGACTCACCTTTATGGGGTGGAAAGACGGCAAGCTTGGCGATTTCGACGCGCGGGCCTACCGGATTTCCTTCTCGGGGGAGCTTTCTTACGAGATTGCAGTGCCGGCATCGCAGGGGCGTGCCTTCTGGGACGCGATTTTGGAGGCGGGCGAAGAGTTCGGCATCATGCCTTATGGCACCGAGGGTCTGCACGTGATGCGGGCCGAGAAGGGCTTTATCATGATCGGGGACGAGACCGACGGGACGGTCATTCCGCAGGACCTCAACATGCAGTGGGCGATTTCCAAGAAGAAGGAAGACTTCCTTGGTAAGCGCGCACAGGAACGTAGCCATATGGCAAGTTCCGAGAGGTGGAAGCTTGTCGGGCTTGAGACGCTGGACGGGTCAGTTATCCCGGATGGGTCTTATGCCATTGCCGAGGGCGAAAACGCCAATGGCCAGCGCAATACCCAAGGGCGTGTGACCTCGACCTATTATTCACCGACGCTTGATCGCGGGATTGCCATGGGGCTTGTCCATCACGGGCCGGACCGCATGGGGGAGGTGATTGTGTTCAACAAGGTTGATGGCAGCACGGTCGAGGCCAAGATCGTTGATCCGGTCTTTTACGACAAGGATGGGGAGAAGCAGAATGTCTAATGTAGTCAGTGCATTGAATGGCGTCTCCCGATCCGGGATCGCAACGGTCGAGGAAAAAGGTCTGCGCGGTATGGTGACTGTGCGGGGGGAGCTCGCGTCGAAAGCTATCGCCAAGGCGCTCAAGGATGTGGTCGGTGCGGATGTGCCGGGGCAGCGTCAGATCGTCGAGGGAGACAAGGGCAAGGTTGCCTGGATGTCGCCGGATGAATTGCTTGTCATTTGCGCGCATGAGGGCGCGGATGAGATCGTTGCGGCGCTGAACACGGCGCTTCAGGAGGAACATGCCCTTGTCGTCAATGTGTCGGATGCACGGGCGGTGTTCCGGGTCTCGGGCGTAAATGCACGTGAGGTTCTGGCCAAGCTGTCCCCTGTGGACCTTGCGCCGGGCGTATTCGAGCCGGGCATGATGCGGCGCACACGCTTGGCACAGGTGGCGGCGGCCTTCTGGATGAATGAAGACGGCAGTTTCGAGATCATCTGTTTCCGCTCGGTGGCGCAAT
>JAAEZB010000049.1 GCA_018223085.1 Paracoccaceae bacterium
CAACCGCATCCGACACGAACCGTTTCGCACCATTAAGAACAAACCCATTCCCCGACGCCTCGGCCCGCGTGGTGATCGGCCCGGCCTCATGCTTGCCGTATTCATCGGCGGCAAAGGCAACAACCGCTTCGCCCGACGCAACCTTCGCGGCCCAGTCTGCCTCGCCCGCCGCACGAAGCGCCGCCGCCGCAAGAACCCCCGACGAAAGGAAGGGGGACGCCGTGAGCCGCCGGCCCATCTCCTCGGCCACAAGCCCTGCGGCCATGGCGCCCATATCAACGCCCCCGGCCTCTTCGCTAATGAGCATCCCGAACCAGCCCATCTCGGCCATCTCGCCCATAAGCCCCTTGTCATACCCAAGCGCCGCGCCCTCATCGCGCACCCTGCGCAATGCCGAAACCGGTGCTTTTTCCTCAAGGAACCCGGCCGCCATATCGCGGACCATGACCTGTTCTTCTGTCCAAACCTGCATCGCGCTTACCCCAGTTCCAGAACCGCTTTGGAGAGGATCGACAGCATGACTTCCGACGTGCCCCCCTCGATCGAATTCGCCTTGGACCGAAGCCAAAGCGAGGCTTTCTCATCACTCGTCGTATTGGCGAAATCCCATTCGAGCGCATCAAACCCGCCCGATTCCATATTGATCTCCTGACGCAGTTTGTTGAGCTCCGTGCCGGTGTATTTGAGCGTCGCAGACTCAACGCCAATCTGGTTTCCAGCCCGCGACCACGCCCGTGCGCGATCAAGCTCGGTCTGGAACGCCATCTCATCGACAAGGAACGCGCCGATCTTCGCCCGCAAAAGCGGATCGGCCAGACGCCCCGCCTCATCAAGGCCCACCGCCTCGCGCGCCGCATCAATCACACTCTCGGATTTGAACAGCGCCGAATCCGTCGATCCGATCATTTCGCGCTCGTGGGTGAGCAGATATTTCGCCACGGTCCAGCCATTGCCCCGTTCGCTCACGATCTGATCGACGGGAACTTTCACCGCATCAAAAAAGGTCTCGCAAAATGGCGATGCGCCGGAGATGAGCTTAATCGGCTTGGTCGACACGCCCTCGCTTGCCATATCAAACAGCAGGAAGGAAATGCCCTTGTGCTTGGGCGCGTCCGGTTCGGTGCGCACAAGACAGAAAATCCAATCCGCCTGATCCGCATATGAGGTCCAGATCTTCTGACCGGACACTTCGAAATAGTCACCACAGTCGACACCCTTGGTCTGCACGCCCGCAAGATCCGATCCCGCGCCCGGCTCGGAATAGCCCTGACACCATCGAATTTCCCCGCGCGCCACCTGTGGAAGGTAATGCCGCTTCTGCTCTTCACTGCCGAATTCAAGAAGCGCCGGACCAAGCATCCAGATACCGAAACTCTGCAAGGGGGGACGCGCATTGATGCGGTCCATCTCTTCCTTGAGGATGCGCTGTTCATCGCCCGAGAGACCGCCGCCGCCATAGGCCGTCGGCCATGCCGGAACCGTCCAGCCGCGCTCGGCCATCCGGTTGAGCCAGTCCCGCTGTGCCGGCGACTGGAAAACCCAGTTCCGTCCACCCCAGCACACATCCGCCTCGCTCATTGGCTGGCGCATTTCCTGCGGACAATTCTCCTCCAGCCACGCACGCGTAGCGGCGCGGAACTCCTGCAAATTCGTCATGATGTCACCTGATGTTCGTATGCGAAGGGCGCCAGCGCATGGCGGCGCCCTTCAGCCGATATTACTCTTCGTGAACCTTGGCCCAGTTGCCATCTTTCACGACGGATACGTAAACCGAATCCGCGCCCTGGTGGTCGTCAGGGCCGTAAGTCATGTAGTTGCCGACAAGATCATCCTGGAATTCCAGCGTCTCCATCGCGGCAATAAAGCTCTCCTGCGTCAGGTCCGAACCTGCCACCTCAAGCGCACGGACAACCTGCGCAGCTGCCGCATACCCGAGCATCGAGAAACCAACCGGGTTTTCACCATAGGCATCGCTGTATTCCTTGATGAAGGCCGCAGGTGCCGGCTCGCTCGCACGGGCCCAAAGATCCTGCCAGCTTGCCGCCGCATAGAACCCTTCGGTCACACCGCCGGGCACCTTCGCCACAACGGTCAGGAAGCTCGCCGAGGTGCCGAGGAACTTCATGTTGGCAAGGCCCATCTTCTTGGCCGTGGCCACAACGGTAATCGCCTGACGCACCGGAATACCGATGGCTACGATCTCACAGCCTTCCTCGTTGAGCTTGGAAAGCGACCCGACGAAATCGCTTTCGTCCGGCTTGTGCGTGGTTTCCGCGACGAAAGAGATACCAGCCTCCGCTGCGCCCTCTTTGGCCCCTTCAAGGATTTCCTTACCAAAGTCACTCGGCAGGTACATCGAACAGACGTTCGTGCCGCCGAATTCCTGATTGAGGTATTTCACGCCAACCCGCGCCTGATCGAAATAGGTCGAGAAGGACGAGAACTTGTTGTGCATCGGATCCTGAAGCATCTGACGCGCCGCCGTGAGCGGGGCGATGTTCGGAATACCCTTGGGGTCCAGAAGCTTGAAGCCCGCCATGTTCATCGGCGTGCCAAGGCTCTGCATCATCGCGAAGACCTTGTCGCGGTTCAGAAGCTTGTTATAGCCCTGCATCGCGCGCGGCATCTGATAGCTGTGGTCTTCCGTGATGAAACGGATCGTGCGCCCATGCACCCCGCCAGCGGCGTTGATCTTGTCAAAGTACAGGTTGGCACCCTTGGTCGCAGGCACACCCACGGCAGCAAACACGCCAGACAAGTCATTGACCGAGCCGATAACAATCTCGGTGTCACTGACACCCTGAGCATCGGCCGATGCCATGGTCGCGGCGGCGGTCAGACCCGCAGCAAGCGACAGTTTCTTTACCAAATTTTTCATGGTTCTCCTCCCGTTGAAAATTTTTAGTTTCGTCTCGTCTTCCTTAGTACATCTCCTCGATCAGATGAGCGTGCGCTTTCTCAACATAGCTGCGCTTAAGCTTCATCGTCGCGGTGAGCTCGTCATCCTCCGCCGTCAAAAGAACGTCGATAAGACGGAAGTCCTTGATCTGCTCGACGCGGGCGAACTCTTTGTTCACCGCATCGACCTCTCCCTTGATCAAGTCCTTGACCTCTTTCGCCGCACAGAGCGATGCAAAGTTCGAAAATGGCACCTTGTGATCCTGAGCGTATTTCTCGACGTTCTCCTGATCAATCATAATGAGCGCCGTGAGATATTTCCGCCGATCCCCGATGATGACCGCATCCGAGACATAATGCGAGAACTTCAACCGGCTCTCGATCTCCGCCGGGGTGATGTTCTTGCCGCCCGCGGTGATGATGATGTCCTTGAGACGACCGGTGATCGTCACATAGCCATCCTCATCAATCCGCCCGACATCGCCGGTCCGAAGCCAACCATCATCGGTATAGGTTTCGGCGGTTTTCTCGTTGTTGCGCCAATAGCCTTGGAAGTTGTTGAGACCCTTGGTCTGAATCTCGCCATCCTCGGCAATCCGCACCTCATAGCCCGGAATGGGCGTGCCAATGGTGCCGATACGGTTGTCACCACGGGTATTGATCGTGGCAAGCCCCGCCGTTTCGGTCATGCCATACCCCTCAACAAGCGGCACCCCGATACCCCAGAACCACTTGAGCAGTTCCGGCGAAATCGGTGCCGCGCCTGTCCCGCCCCGACGCATCTTGTCGAGGCCAAGCATCCGGCGCAGGTTGCGCAGCACAAGGTGATCCCAAATCTTGAAGCGCAGGTTGACCATCGCCGGAACCGGCTTGTTGTCGACCATATATTCCGCCCGCGTCACCCCGGCCTTCACCGCCCGGTGATAGGCCCAGCGCCCAAGCGGTGTCGCTTCCTGCGCAAGGATAAGAACCTGTGAATAGATCTTCTCCCAAACCCGCGGCACCGCCGTGAAGGTGTTGGGCGACACTTCCTGAAGGTTGTTGAAAACCGTCTCCGGGCTTTCGGCGAAATTGACGACCGATTTGCCCGCCAGCGGGAAATAGATCGACACGTCGCGCTCAAGAATATGACAGAGCGGCAGGAAGCAAAGCTGGTTGTCGGTCTCAAGACACTGCAACCGCCGCGCCCCGGCCTCAATCGCCGCCATGATGTTCTCATTCGAGATCATCGCCCCCTTGGGCATCCCCGTGGTCCCCGAGGTATAGACAAGGATCGCCGTATCTTCCGGTTTGGCAAGGTCGATCTCGGCCTCGAACACGCCCGGCTCTTCCGCCGCCGCCTGTTTGCCGATCTCGTAAAGATCGCTAATCATCATACAACGATGATGCTCAAGATCATGCAGCCCCTCATCCTCAAGGATGATAACCTTAAGAAGCCCCGGTATCTCGCCCTCGACCTGAAGATATTTGTCGAGCTGCTCTTCGTCCTCAACGATAAGGAACCGGCTATCGCTGTTATTGACGAGATAAGAAAGCTGCTTGGCCGAGTCGGTGGTGTAGATGCCCGAAGCAATCCCCCCAACCGCCTGAATGCCCATATCGAAATAGGCCCATTCCCGGCGATCTTCCGATAGGATCGACACCGCCTCGCCCCGCTTGAGGCCAAGCTTGCGCAGCGCCATACCGATCCACATGGCATGGGTCCAATAATCATCCCAGGAATAGGATTTCCAGATCCCGAGATCTTTCTCGCGATGCACCGTCCGTTTCCCAAGCGCCTCACAGCGCGCCTTGAAGAGCGCCGGCACCGTTCTGCAGCCATCGACCTGAAGCGGACGCTGACCGGCTTCGGCATTGAACCGCACCCCGTTGATGACGGTTTCTTCGAGCTTTGTCGTCGAATCCAACATGCTTACCTCCACGTCTTTCTGCGCTTCCAACGGCGCTGTTCGCGCGGGCCTTCCTCCTGCACACCCAGATAGAAGTTCTGAATGTCTTCGGATTTGAGCAATTCTTCCGCCGTGCCGTCCATCACGATCCGGCCGACCTCCATCACATACCCATCATGCGCGAGGTTGAGCGCCGCGCTGGCGTTCTGCTCGACAAGCATCATGGTCATGTTCTGCTCTTCATTGAGCCGCTTCAGGATGGCGAAAATCTCCTGAACAAGAAGCGGCGACAGGCCAAGCGACGGCTCATCAAGCAACATCACCTTGGGCCGCCCCATAAGGCCGCGCCCGATGGCAAGCATCTGCTGCTGACCGCCCGAAAGCGTGCCGGACTCTTGGTTGCGACGCTCCTTGAGGATCGGGAAATAGCTAAAGACCATCTCGCGGTCCTGCTCGATCCCGGCCTTGTCACTGCGCGTATAAGCGCCAAGGCTGAGGTTCTCGTCCACGGTCAAAAGCGGAAAGACCTCGCGCCCCTCGGGCACATGCACAACACCGTCATGCACGATCTTATGCGGCTCCTGGCCCTGGATCTCGCGACCCTCGAAAATGACCTTGCCCTTTTCGGGATCCATCACGCCCGAGACCGTTTTCATCAACGTGGTCTTGCCCGCGCCATTGGCGCCAAGGATCGACACAATGCGCCCCGGATGTACGTCAAGCGATACAC
This sequence comes from Paracoccaceae bacterium, assembly GCA_018223085.1. Taxonomy (GTDB): domain Bacteria; phylum Pseudomonadota; class Alphaproteobacteria; order Rhodobacterales; family Rhodobacteraceae; genus Shimia. Next base: position 5,518 of record JAAEZB010000049.1, read on the forward strand.
CCCGGATCGCCATGATCGGCCCGTAAAAGCTTTCCACATTGCGGATTTTAAGGATCGGTTCGCTCATGACGCTTTCCCCAGATATGCTTCGATCACGGCCGGGTCGGACTGAACCTCCGACGGCGTCCCAAGCGCAAGCCGCGCTCCGTCTGCCATCGCAAGCACGCGATCCGACACCCCGGACACCAGCCCCATGTCATGTTCCACCATCAAAACGGTGATCCCCATCTGGCGGCGGATGTCGTCGATCCACCAACGCATATCCGTCGTCTCCTCGACCGACAGCCCCGAGGCCGGTTCATCAAGCAAGAGAAGCTTGGGATCGGTCGCCAGCGCACGCGCCACCTCAACCACCTTGCGCACCCCATAGGGCAAACCCGCAATCCGCTTTTCGCGGTAGGCCTGAAGATCAAGGAAGTCGATGATCTCTTCGACGAAATGGCGGCTCTGCAATTCCTGCTTGCGCACCGACGGCGTAAAGAACAGCTCGGTGAGAAAGTTGCTTCCCCGGTGGCGATGCCGCCCAACAAGAAGGTTCTCCAAAACCGTGGCATGCTCGAACAGTTCGATATTCTGAAACGTCCGCGCCACACCATAGCTCGCCACGCTTGATGCCTTCTCCGCAAGGAGATCATGGCCATCAAAGCGAATGCTCCCATTCACCGGCGTATAGAACCGCGAGATCAGGTTAAACACGGTCGATTTGCCCGCCCCGTTCGGCCCGACGATGGCAAACACCTCGCCCTCCTCGACCGAAAAGCTCAGGTTGTCGACCGCTGTGAGACCGCCGAATTTCAGCGTTACATTTTCCAGCTCAAGAAGGCTCATCTCAGACGCTCCGTCTTCAGGTAGGATTTCTGCCGCTTGAACATGTCCTTGCGGTAGAAGGGGAAAAGCTCAAACCAGGTGCGGATTTTGAGCCAGCGGCCATAAATCCCCATCGGTTCGAACAGGATGAATACGATCAGGATCAGACCGAAGATACCGAACTCAAGCCCCGGAATGGCCACGTTGGACCCGCCGATAACGGCCCCGACCCATTCCTTGGCAATCGACAGGAACTGCGGCAGGAAGCCCACCACGATCGCCCCAAGGAACGCCCCGTGGATCGACCCAAGCCCGCCAATCACGATCATCATCAAAAGCTGGATCGAGATCACAACGCTGAAAGTCTCGTTGTTGAACGCCCCCGCGAAAAGCCCCATGAGCGCCCCGGCAAGCCCGGTAATCGCACAGGACACCCCGAAGGAAATCGCCTTGGTGCGCGCCACGTCAACGCCCATCGCCTGCGCCGAAACTTCCGAGTCCCGCACCGCGATAAAGCTGCGCCCCAACGGCGCGCGCAGCAGGTTGATATAGCCAAGCGTGACAAGGATCGTGACCCCGAGGGTCAGGAAATAGAACTCAACCGGCGTGCCCCAGCGATCAATCATCAGACCAAAGACATTGATCGACGGTGCATATTTACCGCCTACGCCACCCGTCCACGGCTCGGTCAGAACGATGATGTCATCGACAAGGATCGACATCGCCATGGTCGCAATCGCGAGATAGATACCATGCAGCCGAAGCGCCGGAATGGCGATAAGCATCCCCACAACACCGGTGATGATCCCAGCCAGCGGAAAGGCGAGCACGAACGGCACGCCCGCCTCGATGAGGATGATATTGGCATAACATCCCATGGCAAGAAACGCCGCGTGCCCAAGGCTCGCCTGCCCGGTATGGCCCGTAAGAACCATGAGCCCGAGACCCGCCAGCGCCCAGATGAGCACGTTGGTCAATTCCCCGAGGAAGAACGCATCCACCACGAAGGGCGCCGCAATCGCCACCGCGATCAGGATAAGATAAAGCGAGAGCTGATACCCGTCTTTCCACGGGCGCAGGTCCTGCATGTAGTCGGTTTTGAATACAATCCGCATGAGCTTATACCTTCTTCACACGCACTTGGCTGAAAAGCCCGTGCGGACGGAAGATCAGCACCGCCAGCAAAAGCGCATAAGGCGCGATCTGGCTGTAGCCCGCCGCGATATAGCGGCTCGCAAACGGTTCGATCACCCCCACGATAAGCCCCCCGGCCAATGCGCCCGGTAGGCTACCAAAGCCCCCGATCACTGCCGCCGCAAAGGCCTTGATGCCCAAAAGGCCGGTGTTGGGATCAACCGCCCCCTTGGCCGCAAACAAGATCCCCGCGATACAGGCAACACCGCCCGCCAGCGCCCAGATGAACCCCTGCACCCGCTTGACCGGCACACCCATGTAATAGGCCGCCAACTGGTTCTGCGAGGCCCCCTGCATGGCAAGGCCAAGCTTGGTGCGATTGAAGAACTCATAGAGGAACCACGTAAGCAGGATCGTCACCACGATAACCGCGACATCCTCCATCCCAAGGACCAGCCCGCCAAAGCTGACTTCCTTGCCCGCGAGCGGGTTCTCAAGCGACTGTGGCTCGTGGCCCCAAATGACCCCGGCCACAAACCGGATCACAAAGCCCATCGCGATGGTGAGAATGACAACCGAGGTCTGGCTCTCGCCAAACATCCGCCGGATCACAAAGCGATCCACCAGATACCCCAGAAGCGCCATGATCCCGATCGAGATCGGCAGCGCCATCCAGAACGGCAACCCCATGTAGTCGGTGTTGGTCAATCCAATGGTGACAAAGGCGCCAAGCATCATGAAATCGCCTTGGGCGAAATTCACGGCCTCCGTCGCCTTGTAGATCAGGACAAAGCCAAGGGCGATAAGGCCGTAAACACAGCCATTCGCCAGCCCGCTTATCAAGAGCTGTAAAGTGTCCAATTTTTCCTCCCTGCGCCGGGTTTTCCCGGCAACGTTCCCCTTGGGCCGACTCCTCCCCGAGTCGGACACCGCAAGCGTTATGGTGAGATCATCACCTTTCCGTCCGTATTTTTCAAAGATTCTGCGAGTTGTGACACCACGTCACGAAGCCCAAGATGGGCCGAAACGTCCGTCGTCCAGCGTCCATCGACAAACCGCGCCTGCACTTCGCCGATCACACGCATCTGATCCTTGGGCGGCGTTGTCCGCATCCAGGTCGTGAGCCAGAAGCCTTCGATCCGTTTTCCCATGAAGATGAGCTGCCCCATTTGCGTAAGCTTGGGCAGCTCCGGGTCGAGCTTGCCATAGCTGACCCAACGCGCCCCGTTCGGCATCGCAACAAAGACCTGCTCCGAGAGCTGATCCGACACCGCATCAAGAAACACCCGCGGCTTGAGCGTCTTGCTGATCGCCGCGAATTTCTGAACCATATCGGGGTCCGAGGTCACAAGAACCTCCTCCGCGCCCTTGTCCTTGAGGATCGCCACCGCCGCCTCCCGGCGCACCATGGCAATCGGCTTGAGACCAAGATCACGCCCCAGAGACACCATCAATTTCCCAAGCTGGCTCGACGCGGCCGAAACAACGAAACTCTCGCCTTCCTGCCGCGCAATATCGACCATGGCCATGGCCGTCATCGGATTGACGATCTGTGCCGCGCCATCCTCGTCCCGAAGGTCCGGGCGCAGCGGCACACACATCATCGCATCCGTAAGCGCATATTCCGCCCAGGCCCCGGAGCCGCCCATCGCCACGACAAACGCCACGCGCTGACCGACAAGGGCCTCCGCGCCTTCGCCTGCCGCCACGACATCGCCGCAGCCCTCGAACCCTGCCGGCGCGCCCTTGACGCGCGGCTGGCCATACTCGCCTTTGATAAAATGCAAATCCGACGGGTTCACCGACGACATACGCACCCGTATGAGAACCTGCCCCGCCCCCGGCGTCGGCACCGGAATGTCCGCCGTCTCAAGGTAACGCGCCGCATCGTCAATCTGCGGCCCTTCCGAAGTGCCGGAATACCCGTCCCCCGTCTGCAACACCGCCAGCATGGTTTTCGGCAACTCAGACATACGCGCCCTCTTTCAATTTATGCATGGCCTGCATCCGCTCGGACGTCCAATCGACCCCAAGCCCCTGCATGGCGAATTGAGTGATCTCATCGGCAAACCGGCCGAGCTTTTCCGGGTCGTCATCCTCGCGCGGCACGAACCAGAACACCGGCGCATTCACCGCCGCAAGGAAACTACGCGACACGAGGCGCATTTCCCCGATCCGCAAAGCACCTTCCGCCACGGCCGCCTTGAGAACTTCGATATAGCGCGCCTCAAAGTCATCGCGCTGTTCAAGATGGCGCTGCATTGCCTTGCGCTGAAATTCCGTCGTCGCGCCATACCGGCGCTGGCGCAACCCGTCGAGAAGCACCTGCATATAGGCGATATGCTCCATCATCGCATAGCACTGCCCATGCGCCATCAGGGCAAGCCGATCAACCGCGCTGGCCTCGGCCTCGTAACCGGGCCGGATCGACTCGAACGAAAGCTCCATCCCCCGGTCACGCACCGCGTTGAACAGGTCCATTTTGGACGGGAAGTAATGATAGATACGCCCCTTGGTCGACCCGAGGTAGCGGGCCACCGCATCAATGGACGTAGCCGCAAACCCCTGCTGACAGAAACACTCTGCCGCCGCCCCGAGGATCTCCTCGTAGCGTTCAGGTTTACGGGTTTGAACGGCAAGCGACACCACTGCGTTCCTCCCCTAGCAGTCGTTCACGTTGGGAGGAAGCAAACATACTACCGGGTATGCTGTCAAATGCGCACACCCCCATGACGCCGCGTCATGCGCCGGGCACTTGCCTTGCACGAGGCCTTAATTCTTGTGCAGACCGACCTCTAAATCACTGTCTTGCAACAGATATTCAAGGAACGTGCGCGCCGCACCCGTCAGGCGTTTTTCTTTTCGATGCGCCGCGTACCAACGCCGGTGCAGCGGGAAACCCTCCACATCGAGCACCGCAATCTCCCCCGAAGCCAGCTCAAGCCGCAGCGCGTGAATCGAAAGAAAGCCGATTCCCAACCCCGAGATGACGCCTTGTTTGATCGCCTCGCTATCGTCGAATTCCATATGCGTCCGGCGCGAAAGCCCCCGCTCCTGAAAAAGCCGCTCCACCGCCTTGCGCGTCCCCGACCCGACCTCGCGACGGATGACATTCTCCTCGGCGATCCGCGCCAGCGGGATGTTCTTTTTCCCCGCCAACGGATGATGCGCCCAGGCCACCGGCACGATGATATTCTCGCGGAACGGCTCGGCAATGACCGCGTGCTCTTCCGGCGGCTGGCCCATGATATAGAGATCGTCGCGGTTCTCTTCCATGCGCTGCAAAAGGGTCTCGCGGTTGGTGATCTGAAGCCGTGGCTCGACCTTGGGATAGGCGCGTTTGAACCGGCCCAAAAGCTGTGGCAGGAAATACCGCGCCGTCGACACCACCGCGACGGAAATTGGCCCCGCCACCTCGCTCTGCATATCCGAAAGCGCCGTTTCCATATCGGCAAGGCGCTCCAACACATCCCGCGCCGCCGCCGCGACCTCCTCGCCCGCATGGGTCAGATGAAGCGCCTTGCCCACCTGCTCGGTCAACGCCATGCCGACCTTCCCCTCAAGCGCCTTGACCTGCATCGACACCGTCGGCTGCGTGAGGTTGACCTCCTCCGCCGCCCGCGTGATCGACCCACGCCGCGCCACCGCCTCGAAAAGGCGCAATTGCTGAACCGTAGGGGGGATGATCTTAGCCATAGGAATTACTCTATGGATATTATCAAAACAATCTAGTGTTATTTATTTTATCCCCTCCCTAAGACTCGACCCCAGAAGCGCGACCATTGGGAGGAGAACGAGATGCCCCAAGACAAAAAGACCTACAACGCCGGTGTGAAGGACTACCGTGAAACCTACTGGATGCCGGAGTATACGCCGCTCGACACGGACTTCCTTGCCTGTTTCAAAGTGATCCCGCAGGACGGCGTGCCGCGCGAAGAAGCCGCCGCCGCCGTCGCCGCCGAAAGCTCGACCGGCACATGGACCACCGTCTGGACCGACCTTCTGACCGATCTCGACTATTACAAGGGCCGCGCCTACGCGATCGAAGACGTGCCCGGCAATGATGACGCCTTCTATGCCTTCATCGCCTACCCGATCGACCTTTTTGAGGAAGGCTCGGTCGTCAACATCCTGACCTCGCTGGTCGGCAACGTCTTTGGCTTCAAAGCCGTGCGCGCCCTGCGCCTCGAAGATGTCCGCATCCCGCGCGCCTATGTCATGACCTGTGGTGGCCCCCCGAACGGTATCCAGGTCGAGCGCGACAAGCTCAACAAATACGGTCGCCCCATGCTCGGCTGCACCATCAAGCCCAAGCTCGGCCTCTCGGCCAAAAACTATGGCCGCGCCGTCTATGAGGTGCTGCGCGGTGGTCTCGACTTCGCCAAGGACGACGAAAACGTCAACTCGCAGCCCTTCATGCGCTGGCGTGACCGTTTCGACTACGTGATGGAAGGCATCCAAAAGGCCGAGGCCGAAACCGGCGAGAAGAAAGGCTCCTATCTCAACGTGACCGCGCCGACGCCGGAAGAGATGTATAAACGCGCCGAATACGCCAAGGAAATTGGCGCGCCGATCATCATGCATGACTACCTGACCGCTGGCTTTACCGCCAACACGGGTCTGGCCAACTGGTGCCGCGAAAACGGCATGCTGCTGCACATTCACCGCGCCATGCACGCCGTGATCGACCGCAACCCCAACCACGGTATCCACTTCCGCGTGCTGACCAAGATGCTGCGCCTTTCGGGTGGCGATCACCTGCACTCGGGCACCGTCGTGGGCAAGCTCGAAGGCGACCGCGAAGCGACGCTGGGCTGGATCGACATCATGCGCGACAGCTACAACAAAGAAGACCGCTCGCGCGGGATCATGTTCGATCAGGACTGGGGCTCCATGCCGGGCGTCTTCCCGGTCGCCTCGGGCGGTATCCACGTCTGGCACATGCCGGCGCTGGTCTCGATCTTCGGCGATGACTCGGTGCTTCAGTTCGGTGGCGGCACCCTCGGCCACCCATGGGGCAACGCCGCAGGCGCAGCCGCCAACCGCGTCGCGCTTGAGGCCTGCGTGCAGGCCCGTAATGAGGGCCGCGAGCTTGAAAAGGAAGGCAAGGACATCCTGACCAACGCCGCCAAATCCTCGCCCGAACTCGCGACCGCGATGGAAACCTGGAAAGAGATCAAGTTCGAGTTCGACACCGTCGACAAGCTGGACACCCAGCACCGCTGATCCCGTGCCTTCCTGTCGGCCCCGCTTTTGGGGCCGACCCAGACCAAGATATCCGAAAGGACAGATCCATGACTGACATGCAGGACTACAAATCGTCGCTCGCCGACGTCACAAGCCGCAAGTTCGAAACCTTCTCCTACCTGCCCGAGATGACCGCCGAACAGACCCGTAAACAGGTCGAATACATCGTCTCCAAAGGTTGGAACCCGGCCGTCGAACATACCGAGCCGGAGAACGCCACCGACAGCTACTGGTATATGTGGAAACTGCCGATGTTCGGCGAAACCGATGTCGACCGCATCCTCGCCGAGACCGAGGCCTGCCACAAGGCACACCCGAACAACCATGTCCGCCTCGTCGGATATGACAACTACGCCCAGTCCAAGGGCGCCGAGATGGTCATCTATCGCGGTAAACCCGTCTGATATGACCGTTTCCACCGCGGCCCGCCTCCATTCGGGCCGCGGTTCCCCTACCCCACGCCTTCATAAGGGAGCATTCCATGACCGCGCATGACATCGACCAGTTCAAAGTCGCCAAGGAACCCTTCTACCGCGTGAGCGCAGGCGAAGACGCCCTTTACGAGGCCGCCTATGCCCGCCGGATGCCCGTTATGCTCAAGGGGCCTACGGGCTGCGGAAAATCCCGCTTTGTCGAATACATGGCCTGGAAACTTGGCCGCCCCCTCATCACCGTCGCCTGCAACGAGGACATGACCGCCTCGGACCTCGTGGGCCGTTTCCTTCTCGATAAGGACGGCACCAAATGGCAGGACGGCCCGCTCACAACCGCCGCCCGCCTTGGCGCGATCTGTTACCTCGACGAAATCGTCGAAGCCCGGCAGGATACCACCGTCGTCATCCACCCCCTGACCGACCACCGCCGCCAGCTTCCGCTTGATAAAAAGGGCGAGATCATCAACGCTCACCCCGATTTCCAACTCGTGATTTCCTATAACCCCGGCTACCAATCGCTGATGAAAGACCTCAAACAGTCGACCAAGCAACGCTTCGCCGCGCTCGATTTCGACTACCCGCAGGCCGAGATTGAAGCCGAGATTGTGACCCGCGAAACCGGCGTCGATGCCGAAACCGCTGGCAAGCTCGTGCAGGTCGCCCACCGCACCCGCAACCTCAAGGGCCATGGCCTTGATGAGGGCATCTCGACCCGCCTGCTTGTCTACGCCGGTCAGATGATTGCCGAAGGCGTCGATCCCAACGCCGCCTGCCTGATGACCCTCGTCACCCCGCTCACCGACGACCCCGACATGCGCCAGACGCTTCAGGCCGCCGTGGAAACCTTCTTCGTCTAACCACGGAGACAGGACCGATGACCGTCAATCTCGAAGACTACCGCGACTGTTTCGCCAAGGCCCCGCCTGAAATCTTCGACACGCTCGAAGCAACCTTTCACGACGCCGCCCGCGTCATGTCGGCCCAAGGCCTCGCCGATTACATGGAAGGGGCCAAGGGCCTGTGCAAACTTGGGCGCGGTTATGATCTTGTGCTGGCATGGCTCGAAAACATGCCCGCCGTGGTCAAGGAATGCGGCGAGGACGTGATCCGCGATTGCCTCGGCGCGGCGATGAAACTCTCCTCCATGACCTCGGGCGAGGTCATCGCGCTTCTCTTTGCCTCGCTGCCCACCGCCGCCCGCCGCCTTGGCGATGCCGATCTCCTGCGCGGCTACCTGAACCTCATCCATCAGCTTTCCGCCAAATCCGCCCGTGGCCTGCGCCCCATGCTCGGCGTCATCGACGAATTGCTCTCCAAACTGACCCTCTCCGGCCTGCGCCGCTGGGCCAATTATGGGGCCGACGCCTATCGCCGCGACCTGCCCCGCCTTGGCGATTACTTCGCCCTCAAAAGCCCCGACTCCCGCAAAGTCCTGCAACAAGAACGCCGGGGCACCCTCTTTATCGACACCCAGCGCAAACTGAATTTCTACCTCCGCGCCCTCTGGGGTCGGGACTTTTTCCTGCGCCCAACCGCCGCCGATTACGAAGGTTTCCGCCCCTATATCGACCAACACGTGATGCACCTGCCCGACGCCGTGGATGACATCGACGGCCTGACCGGGGTGGAACTCTACCGCGCCATGGGCGCCCATCAGGCCGCGCATCTGCACTACACCACCGCCGCCATCCCCGGCGAAGAACTGTCTCAGGCGCAAATGGTCTTTATCGGCCTGATCGAAGACGCCCGCGTCGAATACCTCGCCGCCCGCGATTTCCCCGGCCTCGCCAAGCTCTGGGGCCGCCTCTTGGCGCTGGAATATGACACGCAGCCCGAACACCCCACTGTCCTCGCGCTGGAGAAATTCGCCCGCCGCCTCAACGATCCGACCTTCCCCACAGGCGACGCCGACCTCGACACACTGGCCGACAAATTTCATGCCGAAATAGAGCCTAACAAGGCCGAAAACATGTTTTCCTGGCACCTCGGCCTCGAACTCTTCCACCTCTTCGCCGCCCGCCGCGATGTGCCCTCCCTGCGCATCCTGCAATCTCTGCGCATCCCCTACCGCGACGACAATCGCCTGATCTGGCAATATTCCGAGACCGACTGGACCGCCTCCGGCGGCTACACCCCCGCCTCCCAGCGCCAGACCCGCAAATACGTCTCGGTCATGGAAATGGCGCACGAGGTCGATACCGAACTCGCTGGCGACGACGCACAGGAAATCTGGGTCTGCAAAGACGAATTCCGCCCCTACGAGGACGCAGGCGAAGCCACCACCTCTTTCAACGAGATGTGGGGCAAGGAACCCATCTCCGCCCCCTACCACTACCACGAATGGGACCATCAGGTGCAGCTCTTCCGCCCCGACTGGACAACGGTCTACGAGCGCCGCGCCACCAAGGGCGACCCGACCACGGTCGACGACATTCTCCTTGAACACAAACCCATCGCAAGCCGCATCCGCCATATCATCGACATGCTCTCCCCCGCAGGCGTCCAACGCGTGCGCGGCATGGAAGACGGTGACGAGATCGACATCAACGCCGCCGTCGACGCCATGATCGCCATCCGCATGGGCGCGCAGCCCGACACCCGCATCACCATGCGCAATGTCATCAACTCCCGCGACCTCGCCGTGACCGTGCTCCTCGACCTTTCGGAAAGCACCAACGACACGATGGAAGGCTCCGACAAGACCATCCTCGACCTGACCCGCGAGGCGGCGGCGCTGGTCTCGCTCGCCATTAACGGCATCGGCGATCCCTTCGCCCTGCACGGCTTTGCCTCCGATGGCCGCCACGACGTGCACTATTACAAGTTCAAGGATTTCGGCCAAAAGTTCGACGCCGAGGCCAAAGCCCGCCTTGATGGCATGAAAGGCGGCCTCTCAACCCGCATGGGCGCCGCCATGCGCCATGCCGCTGCGGGCCTCCTAAAACAACCCGAGCGCCGCAAGCTCATCCTGCTTGTCACCGACGGTGCCCCCGCCGACATCGACGAACGCGATCCGCAACACCTGCGCCACGATACCCGCAAGGCCGTTGAGGAGCTTGCCGCCAAAGGGGTGCATAGCTACTGTCTGACTCTCGACCCCAACGCCGATAGCTACGTCAAACGCATCTTCGGCGAGAACAATTATACCATCGTCGACCACGTGGCCCGCCTGCCCGAAAAGCTGCCCACGCTGTTCGCGACCCTGACGAGGTAACCCATGCTTCCTTCAAAGACATATGTCGGCATCGACAAAGACATCAACGGCGGCATGACCGACACCGGCAAGATCATCCGCGATGCCTGGGCCTTTGGCCTCATCCCCGAGGACGAGACCTGCGAAGGCTGGCGCGCGCATCAGATCGAAGAGATTTGGACCCGCGCCAATGCCGAATGGGAGAAATATGGCTTTCGCGTCGGTGCCCTGCCCGACGACATACGCGCCAACTACCTGCGCATCCAATCAGAGGCGATGAACCGCGCCCGCGGTGCCGGGTGGTCCGGCGCACAGGAACTCGACGACGACTAAGCAACCCTGCACAACACCTGTGCAATCACGGGACTTTTGCGCACATTCGCACAGGCCTACATTCCTCGCATCGAAACAGTCATGCGAACGGAATCTCCCATGTCCCTCATGCCCACCTATTTTATCTCCCATGGCGGCGGCCCCTGGCCGTGGCTGCCTGCGTGGCGCTCTGAATTCGCCCCGCTCGAAGCATCGCTCCGCGACATGCCCGGCCAACTGCCGGAAAAACCCAAGGCCGTGCTCTCCATTTCTGGCCATTGGGAGGACGACGCCTTTGCCGTCATGTCCGCCGCCAAACCGCCGATGGAATATGACTATTACGGCTTTCCGCCCGAAACCTACGAAATCACCTACCCCGCCCCCGGCGCGCCCGACATCGCCACGGAAGCCGCCGACCTCATCGCCGCCGCCGGCCTGCCCGCGCGCCTTGATGGCAGCCAAGGCTTTGACCACGGCACCTTCGTGCCGCTCCACATCATGTACCCACAGGCCGACGTGCCCCTGTTTCAGGTCTCGCTGCAAAAAGGCTATGATCCGGCGGCGCATTTCGCCATGGGCCGCGCCCTCGCGCCCCTGCGCGAAAAAGGCGTGCTCATCATCGGTTCGGGCCTGAGCTATCATAACCTCAAGCTCATGAACCCGACCGCCCGCGTGCCGTCCGAGGCGTTCGACACGTGGCTTGACGAGGCCCTCGCCCTTGCCCCCGAAGACCGCACCAAGGCGCTCCTTGATTGGGAAACCGCACCCCACGCCCGCACCTGCCACGAGAAGGAAGACCACTTCGCCCCGATCTTCGCCGCCCTCGGCGCCGCCGAATCCGGCAAGGCCACACGCATCTACCACCAAAAGAATATCTTCGGTGGCGTGACCGCCTCCGGCTATCGGTTTGACTGATCTGAAAAGGGTGGGGCCTTCGGGCCCTACTCGCCGTGCCGCAAGAGCCGCTGTTTCTGGCGGCCCCAGTCGCGCTTGGCCTCGGTGGCGCGCTTGTCATGGGCTTTCTTACCCTTGGCGATGCCGATCTTAATCTTCACAAGACCCTTGTGATTGAAATACATCACCAGCGGCACAAGGGTCATCCCCTTGCGCTGCGTCGCGGTCCACATATGGGCAAGCTCCTTGCGGCTCACGAGGAGCTTGCGACGCGCGCGCTCCTGATGGCTAAACATCGCCCGGTCATAAGGCGCGATATAGGAATTCACGAGCCAAAGTTCCCCATCCTCAACCGCCGCATAGCTCTCGGCGATATTGGCGCTGTTCTCGCGCAGGGATTTGACCTCGGACCCGGTAAGGATGATACCGCATTCGACATCCTCCTCGATCGCATAATCGAAGCGGGCCCGCCGGTTCTCGGCGATGACCTTGTAATTGGGGTCTGAGTTTTTCGCGTTTTTCTTGGCCATAGTCGGGCCTGATTATCGCGGCTTTGAGGCCGAGTCCATCGCTAGCGCGCCACACGCCTCACTTGCGCGACACGCCCGGAATCTCTGAAAAATTCCGAACCGTTTCCTTTCAAAGGCATGACACCCCCGCCCGTCCCGTTAAACCGCCCCTGCCGCAAGACCCCACCACCGCAATACCGACGTAATACCGACGCGATACAGACGTGCGTTTTCGCGTCCTCATCTGTGTTAACTTTTGCGCCCGAATCTCCTTCTGCCCGGAAAATTTGCACTCCTCCTGCAAAAATGTGCCTCAGAGGCAGAATCCCCCATTGGACCTATCTCTCACCCTCCTCTGGACCTAACGCAAAACCGCGTTTTGAGGTGAGCATATGGCCAAGCCGCATCGGAATCATCCGAGGCGTTTGGATTTACCCACCCTTCCGGCAAAAGCGAGGTGCCCCATGGATGGCAAACTGAATAGCAATGATCTCGAAAAGGTCGTCACCGCGGACAAGGCCCATGTCTGGCACCACCTTGTTCAGCACAAACCCTTTGAAACAAGTGATCCCCGTATCATCATTGAAGGCAAAGGCATGCGCGTCTGGGATCAAAACGGCAAAGAATACATCGACGCCGTCTCCGGTGCCGTGTGGACCGTCAATGTCGGCTATGGCCGCGAAAGCATCGCCCAGGCCGTCCACGATCAGCTGATGAAGATGTGCTATTTCGCTCAGGCCGCAGGCTCTATCCCCGGCGCTCTCTTTGCCGAGAAACTGATCGAGAAAATGCCCGGCATGAGCCGTGTTTATTACACGAATTCGGGTTCCGAGGCGAACGAGAAGGTCTTCAAAATGGTGCGCCAGATCGCGCACAAAAAATATGGCGGCAAGAAAACCAAGATCCTCTTCCGCGACCGCGACTACCACGGCGGCACCCTCGCCACCATGTCCGCCGGCGGCCAAGACGAACGCGTCATGCAATACGGCCCGCTCGCCCCTGATTTCATCCGCGTGCCCCACTGCATGGAGTATCGCAAGGAAGAGCTTGGCCTTGGTCATCTCTCGGGTCGCGACTTCGGCATTGCCGCTGCAAACCTGATCGAAGAAGTGATCCTGCGCGAAGGCCCCGAGACTGTTGGCTGTCTCTGCCTCGAACCCGTGACCGCCGGTGGCGGCGTGATTACCCCCCCTGAGGGTTATTGGGAACGCGTGCAGGAAATCTGCAACCAATACGACATCCTGCTGCATATCGACGAGGTCGTCTGCGGCGTCGGGCGCACCGGCACCCAGTGGTTTGGCTATCAACACTATGGAATCAAACCTGATTTCGTGACCATGGCCAAGGGTGTTGCCTCGGGCTATGCGGCGATTGCCTGTATGGTGGCGACGGAAGAGGTCTTCGATATGTTCAAATCGAACCCCTCGGACAAGCTCGATCATTTCCGCGACATCTCGACCTTCGGCGGCTGCGCCGGTGGCCCCGCTGCGGCGCTCGAAAACATGCGCATCATCGAGGATGAAGGCCTCCTTGAGAACTGCACCGCCATGGGCGAACGCCTGACCGCGAACCTCACTGCGTTGATGGAAAAGCACGACGTGATCGGCGACGTGCGCGGCATCGGCCTGTTTCAGGGCATCGAGCTGGTCAAGGATCGCACGACCAAAGAGCCGGTCTCCGAGGCCGAAATCGGCGGTGTGGTGGGCGAATGCGGCGCGCTCGGCGTCATCATCGGCGCGTCGAACCGTTCAGTGCCAGAGCGCAACAACGTGCTCTGCTTCTCGCCTGCCCTGATCGCCACAGCGGCCGATATCGACGCCATCACCAACGCCGTCGACAAAGCCCTGACCAAGGTCTTTGGCTAACCAACAACTGCCCAAAACGACAAGGCCGGGGCATCCGTCCCGGCCTTATTTATTGAAAGGACACCCCTATGTGGCCCGATCCCGTGACCCTCGAAGGACAGCACGTCACCCTCGCCCCCTTGTCCCGGACCCACGCCAGCGACCTCGCCGAGGCAACGGCAGATGGCGACCTGCACAAGCTCTGGTACACGATGGTGCCGCCCCCCGAAGGGATCTCCGCCGAGATCGACCACCGCCTTGTGCTTCAGGAAGCAGGTAGCATGCTGCCCTTCGCCGTGCTCCTGCCCGGCGGACAGGCCGTGGGGATGACCACCTACATGAACATCGACGCAGCCAACCGTCGGGTCGAAATCGGCTCGACCTGGTATCGAAAATCGGTGCAGCGCGGCCCCCTCAATACCGAGGCCAAGTTGCTCTTGCTCGGCCACGCCTTCGACACCCTCGACTGTATCGCCGTCGAATTCCGCACCCATTTCATGAACCAGCAATCCCGCCGCGCCATCGAACGCCTCGGGGCCAAGCTTGACGGCATCCTGCGCAATCACACACTCATGGCGAACGGAACCCTGCGCGATACGGCTGTTTATTCCATCCTTGCCCATGAATGGCCCGCCGTGCGGGCAAACCTTCTGCAAAAGCTGGATCGTTAGGCTCAAACCATCACGCCAGATTGCGCGCGGGATAAGTCCAGACTATCCTCGCGTCCATGGCTATTCCCGTCGAAACCTTCTTTCTCTCTCCACAATCCCAAGGCACGCTTCAGGCCCAGATTCAGGAGATGATCGCCGAGGCGATCCTATCGGGACGCCTGCACAAGGGCGAACGCCTGCCCTCAAGCCGCAAACTCGCTGCCCACCTCGGGGTGAGCCGGATCACAGTGACGCTGGCTTATACCGAACTTCTGTCTAATGACTACCTGACTTCACAGGGCCGTTCGGGCTATTTCGTCTCTGAAAACGCGCCCGTCCCACCAGTTTACACCCCGACGCCGCGCGGCGAAGACCTTGTCGACTGGACCCGCATCACCGGGCGGCGCTTTTCCGAGGGCGATACCCCGGAAAAGCCCCATGACTGGGCAAGTTTTCGCTATCCCTTCATCTATGGTCAGACCGATCAAACGCTGTTCGATCATGCCAATTGGCGGCTCTGCGCGCTGCGCGCATTGGGCCAGAAAGACTTCACTGCCCTGACCACAGATTACTACGATCGCGACGATCCCCAGCTTGTGGAATTCATCGCCCGCAATACCCTGCCCCGACGTGGAATTCGGGCGCATCCGGACGAAATCCTGATTACCCTTGGCGCGCAAAACGCCCTCTGGCTGGCGACGCAGGTGCTCCTGACCCAGCGCCGCACCGCCACCATCGAGAACCCCTGCTATCCGGCCCTGCGCGATATCCTGACCCAGTCGCGCTGCCATGTGGCCTCGGTGGATGTGGATCGCGATGGCCTGCCGCCCGAGGCGATCCCAGAGGAAAGCGACGTTATTTTCACCACGCCAAGCCACCAATGCCCAACAAGCGCCACCATGCCCATGGCGCGACGCCAACAGCTTTTGCAACGGGCGCGCGACATCGACGCGGTGATTGTCGAGGACGACTATGAATTCGAAATGTCCTTCCTCAATACGCCCTCCCCGGCGCTGAAATCGCTTGATACCGATGGCCGGGTGATCCACGTCGGAAGCTTCTCCAAATCGTTGTTTCCGGGGCTGCGGCTTGGCTATCTTGTCGGCTCTGCCCCCTTTATCCGCGAGGCCCGCGCCCTGCGCGCCAGCGTGC
>JAAEZB010000133.1 GCA_018223085.1 Paracoccaceae bacterium
TCCTTGCCTTCGGGGGTAAAGTAGCTGCGGGTGATCTTGTAGCCATAGCCGCCCGAGGCGAGCGGGTAATCGGGCACGCCAAGGGCCGTCACGGTCAGGTAGGTGTCGCGCGCACTGTTGTTGCGGATGGCAAGCGGGTCGAGGGCCATGGCGCTTTCATAGCTACGGATCAGCGGGCCGTCTTGCGGGGTGCCGTTCACCGTCAGGGATTGGGTGCTCTCATCGGCGATCAGGGCGTGCGCGGCCATGAGAGACCAGACGGATTCCTGGGTCGAGAGGGCGCGGTTGGCCGATCCGATCCGCGCCGAGAGGGCATCGCGGTCAATCCGGTCGCTACCTGCTTCGACAGCGAGGGTCAGGAGGCCCGCCGTATCGCGCAGGTTGGTGCCGTAATCGGCGCGCCAGAGGGGGCTTGCGGCGTCCTGCATCCGGCCATCCATCATACGCGCAGCCTGGGCGAACATGCGGTCGGCGCGAGTCTGGTCGCCGTAAAAGGCGAGCGCGGCGCCGATTTGGGCGGCGGCGAGCGGGGTTGCGAGGGCCACGGCCTTGACGTCGGCGTAATAGCGCAGGTCGCCCATATTGGCGGCACCTTCGCGAGCAAGGACCATGAGCGCATAGGCCACGTCTTCGCCGCCCTTGTCGAAATCGGCGGCATAGTTCACGCGGTTGCGCAGGTTGTCGAGCGCGGTGCGGAAGGCGCGGTCAGGCACGGTATAACCTTTGGCGCGAGCGCGGCTCAGGAAGTCGGAGACATAGGCATCGAGCCAGAAATCCCCGGACCCCGCGCGCCAGAGGCCGAAGGCACCGTTGCTCGACTGGCGGGTGAGGATGACGGAGATGGCATCGTCGATACGTTTCTGCACCCGCGCATCATCACCCATGCCAAGTGCGCTACTCACCGCGTTGAAATAGAGGAGCGGTAGGGTCTTGGAGGTGATCTGCTCGGTGCAGCCGTAGGGGTAGCGATCGAGCGTGCGCAGGAGGCCGGGGGCGTCAAACCGGGCGATAGGTCCGGCGGAGACCACGGCAGACCCGGTGCCGGGGCGCAGGTTGGCAAAGAGGTTGTCATCAAGCGTGAAGCTATCGCCTGCGGCGAGGGTCAGGCGTTGGGTTGTGCTGATCTCGGGGTCGTTGGCGCGCACCGGCAGGGTCAGGGATTTAACCAGTTGCCGCCCGTCTGGCGTTGTCAGAGCGATGCGGAGCGTATGGTCGCCGACCTCTGTCGCGGTGACGGGGATGGAGAGGCGTTCGGTCGCGCCTTTGTCGAGGGTGAGGCCGGAGGGCACGTTGCCTGCGAGGGTTACACCGGAGCCGGAGACATCAAGCCCCATACGTCCTGAGGGGCCTTCGACATGGGTCATCTCAAGAAGGAGGCGGCTTTGGTCTCCGGGGGCGAGGAAGCGAGGCACGCTGGCCGTGACGACGACGGGATCGCGGACGATTACGTCGGTGTCGGCTTGGCCTACGGCGCTGGGCGTCCAGGCGATGGCCATGAGGCGGACGGTGCCGTTGAATTCGGGCATGTCGAAGGAGACGGTGGCCGTGCCATCGGGGCCGATGGCAACGGGACCTTCGAAATAGGCAACGAGTTCTTCGGTGGGCGGCGGCGATTGGAAGGATGCGCCGCTTGCGGCATCGCCACCCGAGCGCAGGGCGCCCATTTCGCCGGACAGGCCATCAATCAGGCGACCATAGATGTCGCGGATTTCCATGCCGAGACGACGCTGGCCGAAATAATGTTCGGACGGATCGGGCGCGTCAAAGCCGGTCATGTTGAGAATGCCAAGATCGACCGCGGCGAGGGTCACATAGGCGGTTTCGCCGGGTGCTCCGCCATCTACCTTGACTTTGACGTCGAGCGGACCGCGCGGGGCGGTGATCTCCGGGGCATCGAGAGCAACGGCAAGCTGTTTCGCGCCGGGATCAATCGAGGCATGGGCAAGGCCAAGAGCGCGGGACGGATTTTGCCCGGCTTCGGCATTGGCGGGACGGATCACCGAGGCGGTGACATAGGCGCCAGTGCCCCAATCGTCGGTGACGGGGACGGGAATGAGGTTTTCGCCCTCGGAGACCTCGACCGCCTGCATCGCGATCAGGCGATTGGACATGACCGAGACGAGCGCCGTTCCGGCAAAGCGCGGCACAACGCGGAGCATCGCCGTTTCGCCGGGTTTGTAGGCCGGTTTGTCGAGCGAGAGTTCGAGCGTGTCGGGGGTCTTGGTGGTGTCGGCGGGGACATACCAGCCAGCGTAGAAATCGGTCGAGCTTGCGATGTAGTCGCCTTTAGTGGTTTCCACGACGAGCTCATATTGGCCCCAGTCCACGGGAGCGGAGATTTCTATGGGGCCAGTGCCGAGGGTGATCTCGCCCCCTGTGACAGGGCTGCGGCGGGTGAGCGGTTCCCACTCCCAATTGCCGTAGCTGTGATACCATTGATAGGTGGTGCGGATGC
>JAAEZB010000050.1:0-16238 GCA_018223085.1 Paracoccaceae bacterium
TTCGCCCTTGGCGGCACCTACGACCTAAGCGGCAACATCGCCCTCACCGCCCCCTACAACGCCGACCTCACCACCCGCTTTGCAAGCGCCCACCTGCGCTATCAGCGCCTTGTCGAAACCATCCTCCAAGGCGACCTGCGCATCAACGGCCCGCTGACTGGCGGCGCGCTGATTTCCGGCGATATGCGGCTCGATTCCACCGAGATTCATGTCAATTCCCTCTCATCGAGCAGCACCACACTCCCCGAAATCACCCACCTCAACAGCCCCGCCGCCGTAACCCGCACCCGTGGCTATGCCGACGCCTTGAATGACGCTGGCAAGGGGGGCGCTGGCCCCGCCTACGGCCTCAACCTTGGCATTTCCGCCCCTAATCGTATCTTCCTGCGCGGCCTTGGGCTTGATGCGGAGTTTGGGGGCGGGTTGCGCCTTCAGGGCGACACCAACAACATCGTGACCTCCGGCCAGTTTGATCTCCTGCGCGGGCGGATGGAGTTCCTTGCCGAGCGGTTTGACCTCTCCGAAGGCGAGATCCGCATGCAAGGCGACCCGATCCCCTATATCCGCCTTGTCGCCACCACCGAATCCTCCGAAGCGACCATTGATCTGACCATGGAAGGGCGTGCCGATGCGCCCGCCTTCTCTGTATCCTCGTCGCCCGACATGGCCGAGGATGAGGCCTTGGCGCAATTGTTCTTCGGGCAAACCCTTGCCGACATTTCCCCGATACAAGCCGCCAAGCTCGCCGCCGCCGTTGCCTCCCTCTCCGGCCGCAGCAGCTTCAACGCGCTCGGTGCCCTACGCGAACGCACAGGCGTCGATGACCTCGACCTCAAGACCGACGCCGAAGGCAACACGAGCGTCACCGCCGGCAAGTACATCTCGGACAATATCTATACCGAGGTCGAAGTCGGCGGCTCCGGCAATAGCGCCATAAGCCTTAACCTCGATGTATCGCCAAACCTGACCGTCAAGGGTAGCGCCGATTCCGAAGCAAATAGCGGCCTCGGCCTGTTCTTCCAAAAAGACTACTAAACATGAAAAAGGGCGCCCCGCAGGACGCCCTTTTTAGTCTCTATTCCGGCGAAATTAGCCGATAATCGCGTTAAGCGTCGCCGACGGGCGCATCACCTTCGCCTTAAGCTCGACGCTCGGACGGTAGTAACCGCCGATCTCTGCCGCCGGGCCCTGTGCCGCGGCAAGCTCCGAGAGGATCGCGTTCTCGCCATCGGCAAGCGCCTTGGCAATCGGGGCAAACTCTGCGGCAAGCTCTGCATCGTCGCTCTGCGCCGCAAGCGCCTCGGCCCAGTAGCGCGCGAACCAATAGTGGCTGTCGCGGTTGTCAGGCTCACCAACCTTGCGGCTCGGGCTGCGGTTGTTGTCGAGGATGCCTTGCGTCGCTGCTTCCGCCGCCGCACCAAGCACGCCTGCCTTGGCATTGCCCTTCACATCCGCAAGGAAGTTCAGGCTCTCGCCCAGCGCACAGAACTCGCCCATCGAGTCCCAACGCAGGTGGTTTTGTTCCACAAGCTGCTGAACGTGTTTCGGAGCCGAACCGCCCGCACCAGTCTCAAACAGACCGCCGCCCTGCATCAGCTTCACGATCGAGAGCATCTTGGCCGAAGTGCCAAGCTCAAGGATCGGGAACAGGTCGGTCAGGTAATCGCGAAGCACGTTACCGGTAATCGCGATGCTGTCTTCGCCCTTGGTGATGGTCTCAAGCGATGCGCGGGTCGCCTCGCGCGGGGCCATGATCTTGAACTTGTCGGCCACGCCCGCCGCCTCAAGCGCCGGTTTCACGTATTTGATAAGCTCCGCATCATGCGCGCGGTTGGCGTCGAGCCAGAAGATCGCTTCCGAACCGGTCAGACGCTGACGGTCCATGGCAAGGTCGATCCAGTTTTCGATCGGCGCTTTCTTGGCCGTGCAGGCACGCCAGATATCACCGGCCTCAACCTCATGGCTGAGCAGGGTCTCGCCATTGGCAAGAACAACGCGGATCACACCGTCTGCCGCCGCTTCAAAGGTCGTCGGATGCGAACCGTATTCCTCGGCTTTCTGTGCCATGAGGCCAACGTTCGCAACCGAACCTGCGGTGGTCACGTCAAGCGCGCCATTCTCTTTGAAGAAGTTGATCGTCTCATCATAGATCGTCGAATAGCAGCGGTCAGGGATGACACAGTTGGTATCGCCCTTGGCGCCGGTCTCGTCCCAGCCCTTGCCGCCTGCGCGGATCACGGCAGGCATCGAGGCGTCGATGATAACATCCGACGGCACGTGCAGGTTGGTGATGCCCTTGTCGCTATCGACCATATACATGGCCGGACGGTCCGCTTTCACGGCGTCAATCGCGGCCATGATCTCGGCATCGTCCTTCACCCGGTCGAGCAGATCGCCCATACCCGAATTCGGGTTCACGCCAAGCGCCTCAAGCTTGTCACCGAACTTATCAAACACCGGCGCGAGCCATGCCTTGACCGCGTGGCCAAAAATGATCGGGTCCGACACTTTCATCATCGTCGCCTTCATATGAAGCGAGAACATGGTGCCGTCTTTTTTGGTATCCTCAATGGCATCGGCCAGGAACGCACCCAGCGCCTTGGCGCTCATAAAGGTCGCGTCCGCAACGGTGCCTTCGTCAAGCTGCCAGCCGTCCTTGAGAACGGTGACCGAACCATCCTTGCCGACGAATTCGATCTTGGCCGCGCCGGCCTGATCGGCGGTGATGGTGGCCGCTTTTTCGTTGGCATAGAAATCATTGCCCGGCATGGACGAGACCTTGGTCTTGCTGTCCTTTTCCCATTTGCCCATCGAGTGCGGGTTGTTCTGGGCGTAGTTCTTAACCGCCTTGGCCGAACGACGGTCCGAGTTACCTTCGCGCAGAACCGGGTTCACAGCCGAACCCTTAATTGCATCATACCGTGCGCGCACGGCCTTTTCTGCGTCGGTCTTGGGCTCTTCCGGGTAGGACGGAATGTCATAGCCCTGCGCCTGAAGCTCTTCGATCGCCGCGACAAGCTGCGGCACCGAGGCCGAAATGTTCGGAAGCTTGATGACATTGGCGTCCGCCGTCTTCACAAGCTCGCCAAGCGCGGCAAGGTCGTCGCTCTGGCGTTGTTCGTCGGTGAGGTTTTCCGGGAAGGTCGCGATGATACGGCCAGCAAGCGAGATGTCCTTGGTGCCAACGGTAATATCGGCAGCATCGGCAAACTTGCGGATGATCGGAAGGAACGAAGCGCTGGCAAGTTCCGGTGCTTCGTCAACAATCGTGTAAATAATATCGGGGTTCGAAGTGTCGGCCATGGTTTCTCTACCTTTCAGCATGACTGGAAGCCAAAATGACGGCACCGAAAAGTGCGCCACTGCTATGCGATGTCACGTCCCGGGGCCGCATTCCGACACCCGTAGAACGATGGGTCGTATGGCGCCCGTTTAGAACAGGCGCAGAGGGAATTCAATCACGCCGACGCGAACAAATAGGCAACAAATGCAAAAAGTATGCCATTGTATACAAAAATTCACATCTCACGCCGCGAGCGCCGCACAGGAGACAGATTGCGCCAGACCGTGGCGGCCATCATTCGCAGGTCAAGACAGGGATTACGGTGCTTGGCATAGATGAGATCAAGGCGCGCCTTGGTCGGAATACAGCGCCGCTCATAGACCGCTTCGGTCTCCTCCGCCGTCTTGCACCGCGCAAGAAGCGCCTCTTCCCGGCGGTGAAAGACCAAGGTCGCCAACCCCGTCACACCCGGCCGATCCCGTAGCACCTCGCCATAGACCTCCGGGAACCGCTCTACATAGCGCCTGAGCGGCGGACGCGGCCCGACAAAGCCAATATCCCCCCGAAGGATATTCCAAAGTTGCGGCAACTCGTCCATCCGCGTCCGACGCAGGAACCGCCCCAATGGCGTGATCCGCGCAACCTTATCGCCCCCCGCAACCCCGGCATCCTGCCGATCCACGGTCATGGTGCGAAACTTCACAAGGGTGAAAGCCTCACTTGGCGACTTCATCCGCTCTTGGCGAAAGAACACGGGTCGGCCGTCCAAAATCAGAATCGCCAGGGCCACGCCGATCATCACCGGCACAAGGACAACCCCCATCAGGATCACCAGCACGATATCCATGACCCGGCTCATCCCGCGCGCCCTCCAAGGGCCCGCCACTCCGCAACAAGGTCATCGGCTGTTTTCGACCCTGTTTCACCAAGAATCGTCTCTAATACCCCGGTTTCCAGCGCCACAATCGGCACAGCACCCTCTGGCGCATCCTGCCATGTGAACGGCTTTTCCGCTGCCTCAAGAAGCGCCGCCATCGCGACCGCCCCCTTCTCCGCAACGTTCAGGACACCGGGCATATTATCAGTCTCTAACAAGGCCAAAACAGCCTCGGCAAAGCGGCTCACCGAGAGATAAGACCGCCTCGGCCCCTGCCCATCTGCGAACTGGTCGAGGCGTACCGGCCCCGTCCCCTCAATCGCCGCAAAGAGCATCTCTGCCCCAATCACATTCGCCATCCGCAGGATGCAGGTCTCCACCCCCTCAACAGGATGTTCCGCAATCCAATGCTCCATATCTCGCTTGGCCTTGCCATACTCTGTGACCGGCCGCATCGGGCTATCCTCGTCAAAACCCGTCCCCGCACCGTAAACCGCCGAGGACGAACAATGCAGAACCCGGCCCGCGCCGCATCTTTCGGCAAGCGCCATGGCCTCTTTGGCCAGCGTCACATTCAGCCCAAGATTCGACGCCCCCGGCGTGGCACCCCAAAGCGCAAGAATCGCCTCGGCCTCTGGTGCATCCTCCAAAGGCCACCGAAAATCACCGCCCTGCCGGGAGACCCAGTGAACCCGCCATCCTTCCGGCGGGCTCGCCTCCCAATACCGTCGCAGCAACCGGCCAAGCTTGCCGCCCGCACCCGTCACCAGGAGATGCTTGTCATCCTTTGCCACGGCCCCTCCGGCCTTAGTCTTCGAAAAACTGGCCCCGCCCAATAGACGCATAGGCCGTGAAACCGGCCCGCTTGGCATCTTTAGGCGAATAGATATTGCGCAGATCCGCCATGTGCGGCACCGACATCTTCTTGGCCATCCGCTTGAGATCAAGCGCCCGGAACTCGTTCCATTCCGTCAGGATCACCACGAGATCGGCATTATTCGCCGCCTTGTAGGCATCCTCGACCCAATGCACACCCGGCAAGAGCCCTTCGCCCTCGTGCTGGCCCTGCGGATCACAGACCCGAACCTTGGCCCCACCCCCAACAAGCGCCGGAATGATGGTCAGCGCCGGCGCATCGCGCATGTCATCGGTGTTCGGTTTGAAGGTCACACCCAAAATCGCAATCGTCTTGCCGTTAAAGCTGCCCTCACACAGATCAAGAAGCTTGTCGATCATCCGCCGCTTGATCTCTTCGTTGACCTTGATGACGGTTTCGGTGATCTGCATCGGCACCGCGTGCTCCTGCCCGATCCGGGCAAGCGCCTTGGTATCTTTCGGGAAACACGACCCGCCATAACCCGGCCCCGCATGCAGGAACTTGTTCCCGATCCGGTTATCAAGGCCGATCCCGTTAGCGACCTGCTTGATATCGCCCCCGACCCGCTCACAAAGCGCGGCAATCTCGTTGATGAAAGTGATCTTCGTGGCAAGGAATGCGTTTGCCGCGTATTTGATCATCTCCGCACTTTCGAGATCTGTGGTCACGATCGGGAATTCCCGAAGATAGAGCGGGCGGTAAATATCTGCCATGACTTCGGCGGCGCGATCATTTTGCACCCCAACAACAACCCGGTCGGGTTTCATGAAGTCCTCAATCGCCGCCCCTTCCCGAAGAAATTCGGGGTTCGACGCCACATCGAAATCAAGGGCCGGGTTGGCCTTCTTCACCGTCTGCTTGACCTGTCGGTTGGTGCCAACCGGAACAGTCGATTTGGTGACGATAACGATATAGTCCTTGGCAAGCTCCGCGATCTCCTGCGCTGCGGCCATCACATAGGTGAGGTCCGCATGCCCATCGCCGCGCCGCGTCGGTGTACCGACCGCGATAAAGACCGCCTCGACCCCCTCAAGCGCCTCTTTGAGGTCGAGCGTAAAGCTAAGCCGCCCGGCGGTGACATTCTTCTCCATCAGCGCCTCAAGGCCCGGCTCATAGATGGGAACCTCGCCGCGGTTTAGCGCCTCAATTTTGGCCGGATCTTTGTCGACACAAATGACCTCGTGGCCGAAGTCGGAAAAACATACCCCAGAGACAAGGCCTACATATCCTGTCCCGATCATCGCAATCTTCATCTGAACCGCTCCTGCTCAGTCACCATTTATTTTCTTTCGTCATGGCCCGTGGCGGCTTTTCTGTCAACGAAAGCCCGTCTGCGTGGGGACCAATGACGCGGAATGCCGCGCTTAAGGAGTGAAAATCCGCACTGTCGCAATGCATACGCGATACCGACGCAATACATATGTGCGCCCCTGCACCCTATTGCGCAGATCGCGAAATGCTTACCATTTGCGCACAGTTTGACATACTCCGAAATTATGGGCAGTCAGGACCCAACCATGGCTCAGACGCGAGGGAAGCGTGCAGCAAAGTCACAATGCAGGCCGTCTGGTCGCCGTCGTCGTTACCCATAACCGTCTGGCCCAGCTCAAGACGACCGTCAAACGCCTTCTCAACAGTTCACAAGACCATCTCTACAAGGTTCTGATCGTCGACAACGCAAGCACCGACGGCACCTCCGCATGGCTCGCCGAACAGACCGATCCGCGCCTGTCGATCCTGCACAGCACCGTAAACACCGGCGGAGCAGGCGGGTTCGAGGCCGGAATGCGCCACGCCATGCAGCATTTCTCCCCTGACTGGCTCCTCCTCATGGACGATGATGGACGCCCCTATGCGGATGCTTTGGCCGCCTTTCACGATCAGGATCGCGCGCCCTACGACATCATTGCCGCCGCCGTCTACCTGCCCAACGGTGGGATATGCGATATCAACCGCCCCTCAATCAACCCATTCTGGCACAAGGAAATTTTCCTGAAAACGTTGCTCGGTGGCGGTCGCGAAGGGTTTCATCTGAATACCGCCGACTATGCACGCGGCACGCCACAAGACGTTGACGGCGCTTCATTTGTCGGGCTGTTCGTCTCGCGCCACGCGGTTGATAAAATCGGCTATCCCGATGGCGATCTTTTTATCTACGGCGACGACATCCTCTATACCCTGTCGCTCCGCGCCGCCGGGGGCCGGATCGTCTTTGATCCTTCCCTGAAATTCGAACACGATCACCAGACCCTCCGCGAAGGCGAGAACCGCTTCCGCCCCCTGTGGAAAAGCTACTATCACCACCGCAATCTGCTTCTGGTCTACCGACTGGCCGCAGGGCTCTGGTTCTGGCCAGCCCTGATTATCATCCTGCCGAAATGGGCCCTGAAACTGCGCCATCACAGCGGCGAACGCCGCGCCTTTCTGCGCCTGATGCGACACGCGATCCCCGACGGCCTACTGCGGCGCCTGAAACGACCGCACGCTACAATCGTGGAATGGTCACTAACTGGGCCTAAAGATTGATAAGTTCCCTGTTGAATCGCCGCAGGAACAGGAGCCCGAACACCAGAAAGAATAACCCGAAAAAGACCACATAGGTCTTGCTGATATAATCCGGGTGATACGTCGTGAACACGCCGGTTCGCATCAATCCCGTGATATGCATGAGCGGGTTGAACCAAAGAATATCCTGCGCAAGCTTTGGCAGGTCTTCATAGGTGTAGAAAACCCCCGACGCGAGGAAAAGCGGCCGACTCACGATCTGCCAGAGCCGCTGCCAGAGCGGAAAGAACCCTCCGACGACACAATTGAACGTGCCAAGCCCAAGCCCCACCAAAAGCGCAAGCCCGACGGCCTGAATCAAAGGGACATAATCAAGAACCGACCGCGTCCCGGTAAAGGCAAGGATCGCCGCCAAAAGGATATACGTCACCAGAGAGCTTGTCAGACCATTGAGGAAAAACCGGGCAAGGATGGCATCCATCCATGACACCACCGGGTATTTCAGCAGAGCCTTGGAATAAAAAAGCGCGTGCTGCGTCGTGTTCGAGACATTCCCATACACCTGAAGCGGTAGGTAGGCCGTGGCGAAAAACAGGATGAAACTTGTGCCAAGGGAGGGCGTCCTGATGAGAAGCGAGAAAGCGTAGCTCAGGATGATGATCCCGCCCAATGGCTCAAGAAACGCCCAGAGATACCCCCCCGGCGACCGACCATAGCGCGTCGCCATCTCCCGCAAAATCAGGGCCGCAATGACGCGCGCGCCGGCAAAACGCCTCTTTGCCGGGTTTTTCGGCTGCAACGCAGGAGAGATCATCAGGCGTATTTTTCCCATGCTAGTGTTTCATTTACAGAGTATGTAGAAAGTCAAAGACCGAGGCAAACCAGTTCATAACGGGACAAATTCTTGTCAGAACAGACTCCAAACGCTGCCGGTTCCGGTGCCAAAGGCAACGGCAAAAAGGCCCAGAACAAACCCGGCAAGCCCGGTCCAAACCGCCGTCTCAACCTCACTGCCCCCAAGGCCGGACAAGCCGGGCAAGGCAAGAGAAAGCCCGGACCAAACAAACCTGGCCCGAACAAAAAACCAGGCCCCAACAGGCAACCGGGCCACGCCAACAAGAACAAACAGCGGCGGATTGAGCTTCATGTACGCCCTATCGCCGTCAAGGCAACCATGCAATTGCGGCACTGGGGTATCGCCCTGAGCTTTGTCGCCTTTGTTCTGCTGCCGGTTCTGGCGACCGTCATTTATCTTTGGGCTGTGGCCGTCGATCAGTATAGCTCTCACACCGGCTTTACCGTCCGCACCGAGGAAAGCGGCGGCGCGGGCGATCTGCTCGGGGGACTGGCCTCCTTTGCCGCGACCTCGACACATGCCGATACCGATGTGCTCTACGAATACATCCAGAGTCAGGAAATCGTCGAAAAGATCGACGCCAGAATCGACTTGCGGGCCCTCTACTCGGCGCATTGGGACACGGATCCGGTCTTTTCGCTCTGGCCCGACGCAAGCATTGAAGACCTGCATTGGTACTGGGAGCGCGTAGTGCGCATCTCCTATGAGGGGGCCAACGGGCTTATTGCCCTCGAAGTCCTCGCCTTTCAGCCAGAAGAGGCCCTCCTCGTCTCCCGAGAGATCGTTGCCGAGAGTCAGGCGATGATAAACACGCTCAATGTAACGGCCCGCGAGGACGCCATGCGCTATGCCGAGGCCGATCTTGAGCAAGCCATCCAGAGGATCAAGGATGCGCGCGGCGCCCTGACCCAATTCCGCACCCGGACCCAGATCGTCGATCCCCAGACTGATATTGAAACCCGCCTTGGCGTGCTTCAAAATCTTCAACAACAGCTCGCCGAAGCCCTCGTCGAGGCGGATATTCTTGAACAGACGACAAAACCGAACGATCCCCGCCTTATCCAAACCCACCAAAAGATCACTGTAATCCGCTCGCGCATTGCCCATGAGCGCAAGACCTTTGCCACCGCCGAGAACGAAGTTGGCTCGCTCGACGAGGATTATCCAACGCTCATCGCAGAATATGAGAGCCTCACCGTCGATCTCGAATTCGCCGAAGAGGCCTATCGCGCCGCGCTCGCGGCCATGGACGTGGCCAAATCAAACGCCATCCGCCAGAGCCGTTACCTCGCGACCTATGTCAATCCGACCCGCTCGCAATCCTCTGAATACCCGCGCCGCTTCGTGATCTCGGGGCTCGCTGGTCTCTTGCTCCTCATGCTCTGGGGTATGGGCACGCTGGTGTTCTATAGCCTGCGGGACCGCAGGTAAGCGCGGGGGAACCAGATCGGCATGATCCGTTTTGAAAACCTGAACAAAAGCTACTGGGTCAACGGCTACCGCAAGGTCGTGATTGACGATCTCTCGGCCGAGTTACCAAGCGGCAAGTCGCTTGCGCTTCTGGGGCGCAACGGGGCCGGGAAATCCACGCTTCTGCAAATGATTGGTGGCCTCCTGCCCCCCGATTCCGGTCGCATCATCAACAAAGGTACAATCTCTTGGCCGGTGGGCTTTGGCGGTTCGTTCCACCGCGAACTGACCGGTGCACAGAATATCCGCTTCATCGCCCGCATTTATGGAGTCGATACCGATAGTCTCGTCGCCTTTGTCGAGGATTTCGCCGATCTCGGGCGGCATTTTCATATGCCCGTGCGAACCTATTCCTCCGGGATGCGCTCGCGCCTCGCCTTCGGGGCCTCAATGGGCATTCATTTCGATACCTACCTCGTCGATGAGGTCACGGCCGTAGGCGATGCCCAGTTCAAACGCAAAAGCCGGGCGGTTTTCCGTGAACGCGTCAAAACCAACAGCGCCATCATGGTCTCTCATGACATGGGACAGGTGCGGCAGTTCTGCGACGCGGGAATCGTGCTCGAAAACGGCAAGATTCAGTATTTCGATGACCTCGAAGCCGCCATCGCCCTGCATGAAGAGCATATGAACAGCTAATTAAGCTTTCTGAAAATTCGGTTTACTTCCTAGGGAAGCTCCCCGGTTTCGCCACATTCCGAACCCACCCGATCCGCCTCGGCTCTGCACAATGTTGGTCGGGTTTAAAGGGTGAGTATGATGACGAAATTACAAGTAGTGCAGGGAATCGAAACGCCGGATACATCGCTGACAGCGGATATTCGTGATCTTCATGTGGTCGAGACCGCAAACGGGCCTGTTGTCATCTCGACAACAGGGATCAATGGCGGGCTGGTGAGCTATCAACTGACCTCTGGCCAAGGGGCGCAGGCCTATGAAACCACCGCCTTCCTCCCTACGGATAGCCTCAACCTCTCAGGCGAGATCACGATCATCTCGCAGGATGGGCAGGACATTCTTGTCATCGGCAGTAGCGCGACCGGCTCCTTTGGCTATGTCCTCAATGATGACGGATCCTTTGGTGATCTGATCGAAATCGAAGGCCTTGGCGCGACTGGCGAGGTCTCTGCCCTGCACGATAGCAGCACCGGCGTCGTCTTCATGGCCGAGTTCGGTGGGACCGGAATCGGCGTCTACAGTCAGGCGGAAAATGGCAGCTATACACAAACCGGCTCGCTTCAGGATACGGATGAAAGCCATCTAACGGATGTTGTCTGCCTCGCCAGCAGCGATATTAGCGGCAATCGCATTGTCCTTGCCGCAAGCCGCGGCGAGACCGGTATTTCAAGCTACTGCCTTGATACCGACACCGGCGAGATTACCCATCTTGATAGCCTCGGCGTGCAGGACGGCTTCGGCCTCCTGCCTGAAATTGTCGGGCTTGAAACCATTTCCGCCTATGGCACAACCTTTGCCGTCATCGCGTCCTCGGCACCGGAATACGGGGCTGGCGCACTAAGCGTCATGCGTGTTGCACCAGACGGATCCCTGATTGCCATGGATCATGTGCTTGATACCCTCTCGACCCGCTTTGGGCAGGTTCAGTCCCTTTCAACAGTGACCGTTGAAGGCCGCACCTATATTATGGCGGGCGGAGGCGATGACGGTCTGACCCTGTTCCTTCTGATGCCAAACGGACGGCTCCTACACCTCGACAGCTACGCCCATAGCAGCGATGTTTCCCTCGAAAACCTGTCGGCCATCGCCGCAACGCAAGTCGGTGACGAGGTGCAGGTTCTGACGGCCTCCTCCTCGGCCTCTGGCCTGACTCAACTCTCTTTCTCGGTCGCGGATCAGGGCGAAACCCTCATAGGCGGCACCGCCAACGCCGAACTCATCGGCACCGGCGCAGATGATCTTATCTGCGGCGGGAGCGGAAACGACCGGATCCTCGGCGATGACGGTCATGATATTCTGATTGACGGAGCCGGGCGCGATACGCTGATCGGTGGTGGCGGCAATGATATCTTCGTTCTCGACGAAGACGGCGCAATCGACCGAATCGAGAATTTCGACAAAGGCAAGGACAAGATCGACCTTTCGGCCTATTCCATGCTCTACGATCCAAACGAGCTCGACATTGAGAGCACGCCAACCGGGGCCCTGATCCACTGGCGCGGCGAAACCACCGAGATTATCCGTCAGGGCGGCGGTAGCCTGACCCGCTCCGACATCATTGGCTCTATCATCACCGGCCCGGACCGTCCGCCCATGGTGGTAGATCGCATATGGGAAGGCACGAGTGCTGGTGATGTTCTGAGCGGCCTTTGGGGAAATGATACGCTTATCGGCGGTGGCGGGCGTGACCATCTGACCGGGGGCATCGGCAATGACCGTCTGGTCGGCAATCAAATGTCCGATACGCTCATCGGTGGCGCGGGTGACGATACGGTGCTTGGCGGCCTCGGCCCGGATCGCGCTTATCTGGGCGATGGAGACGACCTCTATACCGACACACCGCAAGGCAAAGACGCCGGCCGCGATCGTATCGAGGGTCAGGACGGCAATGATACGATCAAAAGCGGCGGCGGGAATGACACGCTCTTTGGCGGCGACGGGAGAGACAGCCTCATTGGCGGCAATGGCGGCGACCGGCTATTCGGCGGCAAGCATGACGACCACCTCAATGGTCAGGCTGGATGGGACAAGCTTTATGGCCACAATGGCAACGACACGCTTTACGGCGAAATTGGCAATGATTTCCTCTCGGGCGGCAATGGTAATGACAAACTGTTCGGTGGTGATGGCGACGACACGCTGCAAGGCGATGCCGGGGCGGATACCCTGATCGCTGGAACCGGCAATGATACCGTGATTGGCGGCAACGGCCCGGACGTTGGCCTACTCGGCGCCGGGGACGATGTCTGGCAGGATACATCGCAATACGGCAAGATCGGGAGCGACAACGTCACCGGCGGCGACGGCAACGACACGATCTACTCCCAAGGTGGCGGCGATACCCTGACAGGGGGCGAAGGCGTAGATACCTTTATCTTCTCCGGCCCATCCGGCTATCGAAATATCACCGATTTCAACCCGGACGAAGATTTCCTCCACATCGAAATGGACGGACTCTCCATAGATGATTTCGCCCTCAGCGAGACCTCGGACGGGCTCCTGCTGAGCTGGACCGGTGGGCATGTGGCCCTAACCGGGGTAAGCGCGGGCGACTTGGCCCTATCCGACATCTATTTCGATCTCGGATAGGGTCATCATAGCCATATAAATCTGGATCAAAGTGAGACATTATCCCCTTTCTGCCAGCGATACCTTGTGAGCCTGCTGCCCCCCGGATACAAACGGCGCAAACACATTCGAAAGGGGTGAGGCGCCTTGGAAATACTACTTGTGGGTGCAGGTCTGTCCGGGGCCGTCATTGGCCGTCACCTCGCAGAAGCGGGTCACGACATCACCATTATCGACGGTCGCGATCATATCGGCGGCAACTGCCATACCGAAAGAGACGCGGATACCGGCGTCATGCTGCATGTCTACGGCCCGCATATTTTCCATACCGATGACGAAGAGGTCTGGGCATATGTGAACCGCTTTGCCAACTTCATGCCCTACAAGAACCGGGTCAAAACAACCTCGCAGGGACAGGTTTTCTCGCTGCCGATCAACCTCCATACGATCAATCAGTATTACGGCAAGACCATGCGCCCGAACGAGGCCCGCGCCTTCATCGCCTCAATCGGCGATCAATCCATCGAAGAGCCCCAGACCTTCGAGGAACAAGCGCTTAAATTTGTCGGCCCTGATCTCTATGAGGCCTTCTTCAAGGGCTATACCGAAAAGCAATGGGGCTGCTCCCCGACCGAGCTTCCCGCCTCAATCCTCAAGCGCCTGCCCGTGCGCTTCAACTATGACGACAACTATTTCTTCCACAAATTCCAGGGCATGCCCGAGCACGGCTATACCCCGATGATCGAGGCCATTCTCGACCACGAGAACATTACGGTGACCCTCGAAACCCTCTATGATCCCGCCATGGCCAAGGCCTACAATCATGTCTTCTGGTCCGGGCCGCTCGATGGGTATTTCGACTATGCCCTCGGCCGCCTCGGTTATCGCACACTCGATTTCGAAAAATTTACCGATGAGGGCGACTATCAGGGCTGTGCCGTGATGAATTATGGCGACCGCGACGTGCCCTATACCCGCATCACCGAGCATAAACACTTCGCCCCTTGGGAAACCCATGACGACACCGTCTGCTACCGTGAATATTCGCGCGCTTGCGGACCCGAGGACATTCCCTACTACCCGATCCGCATGGTTGACGAAAAAGCCATGCTCGCGGCCTATGTGGACCTCGCAAAACAAAGCAAAAACATAACCTTTGTTGGCCGCCTCGGAACCTATCGTTACCTAGATATGGACGTCACCATCCGGGAAGCGATGGACACTGCGGACACATTCCTCGAAACTGTGCAAAACGGCATACCTATGCCCGCCTTTGTCCAAGACCTTTTGTAGCATTCGAGAAGACCACATATGTCACAATCCAAAATAACCCCGGTGATCCTCTGCGGTGGATCGGGAACGCGCCTCTGGCCCCTGTCGCGCAAAAGCTTCCCCAAGCAATTCTCGAAACTGACTGGCGATGAGAGCCTCTTTCAAGCCTGCGCCCAGCGCCTCAGTGGTGATGGTTTTGACGCGCCATTGGTCCTCACCAACCCGGATTTCCGTTTTGTCGTCACGGAACAGCTGGTCAAGATCGGCATTGATCCCGGCCCCGTCCTGATTGAACCCGAAGGGCGCAACACCGCACCCGCCATTCTCGCTGCCGCACTCTATCTCCAGAGCCGTGATCCCGATGCAATCATGCTTGTCGCGCCCTCGGATCACGTCGTGCCCGATATTGAAGGGTTCCACGAGGCCGTGCGCGAAGGGCTGCGCGTGATCGAAGAAAAGAACCACCTCGTCACATTCGGCATCACGCCAGACCGCCCCGAAACCGGCTATGGTTATCTGGAACTGTCGGAAACGCCCGATGGCTCGGGCATCGCGATTCCGCTGACACGGTTTGTTGAAAAGCCGGATTCCCAAACCGCTCAACACATGCTGAACGAGGGTAATTACCTCTGGAATGCGGGTATCTTCCTATTCGCCGTATCCGACATCCTGCGCGCCTTTGAAACCCACGCGCCTGATCTGATCCCGCCGGTTAAGGCCGCTGTTGATAATGCCGAAACCGATCTCGGTTTCCTACGCCTTGATCCCGAAGGCTGGTCCGGGGTCGAGGATATCTCGATCGACTACGCCGTAATGGAAAAAGCCGAGGCGCTCTCGGTTGTGCCCTATGGCGGCGGCTGGTCCGATCTCGGAAGCTGGGAAGCCGTCATGCGCGAGACCGAACCGGACGGAAACGGCATGGTTACCACGGGTCCAGCCACCGCGATCGATTGCCACGATTCCCTCCTGCGCTCTGAGGATAACAGTCTCGAACTCGTGGGAATTGGCCTTGAAAACACGCTTGTCGTCGCCATGCCCGACGCGGTTCTCGTCGCCGACATGTCCCGCGCTCAGGATGTGAAGAAGGCCGTGGCTGCCCTCAAGGCCAAAGGCGCCAAACAAGCCGAGAGCTTTGCCCGCGATCACCGCCCATGGGGCCATTTCGAAACCCTCGCTCTTTCGGATCGGTTTCAGGTCAAGCGCATCGTCGTCAAACCCGGCGCGGCTCTCTCACTCCAGAGCCATGTGCACCGCTCCGAACACTGGATCGTTGTCGAGGGCACGGCCCGCGTCACCATCGACGACACCACCCAACTCGTGAGCGAAAACCAATCCGTCTATATCCCCCTCGGCGCCGTGCACCGCATGGAAAACCCGGGCAAGGTTCCCATGGTTCTCATCGAAGTGCAGACCGGCACATATCTCGGCGAGGATGACATCATCCGCTATGAAGACCTCTACAAACGCGGTCAGGGTGCCAAGGGATAACGCAAAACGAGGGCATCAACATTGACGCCCTCGTAACACCTCTTCCTCAGAACCACCGGCCAATCGCCGTCAACCCAAGCTTTTCAGCATCATCGTTAGGATCGCTGGACGCACCCGCTGTCGCAAGACTCACCGTCCAGTGCTGATCCCCACCGGCAAGACCGCTAATGGCCTGAATATTGCCGAGATACAGCGCCGCATTTGGGCTCGGCGCAGCGTGCCCAAAGGACACCGTCGGCACGGCAGAGAAACTGGCGGCAAAAGCAAAGTTCTGGATCGCGACGCTTGTCACATCAACCGCCGCAACCCGGTTGCAGATCTGCGTCCCATCGGCAAAGCGCACATAATCGCCGTTTGCATTCGA
>JAAEZB010000050.1:16713-21520 GCA_018223085.1 Paracoccaceae bacterium
AGGCCCATCTCGGCGTATCCAGTCCAGTTCGACTGAAACAAGAGTGATGCCGTATCGGCTTCACTCGCCTTGTTGATCTTGAGCTGATGGCCAGCGCCTTCATGAGTCAAAAGCGTGCTCGGCGCGCGCACGGCAAGGCGGTTGTAAGCATCGGAATTCGTTTGAATGCCGAGACCATCAAGGTTTTGCGTCTTGGCCTCAACAGGGATCCAAGCGCTTCCATCCCAGACACGAAAATCACCTGCCGCCTTACCCCAAGCGCGCCAACCCGGTGCCGGGGTCACAAAGCTCCACGCCGTCGCGCGCCAGATCGCAAGTTCATTGCCATGCCCAGCCCATGCGCCACTCGGCGCACTGCTCAGCGCATAGACCGCTCCCTCCTCGGCAACGGTCGGTGGCGTATCTGCGTCAAACGCCTCCACAACAAGCTGTGTAACCATATCAAGCGTCTGCAACGCTTCGTTATGGGTCACGTGTTTCTGCGCCTGTGACGGCTGCATATAGGGCAATCCAAGGATCGGTGAGTTTTCGGACATCGGCGGGCCTCCTCTGGGGATGTGGCAAAGTTCAGCGCACAATCACCAAAGAAGCCCAAAACCGCCCTAACGCACCGCACGATGCCCCTCACAGAGAGAGGCGTCACCCCTAAAAACAGGCTCTATTAAAGCTCAAAACGCGATTTTTTCGGAAACCGCTGCGCCAGCCACCCGAGCACAAGCCGTTCAACACGTGGGTTCGGGTGATCCCCGAAACTGTCGTTGAGGCACAAGGTTTTAGGTTTCCGCCAGTCAAGCCACTTCAACTGCGCGACCGTCACCAGCCAGAAATTCTCAATCGACGCATAGCCCTGCATCGGCGGGCGCATCTCCGGCGCGGTCATCTGTGCCCCTCGCGCCATCATGTCGAGCGTGAAGAGAACCTCTGGCGCGACACAGGCCCCGGACCGGAACCGTTCCGCCCGCGTTGCCGCAATCTCTGTATCATAGCAATCCATGACCTCTGCATACTCATCGCGCAGGAAAGGCAGCGGCCCGTGGTGCAATCTCTTCCAGTCCCGCTCCCCATGACGCGCATCAAGAACCTCCGCCGTATGGGCAAGCGCAAGATTCCACGGGCTATCCTTCTCGCGATCCACATCGGCCCAGCTCGGAAGGCTTCCCTTCTCGACAAAGGAAAAGGGCCGCCCCTCCGCATCGAAACAATCCGGTCCCGCCCGCAAAGACGCCAGCATCATGTCATCTTCGAGGTAAATCACCCGCTCCCCAAGTCCCGGCAAGAGATGAAGATGGCTGACGATACAGAAGGAATTGAACGTCGGCAGATACTCGGGCGCAATCACCTCGTCATGATGCACGACAACCACGTCCTCCCGCCCGGTATCGAGCCAATCAGGCACCTGTGGCCGCTTGGTCAAGAGATAGACCCGCCGAAGATTGGGCAAATACTCCTCAAGCGACCGCAGCCCATAGCGCAAAAGCCCAAGATTATCGCGCGTGCGGTTGGGATTGAGGTCTCGGGGATCGCCATGAAACTGCGTCAGTTCACCCATATATCCCGGCCAACTGTCATCAACCCAAGTCAGGACCACATCCACGCTGTCTTCCATACTCCCCTCCGATCAGTCGCCCGATTACCGCTGCTCAGCCTGCCCGAGATGATAAGAAAGGTCGATGAAATAGACCGCGAACACCCCAAGAAAGGATGAAATCAGCGACGGTTCCGTGAGAGTATAAATCCGGTAAACCACCACATAGAGACCACCCGATACATGTTCTTTGCCGACAAACAGGCCAAGATACAGCAGCGCCAGACACACGATCCCGATCACCCCAAGAATCCGCAACCTGTTCGCCCGCCGAAGCCTCTCGGGCAAACTGGGGCTATGGCGCAAGATATGGCCTGAACTCACGCCACAGCTTATCATCATCAGGGTCTGGCTGATAAAGAAGACATAGCTCCCGACCATGTGAACCTCGTCGTGGTCCGGGAACCGGTAATGCGACAGCAGAACCATCCCAACGGACGAGCCAAGCTGAAAGCCTACCATAGACCACGCCACAGCGCGCCCAAACCCCGTCACACTCGCCCGCGCCTGAATCCCGGCCACGACAGCAACCCCAAAGGGCAACAGGATCGCCGCCACCGTGATCCAGAACGAAAACAGATCGGAAACCTCGGGATCGGTAATCGCCCGGCTGATCGTCACAGGGCGCTCGGCGACAAGCTCGGGAAAGTTGCGCCCATAGACGAAAAGAGCCCGGTAAATCCAGAAATTGACAATCGCAATCGCCGCCGCGTTGGCAATCATAGCCCCCCTCAGAACCCACCGCTCCGGGGTCCGGTCTGTCTCCATACGCGCGCTTGGAAAATCAGGAGACATTTCAGGAGGCATATCATTCGCACCTTATAGAACCGGCCACTTACAACACACTATGCCCATGCGGAACATCGGGTAAAGACATACCCCTGCATGCGCCAACATCTGTCAAAGCCCAATTTCTAGGGAAGGTTCGAAAGCTATCGGGATAAATGGTGCCTCAAGAGGGACTCGAACCCCCGACCTTGTCCTTACGAAGGACCTGCTCTACCAGCTGAGCTATTGAGGCACGCGGGGCGCTCTTAGCACCCCGGCGCGCGTTGGAAAAGTGTTATTTTTCGACAAAGCCCGGCTGCACACTCGGGGTTGCTTCGGGGGCAAGGGTTTCATCATCCACCTCCGTCACGACCTCAACAATATCGGCCTCTTCGACGATCTCCGCGTCGATCGGGGCGTCCTCATCGTCACCCTCTTCGCTCTGATCCTCAAGCGCGCCGACGATAAGCGGCAGCATCTCGACCCCTGTCGCGCTACGCACCTCCGATTCCGGCGGCGCGGTCCAACTCAGCGTGTCGAACGCATGGCAATTCTCGCAGACCGGTGCCCAATGCGCATGGATATGGTGGCACTTGTCACAGACCCATTGCGGGCCACGCGGCGCAGTCAGCGCGCGCGCAAGCCAGCCTTTGACAACTGCGTCTCTGGCACCCTCGCCCCGCTCAATCGCCGCCATGATAGTGAGTGACCGCGTCGTTGGGTTGGTCTCATATAGATCGCCCAGCGCCCGACGCGCCTCGGGGAAATCTTCGGCGGCGATGTTTAGCTCGGCCATGAGCATCTTGCTCTCGGCATGATCCTGCGTGCCCTTGACCAACGCCTTAAACCGCTTGAGCCGCGCAGCCGCCGTTTCATCCGGCGCAACCTCGGCATAGGCAGCCGCCAAATCGGGATGCGGCTGCACCGCCCATGTCTTTTGCAAAAGGCGTGCCGCATTGCGGGCCTTGCCCTGTGCAATATAGCCCCGCGCCGCCATGACCGCCGCCGGGATAAGATCGGGCGAAAGCTTGTTGGCCTCGATGGCCTTCTCGCGCGCCTCAACCGACGCCTCTTCGTCAAGGATATCCTTGGCTTCCGACAAGGCCAGAACCGCATCGCGCCGCTTATGGACATCGCGCGGCAGGCTACCATGCTGCAACTTGGCACCAAGCGTCTTGCGCGCCCCCGCCCAATCGCCGGTTTCCGCCTGAAGCTTCAAAAGCGTATCCTGCGTTTCCTCGTGGCGCGGCTTGAGCGCAAAGGCCGTCTTAGCAAGCTTGAGCGCCGCATCGGTTTTGCCCTCTGAAAGCGTCTGCTTCATCAACCCACGCACCCCGACAAACCGGGTCGAGTCATCGGCCAAGAGCTTCTTATAAACCTCGGTCGCCTTCTTGCGATCCCCGGCCATTTCCGCCGCCTGCGCCGTAAGGAGGTTGGTCAGCTCCGGCTTGCCAAGATACCGCTCCGCCTTGCGCGCCTTATCAATCGCCGTCGCCCCTTCGCCCGACGCCAGCGCGAGGAGACCATCGGCCAGTGCCTGATAGCCCTTCTTCTCGCGGTTGCGGTCGAAATAGCGGCTGATCGCCGTGTCGTCGCCATTGAGGAACTTCAGCACCGCAACCAAGAGCGACACCAGTTTGAACAACACCCAACAAAGCACCACAAACACCACGAGCGCGATCACCGCCTGAAGCGGGCCAAGCGTGTATTCCACGCCGGCAACCGTAATCATCACGCCGCCATCGCTCTCCATGAGCCAGCCCGCGCCATAGGTAAGCCCCGCAATCGCGGCAACAAAAAGAAGGATTTTAACAAGCGACCAGAGCATGAAATGTCCTTTAATTAATCAGTCAGGCCAAGGGCCAGAGCATCTGCGGCGGCCAGTGCGGCGGCGCGAATTTCTGCGGCTTCACGCCAGGAAGCAAGTTTCGCCTGGCTCTCTGCTGGAAGGGCGTCAATCTCGGCCAGAACGGTGGCGATCTTTCCATCCTTAAGCGCCGCCTCGGCACGCGATAGGATCGCATCCGGGTCCGACCCATCCTTAGGCGTGACGGACCGCGCCCCAAGCTGCGCCTTGAGGAAAGTGCCAATCCGGCTTCCGGTATCTTCGCCGCTCTGCAATTTCCGCGCCTCGGCCAATGCCGCACGCGCCGCCTCGGGGAAGCCATCAATCAGGGCTGGCAAGGTCGGAACCCCTTCTGCCGCATGATTGGCAAGCGCCGCCGGAGCGCTTTGCCCGCTTGCATTGGCAAACTCGATCAACGCCGCCTCATAGGGTGACCCCGATTCAAGCGCCGCCGCCACCCGCGTCAGGGCGGCTTGAACCAATGTTTCGCGTGCTGTCTTTTCGCTATTTTCCTTGAGCGCTTCCGCCTCGGCCAATTGCGCCGCAACCTGCGCCCGAAGCTCTTCAACCTCGCGCTCATAGGCTTCAACCGCCGCCGCCGAAAGGCC
>JAAEZB010000051.1:0-9619 GCA_018223085.1 Paracoccaceae bacterium
CGCGCGGGCGGGCGATCATCGGTAAAGAGCCGCACAAGCGCATTCGTCCCGTGATAGAGCGGCAAAACCGTGCGCCGATGCGCGCTCTCATAGCGTTTCAACGCGCGACTATCGCCCGCATCGCCGCCACGTTCCAACGCTGCCTTGATCTCTGTCGCCAGAAGGTTCGCCCCCGAAAGCCCAAGGTTATAGCCATGCGCCGTCACCGGATGCATCCCCACCGCCGCATCTCCGACAAGCGCGAACCGATGCCCGACAAAGCGCCGCGCCAATACCGCGACAAGCGGATATGGATGGCGCGGGCTTGAAAGCCGCATGCCCCCAAGCCGCCCTTCAAACCGCGCCGCCACATCAGCGGCAAAGGCCTCATCGCTCATCGCCATAACCTGTTCCGCCCGATCCGCCGGAAGCGTCACAACAACGGACGACACATTCCCCGCCATCGGCAGGATGGCGAGCGTCTGGTCATAGTGGAAACATTCATAGGCCGTATCGTTATGCGGCAAGTCATGCTCCATCTCGCATACGATGACGACCCGCCCGAAATCGAGCGAATCTGCCGCCAACCCCATCTTGCGCCGCACGCCCGAGAACCGGCTATCTGCGGCAATCAAAAGCTTGCCATGCAGGACACGCCCATCGGCAAGCCCCACCGTCGCCCCGCCCGCATCCGTGGCCACTGTGGCAACCTCGGCCTCACAGATCAGGGTCACATTCGTATCGTCCTGAATGACCTCATAGGCCGTGCGGCGAATCTCGTGGTTCTGCACGATCCGGCCAAGATAGGCCGCCCCCGCCTTGTCCGAGTCAAAGTTGAGCGCAAAAGGCGAAGTGCCGTTCAATACCTTGGCATCGCGGATCGTCCCCATACGCCCCTCATCAAGGCGCGCCCACATGCCGAATTCCTGCATCAACACTTCAGAGGTATGGGTCAGCGCAATATCGCGCCCGTCTTCTGGCGGGTCGGCAAGAACGCTTTCAGGAAGCTTCTCAACCACGGCGATCCGCTGGCCACTGCCCCGCATCGCCCTCGCAAACCCAAGCCCCGCCGGACCGGCCCCAACAACAACGATATCGAAAACGCTCTGATCGGTCATAACGACCCCCCCTCATGGATCGCCGCAGCATAGGCGGCATCGGGGGCGCAGGTGATTGACTTGTGTCAACTGGCCCCTGCCCTTTTGCAAGGGATACGGGCGGGCCCCGTGTCTCAGGCCCCGCCCCTGAACGTTTAGTCGTCCATCTTCATCATGCCGCCGCCATGGTTCATATGCCCCATGCCG
The DNA here is from genome assembly GCA_018223085.1 of Paracoccaceae bacterium. Classification (GTDB taxonomy): domain Bacteria; phylum Pseudomonadota; class Alphaproteobacteria; order Rhodobacterales; family Rhodobacteraceae; genus Shimia. Next base: position 1,284 of record JAAEZB010000051.1, read on the forward strand.
TGCATCGGCTTGCGCTCAAGGTCGACAGGAATCGCAACCTGAACCTCGCCCGCCTTTTCAAAGACCAGCGTCACATTAACCATATCGCCATGCTCAAGAACCTCATTAAGCCCCATGAACATCACATGATCGCCGCCCCGCGCGAGCATATGCATACCTCCTGCCGGAATGGTGAACCCTTCCGGCACGTGCAGCATCTGCATCACGCCCTGATCGTTTTCCTTGTGGGTGTGAAGTTCGACAAGCTTGGACACCTCAGAGCGGGCATCAATCAGTTGATCTGCCTCATCGCCAGTGTTCTCGATGACCATAAAGGCCGCGCCGGATTTCGACATTTTCGACGCCACGCGCGCATAGGGGTCTTTGACCGTGATGACGCTCTCGGCGAATGCGGGGGCGGCAAGGGCGATGGCGGCCACAGCGGCCGTTGCAAAAGTTTTGAAGGACATTGCGTCTCTCTCTTTGATCTGTCTGTTGGGATTGGGTGCGTAAAAGAAATAGGCCCTCAGGCCCGCGCGCCCGGCGGCCCCCGCGCCACCGTGCTCACACCCCGAATCACGCGCAACACGCGTTCTTCTGGCACGACGATCTTTTCCCCACGCCCCTCGACACGGACAAGCACCACCTCGGGCACCGCCACCGCGTTCAAGAGCGACAGACTGAAATCCGGACAGATATGCGCCGGCCCGGTCGGGTTGCCTTCGGCATCGACCGCCATCATCACCGGGCCGGACCCGGTGCATAGCTCGATCTGATCCGCAGGCATCGGCATCCCACGCGCAATCGCCATGCTGTGCCCAGTCAGGACAAGCACGGCCACAAGCAGAATCGCAAGGGGCTGGCGCAATCGGTTCATGGCGCGACTATAGGCCTTCCCCCGGAGGATTGTGAAGCACCCATAAACGCAAAAACCCCGCCCGATATCTCGGACGGAGCTTGCGAATTCTTTCGCATACAAGCGGTATCAGGCGTTAGCGGCCTGTGCTTTGGCGATCTCTTTTTTGACCTTCAGCGCGTTGGCCGAAAGCTCGGTGTCCTTCGCCTTGGCGAGGAACATGTCAAGACCACCGCGGTGATCGACCGAGCGCAGAGCAGACGCCGAGATGCGCAGCTTTACGCCACGACCAAGGGTTTCCGACTGCAGGGTCACATCGTTCAGGTTCGGCAGAAAACGACGGCGGGTTCTGTTTTTGGCGTGGCTGACATTGTTGCCAGTCATCGGGCCTTTTCCGGTCAGTTCGCAACGGCGCGACATGGGTTCATCCTCGTTTTTCGGTCCACGGGGACTCGGGCCCCGTCAAAGCAATAAGGCGCCGCCAAGGACAGCGCCCGGAAATTTGTCTGGCGTCATTAGGCCCAATTCAATGTGCCGTCAAGTGATTCAGGGCAAGGAAATGCGCCCCCGCTTAGAAACCTGCCCCCATCAGGACGCAAGGTGCTCCTCAAGCATCCGCCGCGCCGCCCGGCTTGGTGTCGTCTCGCCATTTTCGACCTCAAGCGCAATCGCCGCCATCGTCTCACGCGCCGGGGATTGCCGCAACTTCGCCAAAAGCCCCTGGCGCACCTCTTCCTCGAACCAGAACCGCGCCTGCGCTGCGCGTCGTGCGTCCCAATGGCCGTTTTCGCGCCGCCATTCAACAAGCGTCGTCATCTCGTCCCAAGCGGTCTCAAGCCCGTTTTCCTCAAGCGCCGACACGGTCATCGCCTTGGGGAATCCCTGCGGATCCTGAGGCCGTTTGCGCAAAAGACGCAACGCCCCCGCGTAATCCGCACAGGTGCGCATCGCCGTCGTCTTAAGGTCGCCATCGGCCTTGTTGACGAGGATAATATCGGCCATCTCCATGATGCCCCGCTTCACCCCCTGCAATTCATCGCCCCCCGCCGGCGCAAGGAGCAGCAAGAACAGGTCCGACATCTCCGCCACAACGGTTTCCGACTGCCCGACACCCACGGTTTCGATCAGGATGACATCAAACCCCGCCGCCTCGCAAAGCGCCACCGCCTCACGCGTGCGCCGCGCCACACCGCCAAGATGCGATTGGCTCGGAGACGGACGAATAAAAGCGTTGGGATTACGCGAGAGGTGTTCCATCCGCGTCTTATCGCCAAGGATCGACCCGCCTGACCGCGCCGAGGACGGGTCCACCGCAAGCACCGCCACGCGCAGCCCCTTCTCCGTGAGCATCATCCCGAAGCTCTCGATAAAAGTTGACTTACCAACCCCCGGCGTCCCCGAAAGCCCGACCCGAAGCGCCTGTTTTCCCGCCCCGCGCAAAGATTCAAGCAATTCGCTCGCCTGTGCCCGGTGATCCTCGCGCCCGCTTTCCACAAGGGTGATCGCCCGCGCCAGCGCCCGACGGTCCTGCTTTAAAATCTTGTCACGCATCTGTGTGATATCCATTGCGTTTTTCACCCTCTGGCGCAACATGACGCGCAATTCGTTTCAAGCTGTTCGTTTTCAGGAAAAGTAAATGCCTTGCGCGCCCGCCCAATGTCCACCCCGACATGCCTTTATCCGCCGATTTTGCGTAATCGCTGCGCTTCTCCTCGTCGCCCTACCCGCCCGCGCAGAGCAGCTCTGGTCGGTCCATACCCTCGGCATCAAGGTCGGAGAGTTTCGCCTCTCCGTAAACGAAACCGCCACCGCCTATGCCGGCCGCGCCCGGTTTCAGACCACGGGCCTCGCCGATCTTTTCGCCGGGCTGCGCCTCGATATGACCGCGCGCGGCACTCTGCATAACGGCATGCCCCGCCCGCTTTCTTATCAGGGCGATGTGCATACCGGTCGCCGCGAGGCCCGTACCCGGATCGACTTTTCCACCACACCGCCCCACGTCTTCGAGAGCGATGACCAACCCGCAACCCCAATCCCCCCGGACGCCATGGCCGGTGCCTTCGATCCCATGACCCTGCTCTGGCTTGCCTTGCGCGACCGTCCCGAGGCCACCTGCCCGCCCCTGCGCCACCACTTTGATGGCACTCGCGTCGCCGCGCTCGACCTGACAACCTCCGAACGCACAGACAATAGCCTGACCTGCCATGGCGCTTATATCCGCCTGCATGGGTATTCCCCTGAAGAACTCGCCGACCACACCCGCGCGCCCATGACTGTAACGTATCGCCCGTCCGGCAACATCTGGCGCGCCACCCGCTTTACCATCGAGACAAGCCGAGGCCGCGCCACCCTGAACCGCCAAGACTAGACGCGCCGCGCCCCCTGCCCGATAAGGGCCCCATGACGACCCTGCCGATCCATGACGCGCTCGCGCCGCTGATCTCTGCCCTGCAATCGCGGGGCCGCGCCGTGCTTCAGGCCCCGCCCGGCGCGGGCAAAACCACCGTCGTGCCCCTCGCCTTGCTCGAAGCCAACCTGACGAGTGGCAAAATCCTCATGCTCGAACCCCGCCGCCTCGCCGCCCGTGCCGCCGCCGAGCGTATGGCCGAGACCTTGGGCGAGAAACCGGGGCAAACCGTCGGCTACCGCGTGCGCGGCGAGAGCAAGACCTCCGCTCAAACCCGCATTGAGGTCGTCACCGAAGGCATCCTCACCCGCATGATCCAGTCCGACGCCGAACTTTCCGGCATCGGCGCGGTGTTGTTCGATGAATTCCATGAACGCTCCCTCAATGCCGATCTGGGCCTCGCCCTCTGCCTTGAGATCGCCGAGGCCCTGCGCGACGACCTGATCCTCCTCGCCATGTCCGCCACGCTCGACGCCGAGCCGGTCGCGGGCCTTATGGGCGATGTCCCCGTCATCACCTCCGAAGGCCGCGCCTACCCGGTTGAGACCCGCTGGCTCGACCGTCCGCTTGCCAAACAGGACCGGCTTGAAGACGCCACCACCCGCCTGATCGAAAAGGCCGCGAGCGAAACGACCGGCGGCATCCTCGTCTTCCTTCCCGGCGAAGGCGAAATCCGCCGCACCGCTGCGCGCCTCAACCTGCCGGCCGATTGCCATATCCGCCCGCTCTATGGTGCCATGCCCTTTGCCGAACAACGCGCCGCAATCCGTCCTGAACCTTCCGGGCGCAAGGTTGTCCTCGCGACCTCCATCGCCGAAACCTCGCTCACCATCGAAGATATCCGCGTCGTCGTCGACACAGGCCGCGCCCGCCGCGCCCGCTTTGATCCCGGCTCCGGCATGTCCCGCCTCGTGACCGAAAAAGTAAGCCGCGCCGAAGCAACCCAACGCACGGGCCGCGCAGGCCGCGTCGCCCCCGGCACCTGCTATCGCCTCTGGACCAAGGGCGAAGAAGGCGCCCTCCTACCCTTCCCCCCGGCCGAGATCGAAGCCGCCGACCTGACCGGCCTTGCCCTCGAACTGACCCTCTGGGGCGCGGCACCGGACGATCTCGCCCTCCTTACCCCGCCCAATCCCGGCTCCTATGCCGAGGCCCAGAATGTCCTGCGCATGCTCGGCGCGCTCGACACCCAGAACCGCATCACCGACCATGGCCGCGCCCTCGCCGCGCTGCCACTCCACCCGCGCCTTGCCCATATGCTCGCGCTCGCCGGTCCCGACGCGGCCCCCATTGCCGCGCTTCTAGCCGCCCGCGATCCCCTTGGCCGCGGGGCCCCCGTCGATCTCTCGCTGCGCCTTGAGGCGCTACGCGACCTCAAGGCCTTTACCGACCGCCGTCCCTACCCGGTCAACCGCGCCGCCCTGCATCAAATCCGCGACGAGGCCAAACGCCTGCGTCCCCTTGCCAAAGGCGCACACCATGACCGCCTAAGCACCGCCGAACAGGTTGCCCTCGCCTATCCCGACCGCATCGGCCTGCATCGCAAAGGCGACGCCCCGCGCTTTGTCCTGTCGGGCGGCAAAGGCGCGATCCTTGATGAGGGCGACCCTCTCACCTCTGCCCGCCTCATCGTCGTGACCGACACCGACGGCAACCCGCGCGAGGCCCGCATTCGTCAGGCCCTCGCCATTTCCGAAACCGAAATTCGCAGCCTCTTTGCCGATCAAATCTCCTGGGCCGACACCTGCACTTGGTCCAAACGCGAGCGCCGCGTCGTCGCCCGGCGGCAGGAAATGTTCGGCGCCATCGCTCTGGATGATCGCATCTGGAAAGACGCCCCCGACGACGCCATCGCGCGCGCCATGCTCGACGGGGTGCGCGACCTTGGCCTGACCTTCTCGGACGCCGCACGTCGCTTTGTCGCCCGCGTCGATCTCCTGCGCGACGCGGGCCACGACCTGCCCGACATGTCCGAAACCGCCCTCCTTGAGACACTCGAAGACTGGCTCCTGCCGCATCTCTCCGGCATCAAGACCGCCGATCACTGGCGCAAATTTGACCTGCTCGATGCCTTGCGCGCCCGTCTCGACTGGCCGCAAATGCAGCTCCTCGACCGCGAAGCTCCGGCCCATTTCACTACGCCGCTCGACCGCAAAATCCCCATCGACTATTCTGGCGAGCACCCCGAAATCTCGCTCCGCCTTCAGGAGATGTTCGGTCAGGCCACCCACCCCACCGTCGGCCACACCCCCCTGCGCGTCACGCTTCTCTCGCCCGCAGGGCGGCCCGTTCAAACCACCATGGACATCCCCGGCTTCTGGGCCAATTCCTACGCCGACGTGCGCAAGGACATGCGCGGCCGCTACCCGAAACATCCATGGCCCGAAAATCCGCTCGAAGCGGACCCAACCCTGCGCGCCAAACGCCGCAAAACCTGATTTTTAAGGAAAATTCGACCACAGGGGTTGAAACTCAAGCCGAAAAATGTATATACAATTGCGATACAAAAACATAAACACCCGAGCAGACATTCGATACCCTTATGACGGACGCCCTCAAATACGCGCTGAATAGCGTGGTGACCCCCTTGATACGCCGCCCGCGCCTGCTTCAGGTCGCGGCGCTCTGCTATCGCATGAAGGGTGCACAAAAAGAGGTCCTCCTCATCACAAGCCGCGGCACCGGGCGCTGGATCGTGCCCAAGGGCTGGCCGATTGAAGGTCTGGACGGCGCTGGCGCGGCCGCACAAGAAGCTTGGGAAGAGGCCGGCGTGAAACCCGGCAAAATTGATCGCGACCCGATCGGAAGCTTCGGCTACGACAAAATCCTCGATAATGGCGTTCCCGCCCCGGTCGAGGCGCAGGTCTTCGCCATTGAGGTCAAAACCCTCAAAGATGATTTCCCCGAGGCCGACGAACGCACCCGCAAATGGGTCACCCCCCAAGAGGCCGCCACCATGGTCGACGAACCCGACCTCAAGGCGCTCCTGCTCTCTTTGTGACGCTTTCGTAACAGTTTTGTAACAGAATCCTTGCCCGGCACGCCAAACCGGTCTACCCCGCCGTGACTTCAACGGAGGGGCAACACTCATGGCATCCGACAACACCGGCAAGGACTGGTCCACGCTCGACAAGGACCTGAACAAGATTTCCAACATCGAATACGCGACGAACTATGTCTCGCGCCCCATGGTTGGGCTCGGCATCGCACTCGTGTTCATCGTGCTGGCTGGCCTTACCGCGGGCATGTTCTTTGGCACCTACCCCTCGAACATGATCGTGATCGCCGCCGCCGCGTTTGGGGCCTATATGGCAATCAATATCGGCGCCAATGACGTGGCGAACAACATGGGCCCCGCCGTGGGCGCCAACGCCCTGACCATGGGTGGCGCCATCGTCATCGCCGCCCTCTGCGAAAGCGCAGGCGCGCTTCTTGCCGGTGGTGACGTGGTCTCGACCATCTCCAAAGGCATCATCGACCCGACCGGGATCGCCAACTCGCGTATCTTTATCTGGGCCATGATGGCCGCGCTGATCTCGTCCGCGCTCTGGGTGAACCTCGCAACCTATGTAGGCGCCCCCGTCTCCACGACCCATTCCGTCGTTGGGGGCGTCATGGGCGCCGGGATCGCCGCTGCCGGTTTCGCCGCCGTAAACTGGCCCACCATGGCCAAGATCGCGGCCTCCTGGGTGATTTCTCCGGTGCTGGGTGGTGTGATCGCCGCCGCCTTCCTCGCCTTCATCAAGGCCAAGATCATCTATCAGGACGACAAGATCGCCGCCGCGCGCCGCTGGGTGCCTGTGCTTGTTGGCATCATGGCCGCCGCCTTTGCCTCTTATCTTGCGCTCAAAGGCCTCAAGCGGATCGTCAAGATTGACCTCGGCACCGCGCTGATGATCGGCCTTGCCGTCGGCGCGATCACCTATGTCATCACCGCGCCGCTGATCCGCAAACAATCCGAAGGCCTTGAGAACCGCAACAAATCCCTCAAGGTGCTGTTCGGTATGCCGCTGGTCTTCTCTGCGGCCCTGCTCTCCTTTGCACACGGCGCCAATGATGTGGCCAACGCTGTCGGCCCCCTTGCCGCCATCGTGCACGCCTCCGAATTTGGCGATTTCGCCGCCAAGGTGGCCATTCCCTCCTGGGTCATGGTGATCGGTGCCTTCGGCATCTCCTTCGGCCTCTTCCTCTTTGGCCCAAAGCTGATCCGCATGGTCGGTAGCCAGATCACCAAGCTGAACCCGATGCGCGCCTATTGTGTCGCCCTCTCGGCAGCGATCACTGTGATCGTCGCGAGCTGGCTTGGCCTGCCGGTCTCCTCGACCCATATCGCCGTCGGTGGTGTCTTTGGGGTTGGCTTCTTCCGCGAATGGCACATGGAGCGCCGCTGGCGCCAGAACTCTGCCACCCGCCCGGTAGAAAAGCGCATCGCCCCCGAGGAACGCCGCCGCCGCAAGCTCGTGCGCCGTAGCCACTTCATGACCATCGTCGCCGCATGGGTCATCACCGTGCCCGCCGCCGCGCTGATGTCAGGGGTCATCTTCCTGATCCTCAACGCCTTGGTGCACTAAGAGGTAATCGCGTAAAAATTCTCTGGGGCGAGACCGGAGGGGTAAATCCCCCTCACCCGCCCCAGGGTCCGTGATGATCGCCCTCGCGATCCACGCGCCGGAACCCGTGCGCGCCAAAGAAATCCCGCTGTCCCTGAATAAGGTTCGCCGTGCCGCGCCCCTGACGCATGCTGTCAAACCACGCCAGCGTCGCGCTCATCGCCGGGATCGGCACGCCTGCCGCCACTGCCGCGCCCACGACCTGCCGCAACGCGGGCACCGTCGCCTCAAGCCGCGCCGCCATACCGGGCGCAAGCAAAAGCGGCGCGTCCGGCGCCTCCCGCAACGCCACCGCCAGATCGTCCAATAGCCCCGAGCGGATAATACATCCCGCGCGCCAGATCTCGGCAATCCGCGCAAGGTCCAACGCCCAGTCAAACGCCTCCGACGCCGCGCTCAGAATGGCAAACCCCTGCATATGCGCCAATATCCGCGCCGCCTCAAAGGCCTGCGCCAATACCGCATCCTCCGGCAAATCCGCCGC
>JAAEZB010000051.1:9906-18332 GCA_018223085.1 Paracoccaceae bacterium
CCGCCTCGCGCCCCGCGCCATCACGCAAAAGCCCGTAAACCTCGGCGATGATCTGCATATCGGCATACTCAATCCCGTTATGCACCGTCTTGACGAAATGCCCCGCCCCATCCGGCCCGACCCGGTCCACACAAGGCGCGCCCTCGAACCGGGCCGCAATCGCCTCCGCCATAGGCCGCAGTCGGCCCCAGCTTGCCACGCTACCGCCCATCATCATCGACGGTCCCGTGCGCGCGCCCGTCTCGCCACCCGACACACCCATACCAACGAAATGCAGCCCCTTTGCCGCCAGTTCCGCCGACCGCCGCCGCGTATCGTTGAAATCCGCATTGCCCGCGTCAATGATCGTATCGCCCTTGTCGAGCAGTGGCGTCACCGCCGCGATCATCTCATCCATCGGCGCGCCCGATGGGATCATGAAAAGGATCACCCGCGGCACCTCAAGCGCCGCCACCAGCCCCGCAAGGCTCTCTTGCCCATCAATCTGCGCCGCAAGCGGCCCGGCCTCGTCAAGGAACGGCGCGATCCACTCCACCTCGCGATTGCTCACAGCGACGCGGAACCCATGTTCGGCAAGATTGAGCGCAAGCGCACTGCCCATGGTGCCAAGCCCGTATACCCCGATATCGGCAAGCTGCATCGGTGCCCTGTCCTCTCGCGCTGTTTCCGCTAACATTGCTGCGAGTATTGCCCCGTCACGCGCCCATCTGCAACCCTTTGGGCCTTTGCCTAGCGGTGCGCGCGCACATCCCGGCGCAAATCGCGCGGATATAGCTGCGGTGATCCTTCCCCCGCCGCCTCGGCTTCGCGGATCAATTCCGCCACACGGGTATTGATCGGCACCTTGATCCCCTTCTCGCGGGCCAGTTCGACAATCATCCCCTGCAATTCGTCGATCTCCGTGCGCCGCCCCTGTTCAAGGTCTTCCCACATCGAACTGCGGGCATTCGGATCAATCGTCAGCATCGAGCGCGCCACCCAGTTGAACAACAAGGACGGCAGGCGCAAAATCTTCGGCATGAACCGGATCGGCAACCGCCGCGACAGGGGCATAACCGCCTCGATCTCCGCCGCCTCAAGCACCTTGATCGCCTCCGAAAGCTGATCCGCGATGATCCGTCGCCACCCCATGCTCCGCAATTGATCCCGAAGCGGAATCCCCGCCAGCGCATTAAGCGCATTGGTCAGGTTCATCAAAAGCTTGCCCCATTGAATGCCGACAATCGCCTCGCGTTCATAAACGCTCAACCCCGAAACGCTTAACGTCCAGCCCAGCCGCCCTGCGCCCTTTTCGATCATGATGTCGCCGCTGGTGCCGCGATGAAACCGCCCGCCGCCCATATGAACAACATTGAACGGCACCATCCCCGCCCGCACATCGAAATCCGGCAGGGCAGATTTAAGGAAACCGCCGTTCCCAACCCCGTTCTGAAGGCTGATGACCACCGCCTCACGCTTGGCATGTATGCGGATCAACTCGGCCATTTCGGCTGTGTTGCCGCTCTTGACCGTGACAAGGATAATATCCGCCGCCCCAAGACAGGCCGGATCGCTCGCACGCGCGAACATGTCCGGCGCAAGCTCCTCATCCATCCCCTCGAAATCCGTGAGGTTAAGCCCCTGTCGCGCCAATTCTTCCCGAAGGTGAGGGCGCATCAAAAGCGTCACGTGATGCGCGCCCCGCGCCAGCATCCCACCGACAAAACATCCAATGCTGCCCGCACCGGCCACAACGATCTGCGGATAGGGGGCGGTCTCTTTGGATGTCTCGGTCATCTGAAATCCCGGCAAGGCGATACGCAGGAAGGATCATGTGAAATCCCCCGTGCAAATGAAAACACCAATACGCATTAAAGGTCAAAACACAGGCTCAAGGGACATTTCCCCCGCTCGCACCGGCTAGAGCGCCAATACGGCAGAAATGAGGCGCGACTTACGCCTTAAGCATCCGTAAACAAACAATTTCTCAAACGAAAACGCCCCGCATAAATGCGAGGCGTTTCTAATCTCTGTCCGGGGGCTTACTTGCCCAGACACCACCGCATGACGGCTTTTTGAGCATGCAGCCGGTTTTCCGCCTCGTCAAAGACAACGGAATGCGGCCCATCCATGACCCCGTCCGTCGCCTCTTCGTTGCGATGCGCCGGAAGGCAATGCATGAAAAGCGCGTCCGGCTTGGCATGGCTCATCAACGCATCATTGACCTGATAGGGACGCAACTGGTTATGCCGACGCTCGCGCGCCGAAGGCGCATCATGCATCGACACCCAAGTATCCGTCACCACAAGGTCCGCCCCTTCGACCGCCTTGACCGGATCGCGCTCGATGGTGATCGTCGCGCCCTTGGCCCGCGCCTCGTCGATAAAGACCTGCTCGGGGTCAAGCGTCTCTGGCCCGGTAAAGGTCAGATCAAACCCGAACTGCCCCGCCGCGTGGGCAAAGCTTGCAAACACGTTGTTACCATCGCCCGACCACACAACCTTCTTGCCCGCGATTGGGCCGCATTTTTCCTCAAAGGTCACGATATCGGCCATGATCTGGCACGGATGCGTGCGATCGGTGAGGCCATTGATAACCGGCACCGTCGCATGTTCCGCCATCTCAAGAAGGGTCGCCTCCTCAAAGGTGCGGATCATGATAAGATCGACATAGCGGCTCAGAACCCGTGCCGTATCGGCGACCGTCTCGCCATGCCCAAGCTGCATCTCGCTGCCCGACAGGACCATGGTCTGTCCGCCCATCTGGCGCACGCCCACATCGAACGACACACGGGTCCGGGTCGACGGCTTTTCAAAAATAAGCGCCACCATGTGATCCTTGAGCGGCTGCTCATCATCAAGCGCCCCCTTCGGGCGGCCATTGCGCGCTGCCTTCATCGCATGCGCGTCGTCGATCATCGCCCGCAGATCATCCTGCGCCGTTTTGTTGATATCCAGAAAATGCTTCATTGCCTCAATCCTTCGCTGCGGCAACCTGCTCGGCAGCCTTATCAAGCCGTGACACGGCTTCGCTAATTTCGTCTTCGGAAATGGTTAGCGGCGGCAACAGGCGCACGACGTTATCCGCCGCAGGCACAATCGCCACCTGCGCGTCATAGCCCGCGTTCACCACGTCGATATTGACCGCCTTGCACTTGAGGCCAAGCATCAGGCCAACGCCGCGCACCTCTTCGAACACCTCCGGATGCGCCGCCACAAGCCCTTCGAGCTTCTGACGCAGAAGCCCCGATTTGCGGCTCACATCGTCAAGGAATTCCGGCGTCGCCACCACGTCCATGACCGCATTGCCCACGGCACATCCCAAAGGATTGCCGCCATAGGTCGACCCATGTGTGCCCGCCGTCATGCCGCTCGCGGCCTCTTCACTCGCCAGAACCGCACCCAGCGGAAAGCCCCCGCCAATGCCCTTGGCGACCATCATGATATCCGGCGTAATCCCCGCCCATTCATAGGCGAAAAGCTTGCCAGTCCGGCCCACGCCGCATTGCACCTCGTCCAAAATCAACAGGATACCCGCCTCGTCGCAAATCTCGCGCAATGCCCGCATGTCTGCATCGGGCATCGGGCGAATACCGCCCTCGCCCTGCACCGGCTCCACGATCACGGCGGCGGTTTTGTCACTGATCGCCTCCTTGAGCGCATCCCAATCAAGCCACGGCACATGCTTGAATCCCGGCAGAAGCGGCGCAAACCCTTTGGTGAGCTTCTCGCCCCCCGCTGCGGCAATCCCCGCCGAAGACCGGCCATGAAAGGCCCCCTCGCAACCGATGATCTCGATCTTCTCGGGCTGACCTTTGTCATACCAATACTTGCGCGCCATCTTGACCGCGAGTTCGCAAGCCTCGGTGCCCGAATTGGTAAAGAAAACCGTGTCGGCAAAGCTGTTTTCCACGAGCTTGTCGGCCAAAGCCTGCTGCTGCGGGATCTGGTAGAGGTTCGACACATGCCAGAGCTTGCCCGCCTGTTCGGTCAACGCCTCGACAAGGATCGGGTTGGCATGGCCAAGCACATTGACCGCAATCCCCGCCCCAAGGTCGAGAAAACGTCGCCCGTCCGCCTCAATCATCCAGCTGCCCTCGCCTTTGACAAAGTTCAAAGGCGCGCGGTTATAGGTCGGCAAAACAGAAGGGATCATGGTCCTATCCTTATCAAAGAAGCCCTGTGGTTGCCCCAGAGGGGCGGGCAAGTCAACAATGTGAGAGAGAAGATGCGCCGATCCGGCGCAGATCATGGGAGTTTCCCGTCGCCATGCTCTTCAGAACACGACAATGGGCGCGGCAGGCTTAGGCCCGTCGCGTGCGTCGCAGGCGTCGAAGCCCCTTATGCGCAAATGCGTATCCCATGACGCCGCTCTACCGAACCGCGCCCGCTTTGCCTAGCCCCAATTTTCGCGCTTGTGGTGCGGCGTATTTGCCGCCAAGGATTTTCCATGCAAGAGATCCCCGCCTCTCCACCCGCACAAAGACCGGGCCTTGCCGCCGCCCTGACGGTGATGGCCGCCGGTTTTGCCGCCGGGACCACGCTTCTTGCCAAGGCGATCGGCACCGGCGTGCTTGGCGATCCGCTGCATCCCTTGCAGATCAGCCATGGGCGCTTTCTCTTTGCCTTCCTCGCCTTTTCCTTGGGCGCGGCGCTCCTGCGCCCGCGCTTTACCCGCCCGGCCATGCGCCTGCATCTGGGCCGCTCGGCGCTCGGTTGGGGCGGGGTGACCTTGATGTTCGCCGCCGCCACCTACATCCCGCTCTCGGATGCCACCGCGATAAGCTTTCTTAACCCGGTTTTTGGCATGATGCTCGCCATTCCCTTCCTTGGTGAAACCGTGGGCCGCTGGCGCTGGGGCTCTGCGGTGCTTGCGCTTCTTGGGGCGGTGATCCTTATGCGTCCGGGAAGCGGCGCGCTTGAATTCGGCGCGCTTCTGGCGCTTTCGGCCGCCCTCGCCATGGGCGGCGAAATGATCTTTATCAAGCTCCTGTCAAACCGCGAAAAACCGTTTCAGATCCTGCTCATCAACAACGCCATCGGCCTCACACTGGCAAGCATCGCCGCCGCCTTCGTCTGGAGCGCGCCAACCCCGTCCCAATGGCTCGCCCTGATCGGCATCGGCCTCCTGATGGCCACGGCGCAGGTCTGTTTCGTCAATGCCATGCGGCTGGCGGATGCGAGCTTTGTCTCGCCCTTCTTCTACCTCGCGCTGGCCTTTGCCACGCTCTATGACGCGCTGATCTTCGGCGTGCACCCTGACGCCATTTCATGGGCCGGTGCCGCCCTGATCCTCATCGGCGCAGTCGTCCTCGCCTGGCGCGAAACCCGCAAGAAGTAGCTTCTTCTCTGTCGCAAATACTCCCGCCGGAGGCCTCAAATCAGCTTTTGAGCCGGTAACCGCTCTTGAGCATCGCCCAAGCCACAAAGCACAACGCCGCCGTTGTCCCGCCAACCACGACGATCCCAAACCCCGGCGCACTGTCGGAGACACCGATGACGCCATACCGCGCCCCGTCGATCAGGTAGAAGATCGGGTTCATATGCGTCACCTGCGCCAACCCTTTGGGCAGAGCCTCGACCGAATAGAAAGTCCCCGACAGGAAAGCCAGCGGCGTAACGATGAAATTGGTGATCGCCGCCATCTGGTCAAACTTGCCCGCGATGATCCCGGCAATGACCCCGAGCACCCCAAGCATGGTCCCGCCAAGCAACACGAACAACAGCAACCACCCCGGATTTACGACCCCATGCCCAAGCACAAGCACGATCCCGGCAAGGATGGCCAACGCCACCACAAGCCCCCGCGCAACACCCCCGGCAAGATACCCAAGAAGCATCTCAAGCGCCGACAAAGGCGGCATCAACGTATCGACGATATTGCCCTGCACCTTGGAGATCACCAGCGATGATGACGTATTGGCAAAACTGTTCTGGATCACCGTCATCATCAAAATGCCCGGCGCGAGGAATTCGAGGAACGGCACCCCCATGACCTCGCCGCGCCGCGATCCCACGGCGATGGTAAAGATCATCAGGAACAACCCCGCCGTCACCAGCGGCGCCAAAAGCGTCTGGGTCCACACCACGCTAAAGCGCAGAATCTCGCGCCGCGCCAGCGTCGCCAACCCGAGCCAGTTCACCGCGCCAAAGCGACGGACGCCCATTTCCGTGCCATTCATGCCGTTTCCCCTCTGATTGCGCTGATTCTCTGCCTTGTAACTCGCTCATGGGTGACTACAATAGAGGACCAATCTCGCAATGCGGAGCGGCCCCGTCGCAGGGCCGCTTTTTAGCTAAGGAATACAACGGATGTCGTGGACCGACGAGCGCGTAGAGCTCTTGAAAAAAATGTGGGGCGAGGGCCAGTCGGCCAGCCAGATCGCCAAGGAACTCGGCGGCGTGACCCGTAACGCGGTGATCGGCAAGGTGCATCGCCTTGGCCTCTCCAACCGCAACACCACCCCCAAATCCGAGGCCAAGCCCAAGGCAGAAGCCAAGCCCAAGGCCGCGCCCAAACCCAAGGCAGAGGCCAAGCCCAAGCCGAAACCCGCGGCCGAAGCCAAGCCCGAGCCCAAGACCGAACCGGCCGTGCCGCCCAAACCGGCCATGAGCCCGGCGCGCAAGGCGATCATCCCCGCCGGTCAGCCGCTCCCGCCGCAGCCCTCCGCCAACGAGATCAGCCCCGAGGCGCTCGCCAAGGTCAACGAGGTCGAGAAAGCCGCCAAAAAGCTCTCGCTCATGGAACTGACCGAACGGACCTGCAAATGGCCCGTTGGCGATCCGGCGACCGAAGATTTCTGGTTCTGCGGTCTGCCCGTGCAACAGGGCAAACCCTATTGCGAGGCCCATGTCGGCGTCGCGTTTCAGCCCATGTCGTCGCGCCGCGACCGCAAACGCTGATCCCTTCCCCATTCCCGAAAACCCCCGCCTCGCGCGGGGGTTTTTCTTTGCGCTCTACCCTTCGAACTGCGCCCGCACCTCTGCCGCGCGCTCAAAAAACCGCGCCCGGATATCGCCTGCATAAGGGTTCGCCGCCTCAATCGCATGAAGGACCGTCGGCGGGTCATGGCGCACCATCTCCACCGCCTCGCGCAAGAGATCAAAACTCACCGTCGTCATCCGTTCCGGCAGCGGCCCCATCTCGACAAGCACCTTGGCAATAAGATGCGTCAGCCCCTGCACCATCGCCGCCTCGCGATCATGCGCCTCTGGCGTGGTGAGCATCGCCCGAAGCCCGATCCGGCGCAGGAACGCCGCCACCCAAAGATGCGCCCGCCCCCGCACCGGACAGATCGCGACCTTCTGCCCCTCTGCCCGGCCAAAGCTCTGCGGCCCGAAAAGGGGATGCGTGCCCACGATCTCGACCGTCTCGGGAAACGCCGCCTCCATAATCGCGACCGGCCCCGTCTTGACCGATCCCACATCGACGACAACGCTCCCCGGTCGCAGTAACGGCCCAAGCGCCGCACAGAGATGCGCCATCCGCGCCACCGGCACGGCAAGCACGATCACATCGCAGGCGGCAACCTCTTCCAACGTGCCCATCGGCATCTCCCGCCCATCCGGCAGAACCGCCCGCGCATGGGCCGGATCATGCACAAGGACCGCGACATGCTCGGACAACACCGATGCCGCAAGCCGCCCAAACCCGCCAAAGCCCACAAGGCCAAGACGTTTCACTTTTCGAATTTCGCCCATATCCCGGACTCTCCTTTACAAGAGCCGCGCGCGGATGGGGTGATTTGCCTCTTCAGTCAACCGGCCGCGCCGCGGCGGTTGAACATGATGAACGCCCCGCCACTTATGTGGACAGGGGGTAATAGACGCTGAAGATGAGGCATGTCTGTGTCATGAGGCTGGGATCGCATGGCGGGCGCGCCCCTGTCAAGCCGCCGCGGGCGGCCCCTCCCGCAAGTCGATCCAGCGCACATAGAACGCCATCAACAGGCCAAGCACCGCCGACACCAGCATAATGACCAACAAGAGCCACACCCCGTTCTCCTCGGTCAAAACGCTGGTGGTGAGCGTCGTGAGCACCGCCCCGCCCAACACCATGAGCGCCCCTGCAAGCCCCGACGCACTCCCCGCAAGGTGTGGGCGGACCGACATCGTCCCCGCATTGGCCGAGGGCAGCGTGAGCCCATTGCCAAGCCCGACAAACATCACCGATCCGAAATAGGTCCAGACCGTCACAATATCCATCGCCACGAACATAAGCCCCATGAGCAGCCCGAAACACGCCATGAGCCGCCCCGCGATCATCATCGCCGTGAGGCCATACCGTTTCGAAAACCGCCCCGAGAGGAAATTGCCAAAGGCAAAGCCCCCGGTGATCGACCCGATCCCGATCCCAACCTGCGCCGGACCAAGACCAAAGGCATGTTCGCCGACAAAGGCCGCCCCGGTGATAAAGGCGTAAAACGCCCCGACCGAGAACGCCACACA
>JAAEZB010000051.1:18585-21307 GCA_018223085.1 Paracoccaceae bacterium
GCCGCCTCCCGGTCGCTGACCATATCGCGCACCACCGCGCGGCTGATCGCCGTGCCCCCGATCACCGCTGCCTGCACAAGCCGAAACCCAAGAAAGACCCAGATATCCTGCGCCATCCAGCACCCGAAAGACGCCACCGCAAAAATCGCCATCGCCACAAGAAGCACCGGCCTGCGCCCATACCG
Source organism: Paracoccaceae bacterium (assembly GCA_018223085.1). Lineage (GTDB taxonomy): Bacteria > Pseudomonadota > Alphaproteobacteria > Rhodobacterales > Rhodobacteraceae > Shimia. The sequence goes on from JAAEZB010000051.1 coordinate 18,771, forward strand.
ATCCGACAGGGGCCCAAGGATGATCTGCAACACCCCCGTGACCACGAGATACCCCGCCACCGCAAGGTTCACGACCGCATATTCAACCCCGAACTCCTCGGCCATGTGCTGCAACGACGGCAGGAACATGTTGAGCGTCAGGATCGAAACCCCCGTCAGGATAATCAGCGTGGCAAGATGCGGCGGCCCGCGCCGCGCCACAGGATCAATCGCCACCGAGCAAACTCTTCAACTTGTCCTTGGCCTTTTCCTCAAGCTTCTGCTTGATCGCATCCTCGGTCGATTGACCTTCCTGCTTCTCAATCACGCCAAGCTCTTTCTCGACCTTCTCCTTGGCCTTGGCCTTAAGCTCTTCGCGCGCCGCGTCTTTCTTTTCTTCAAGCTCAAGCTCGATATCGCGCCCAAACGCCTTGTCGAGACGCGGGATGATCTTGGGACTGTCCCAGCTCCCCTTGATCTCAACCGGCACGGCAAGCCCGTCTTCGGCCTCGTTCTTGATCTGTGGCGTGAACAGGTAATCAATCGTGCGCGCCCCGATGCCGATCGTGCCTTCGCCCTTGGCAATCACATGCGGCAGATCCAAGAGCAGATCGTTGTTGCTCATCACCCCGCCCTGCATGGTCCAGCTCGCCGAGAGCGAGTCAAAGACCGTCGTCCCGCCGCCCGGTTGCCCGCGCAAAAGGCGGTCAAGGTCGATGCCCGAAATCTTGCCCTGGCCAATATCAAACGACCCCGATCCCGAAAGCGAATTCATCAACGCATGGATCGAATTCCCCGAGGCAAGGATTTTGCTCTTCATGGTGCCCACGCCCGACATCCGCGTAAGCCCCGCCGTCTCCGACAAAAGCGTCTTGAGCTCCAACCCCTTGACCGTCACATCACTACTCACCGAGAGACCGCTGCGGTTATTGGCCACGAACTGCCCGCTCGCCACCCCGTCAAACATGTGCAGCTCGCGCAGGTTGACCACCGCGCGGGAATTGTCGATCGCAATCGCCACCCGCGTGCGCCCAAGCACCATATCGCCAAGGTCGATGCTCTCGGCCGCAAGCGAAATATCCCCGTCAATAAGGCCAAGCCCCGAGGCATCAATCGGCGCCTTGGACCATCCGCTCCCGCCGGAACTACCGCCACTGTCGCCGCCGCCCTGAAGCGCCGCGAGGGTCATCGCCCCGCCGGCAATCTGGGCGTTGACGCGCGGCCGCGCCCCGCCTGTAAACACATCCGCCGCAAGGCTGACCGTATTGCCAAGCGCCGTCGCCGTGCCCTCGCGCACCGAAATCTGTCCGTCCTTGGTTAGGGTCACATCACCCTTGAACGCCGCCTTCCCGGCAATCCCCGCCGGCTCAAGCCCAAGTGCTGCCATGAACGCATTGGGGTTCGGCACATCTGCATCGACACGCCCCGCCGCCTGTGGGTCCATCCCTGCGCGCCCGTCAAAGGCAACCTTGCCCCCCGCCGCTGCGACCGTCGCCCGAAGCGCCGAAATCTCGCCGCCCAAGAACCCCTCAAGATCGTCCACAACCCCGGCAATCTCGACCGCCTCACCCGCAGGGGACAGGCTCAAACCAATCTCCGCCGGGCCGCTCCGATCCGGCCAGGCCAGCGTCGCATCCACATCCTTGATGTCATAGCTCTCGCCGCCATGATCCACATAGCGCAACCGCGCATCGCGCACCGCGAGGCTCTCAAGCACAAGCCCCCCCATCGCGCCGCCGCCTTCCGTCGTTGCGGTCGTGGCCTCTCCGGCCTCCGCACTCTCCGGGAACAAATCCCAGTTCGCACGCCCGTCCTTGGCGACCTCCAAAAGAACATCCGGCTGGCCGACATCAATCTGCGTGATCCGGATCGTGCCCCCAATGAGGCTCATCACATCCACGCCAATCTGCGCGCTCTCGGCCCGGAACATCGGCCCCGCATTGGACCACTCCGCATTGGCCAACTGCACCGGCCCGGTCTTCACGCCAAGGATCGGATACCAGCTGATCCCGACCTCTCCCTCAAAGACCAACTCCCGCCCCGTCTGCGCCCGCACCTGATCGGCGGCGATCTTGGCAATCTTCTCGCCCGGCAACAGCACCACCAAGGCCACCAGCCCCAGCACCACAGCCACAACAACCATCAACAAAATACGGATCAAACGCATGAGACCACCCTCGGCAAAAACTCTGCCACCAGCCTACGCCCGCCCCCACCCGCCCGCAACGGGGAAGATCACCGCAACCGGAACCGCTGCCGCAGACCGAGGCCTAGGAAAAACAGGAACACAAACCCCGCAATCGTCTGCAACGCGGACAGAAACTGAAGCCAACCATTCAGGTCCTGACCAAACTCCGCACTGAAATAGAGCCTCTGAAAGCCGAAAAACTTGAACAGGTTGGCAAAGGAAAACCCAAACGCCTTAAGGCTCACGTCGAAACGATCCGCCATCACATCTCCCCACACAAAGACAAAGAGATAGACAAACGCAGGCAGCACCCACCAAAGCGCAAGCCCCACCACAGGCCGCAGGATCGAATACCCATAATCCGACACCA
>JAAEZB010000052.1 GCA_018223085.1 Paracoccaceae bacterium
TTGCGCGTTGCCATTATGCGTAGGCCTCCATACCGCCATTGACGAGGGTTTCGGGCGCGGGGTGGCGCCAGACTTCGATAAGACCGTACTCCGGGTCTTCGTAGGTTTTCTCGAACGTGGCACCAAGGCGGCGGGCGACGGATTTGGAGGCGTCGTTCGCCGGGTCGATCTGAGAGATGGCGGTGTCCCATCCAAGGATGTCATAGGCATAGGCACGCGAGGCCAGGGCGGCCTCGGTCGCAAAGCCCTTGCCCCATGCGGCGGGCATTAGGGTCCAGCCGACTTCGCGCTCGTCCCAGCCATCGGGAAACCAGAGGCCGACGCGGCCGACATAGGTCCCGCTGGCTTTGTGTTCGAGCGCCCAGAGGCCATAGCCGCGCAGGGCCCAATGACCGATGATCGAAGCGACGGTGCGCCATGCGCGGTGCGGCGGCACGGGACCGCCGACAAAACGCGAGGCGTCGGACGCCATGAAGACCTTTTCCGCTGCGATGTCCTCTTCGCGATGGGCGCGCAGGATGAGGCGGTCTGTTTCGAGCGTGGGGATGGTGAAGGTGGTCGAGGTCATGCCGCGCTCCCTTCGGGGAAATGGCGGTAGGCCTCGCAGCCGGGAATGGGGCTTTGGGCTTGGGTGTCGAGCTTGGCGCCAAGGCGCAGAGCCAGCGCGCGGGAGGCGGCGTTGGCGGTGTCGATATAGCTTATGACGGAGGGCCAGCGCAGGGTGTTGAACAGGTGGTCAAGCACCGCGCGGCAGGCCTCGGAGGCGTAGCCTTGGCCTTCGTGTTCTGCGGATGTCAGCAGCCAGGACATTTCCGGCTCGGGGAAGTCGGCGGGATGGTAGGGACCGGCCATGCCGATGGGTTCGCCCGTGTCCTTGAGCGTGACGGCGAACATGCCATAGCCACGCAGGGGCCACTGGCCGGCATAGATGGCGTATTTCTTCCATGCGTCGCCTTCGCTCATCGGGCCGCCATAGAAGGTGGCGCGCTCAGAGCCGAGAAAGGCGAGCATTGCCGAGGTTTCGGCGGCACCGGGGACGCGCAGGATCAGGCGGTCGGTCCCAAGCGTGGGGAGGGTAAACGTCATGCCGCGCCCTCCGCTGCGAGAGCTTCGGGGGAGGGGTGACGCCAGATTTCGGTCAGGCCGACGATCTCGTGGTCGAAATGGCCTTCTTTCACCGCACCGAGGCGTTCGGCGACTTTGCGTGAGGCGATGTTGTCGGGATCAACAAGGCTCATCAGGGCGGGCATGTGGGCTTTCGTATAGGCCCAGTCGCGGGCGGCGCGGGCCGCTTCGGTGGCGTAGCCCTTGCCGTCAAAGCCCTCCATGAGATCCCAGGCGAGTTCCGGTTCGGGGTAGCCTTCGGGGCCGAAGATGCCGATGATTCCGGCAAATTCGCCTGTTTCCGTCACTTCAACACCCCAGCGGCCATAGCCTTTGAGCGCCCAGTGGCCGATTTCCATGGCGAAATGGCGCCATGCCTGCACCGCGTTCTTGGGGCCACCCACAAAGCGCGATCGTTCCGACGCATAGAACGCGCGCACCGCCGGGAAGTCCTCGGCAGTGAGCGGGCGCAGCGTCAGGCGCGGGGTATGGAGGGTGGGGGCTTGCACGGTCTCTTACTTCTTTTTGCCAAAGCCTGAGAGGCCGGGAGGCAGGGCCGCGCCGCCGCCGAGGCCGGGAAGGCCGCCGGGCATACCGCCGGGGCCGCCCATGGCTTTGGCTGCGGCTTCAAGCTGTTTGGGGTCCATGCCTGCGGCCATTTCTTCGGGTGAGGGGCCGCCTTTGCCGAACATGCCTTTCATGGCCTGTTTCAGCATGCCGCCTTTGCCCATCTTGCCCATCTTTTTCATCATGTCGGACATCTGGCGCTGCATCTTGAGGAGCTTGTTGAGGTCCGCGACCTCAAGGCCCGCGCCAGCGGCGATACGTTTTTTGCGCGAGGCCTGAAGGATCTGCGGGTTGGCGCGTTCCATCTTGGTCATCGACTGGATCAGGGCGACCTGACGCTTGAGCATCTTGTCGTCGATCCCGGCCTCCTGGGCCTGTTTGGACATTTTGGCCATGCCGGGCATCATGCCCATGACGCCTTCCATGCCGCCCATTTTTTCCATCTGCTCAAGCTGCATCTTGAGGTCGTTCATGTTGAAGCGGCCCTTCTGGAACCGTTTCATCATGCGCTCGGCCTGTTCGGCCTCAAGCGTTTCCTGTGCCTTTTCGACGAGGGCGACGATATCGCCCATGCCGAGGATGCGGCCTGCGATACGGTCGGGCTCAAAGGTTTCGAGCGCGTCCATCTTTTCGCCAAGGCCGACGAATTTGATCGGTTTGCCGGTCACGGCGCGCATGGAGAGGGCGGCACCGCCGCGTCCGTCGCCGTCCATCCGGGTTAGCACAACGCCGGAGATGCCGATCTTGCCGTCGAATTCCTCGGCGACCTCAACCGCGACCTGACCAGTGAGGCCGTCGACGACGAGCAGCGTTTCGCGCGGGTTGACCGCGTCGCGCACGTCCTCGACCTCTTGCATGAGGGTCTCGTCGATCTGAAGGCGACCGGCGGTGTCGAGCATGTAGACGTCATAGCCGCCAAGCGTTGCCTGTTGTTTGGCGCGTTTGGCGATCTGCACCGCGGTTTCGCCCGGCACGATGGGGAGGGTGTCGACTCCGATCTGTTGGCCGAGCACCTTGAGCTGTTCCTGAGCGGCGGGGCGGTAGATGTCGAGCGAGGCCATGAGCACGCGCTTGCCGTTCTTCTCGGACAGGCGTTTGGCGAGCTTACCGGTGGTTGTCGTTTTACCCGAGCCTTGCAGGCCGACCATGAGGATCGGGGCGGGCGGGTTGTCGATCTTGAGCGCGCCGGGCTCTTCGCTATCGCCGGCGAGGATATGTTTGAGTTCGTCATGGACGATCTTGACGACCTGCTGGCCGGGGGTGATCGATTTGGTGACGGCCTGGCCGGTGGCTTTTTTCTGGACGGCTTTGACGAAATCGCGGGCGACGGGGAGGGAGACGTCGGCCTCAAGCAGGGCGACACGCACCTCGCGCAGGGCGGTTTTCACGTCCTCCTCGGACAGGGCGCCTTGTTTCGTCAGCCGGTCGAAGACACCGGAAAGGCGATCGCTCAGATTCTCAAACATCTCTTTTCCGGCTCCTTGTCACCGTTTCCAACATGGTCCGAACCTAAGCACGAACCGCTCAAACGCCAATGTCCCCCGTGGGCGAAACTCGCTGACGGGGGGCGATCCCGGCCAATAGGCCATGGGACCGAGAGCTTTGACGGACTCCCGGAATTGAGGGGCGTTTACGCGCGCGGGCGGCGGGAGTCAAGCATTGCGGGGCTTGCGGCGCAGGGCGAGGCGGGTAGATCGGGTGAGATACCACAGGAGATAGCCGAGCGCGTTGGCGCGGGCGGTTTGTTCGGGGAGGTCGCCCCGGCCCATGCGCATCATTTGCCAGACATAGTATTCGACGCGCGAGACGGCGTTGATGAGGGTGACGAGCTTGATTTTGGAATGCGCGCCGAGCGGGCCGCGTCCGAGCATGAGGCCGGATTCGTCGATGCCGATGTCGTCGGCTTTGCCGGTCAGAAGGCGGTTGGCGCAGTCGGGATCGGTACAGGCGGGGCGGGCGAGGCCGATGAGGTCGATGCCGTGTTTCGATAGCGCCTCTTCCATGGCGGCGCGGTGGCGAAAACCGCCGGTGACCATAAGAGGCACAGAGACGGCGGCGCGGATTTCGCGGGCATAATCGAGGAAGAACGCCTCGCGGCGGCGGGTGCTGTCGCGTTGGTCTTCGGTGTCGGCTTCGAGGAAGGACATCTGTTCATAGGTGCCGCCGGATATTTCGATCAGGTCGATGCCGTCCTCTTGGAGCCAGCGGGCGACCTGGGTGGAGTCGGCAAGGGTAAAGCCGCCTTTCTGAAAATCGGCGGAGTTCAGTTTGACGGCGATGGGGAAATCCGGGCCGACGGCGGCGCGGGTCGCGGCGAGGGTTTGGCGCAGGAAGCGGGCGCGGTTTTCAAGCGTGCCGCCCCATGCATCGGTGCGATGATTGGTCAGGGGCGAGAGGAACTGGCTCAGGAGGTATCCGTGGGCGGCGTGGAGCTGCACCCCGTCGAACCCGGCCTTTTGGGCGAGGCGGGCGGTTTCGGCGTAGCGGGCGATGGTGTCGGTAATGTCGGCCTCGGTCATGGCGCGGGGGGTGCCGAAGATACCGAGGATGCGGAGTTTCTCGGCGGAGGGTGCGATGGGGGCGCGGTTGACGAGGACGGGGCATTGGCGGCCCGGATGGCTAATTTGCATGAAGAGGCGGGTGTCGGTTGATTTGACCGACGCGGCCCAGTCGGAGAGGGCGGGCAGGACGGTCTCATCCGCAGCCACCACATTGCCGGGGCGTTCGAGAAAGCGCGGATCGATCATCACATTGCCAGTAATCAACAGGCCAAAGCCGCCCTCGGCCCAGCGGTTGTAGAGCGTGCCATGCGCGTCGGTCGGGCGATCCTCGCGGTCGGCCATGGCCTCGGTCATGGCGCTTTTGCCGAGGCGGTTCGGCAGGGTCGCGCCGCAGGGCAGGGTCAGGGGATTGGCAAGCATGGTCTCTCCGGGGTTTTGCGCAACGTTAACACGGTTGGCCAGTTGAGGAAGGGGGCGGAATACGGTAAAATGAAGGCGTATTGTTTCAAGGGGTTAGGGCCATGTTGGCCGGGTTGAATATTCTTGTGATGTCTTGCCATTGGCAGGGCGCGTTGGCGTGTTTGCAGTCTTTTGGACAGAAAGGGCACCGGGTTTTCCTCGTGGTTCCGGATGCCCACTATGCAAAGCCACATACGGCGTCAGATTATGCTGTAGAGGCCTTCGAACATGTGCCTTCCGAGAGGCCAGAGGCGGATGTGCCGTGGCTTCTTGGGGTGATTGAGGAGCATGAGATCGACCTCGTGGTGCCGATTAGTGACCATGACGCGATGGTGGTGGCATTGGCGGCAGAGGCTGCCTTGCCGGGGATGCGTGCGGCGGGGGCGTTGTTTGCACCGTCGGTTGAGGCTTTGCGCATTGCCAGTGATCGTAATGAGACGGCGGCCCTGTGCGCGCGGCTAGGGATTGCGGCGCCGAGATCGCAGGCGGTTGCGGTGACGGATTTGCGCGCGGTGGTGCCGGGCTGGGGCTATCCGGTGTTCATTAAGCAGACCGGGCAGGCCAGTCAGGGAGTGCATGAATTGCAGGGTCCGGGCGATCTTGAGGCGTTCCTTGAGGGGCGCGCAGAGGGGATCGTGCAAATTCAGGAAGCGATTTGCGGCGATTTTGTCGATGTGACGGGCATTTGCAAAAACGGCGCGGTGCTTGAGAGTTTCGGATTTCGCGTCGATTACGAGTTTTCCAAAGGAGGCACGCCGCCCTTTGCCTTTCGTGAGGAACGGGCGGATTTGCGCGAGATACTGGAGCAGATAGCAGGGGCGCTCGGATGGAGCGGGGGGATTGATATTGACCTTCTGGAGCGGGAGGACGGCACGTTGGCCGTTCTTGAGATCAATCCGCGCTTTTCGGGGACCGTCAATTTCGCGCTGAAGACGGGCAAGGATATTCCGGCGGGGTATCTTGTGCTCAAGGGCGTGTCACCGGGGGCACCGCCCTATCAGGATGGTGGTGCGGATATGTTTGTCAGCCTTGAAGAAGAGGCGCGGTATCTTGCAAAGGCGGACCGGGCCGGGCGCAAGAAAGCGCGGGCTTTACGGGCCGCGCATGTGGTGGCCGAGAACGCCTATCCGCAGGACCGGGGCTATAGCCGGGCGATGCGGCGCAAGCTGGCCTCTATCCGGTTGGATCGGGTGATAGATGCGGTGCTTGAGGGCGCGCACCGTGCCGGGGCGGCCTTGTCGGCGGGGCGCGAAAAAGGTAGGCGAAGGGCGTTACATCAGGAGTAATCGCCATGGACGCCTCTTCGATCTATCAGGATAGTCTGCCCATGAGTTCCGACGCGCTTTTGGCGCAGCTTGGGGCGTGGGATATTGCTTACACCTATCATGAGCATGTGCCGCTCAGGACCGTGGGTGAGGCCAAGACGGTCGAGGCGGAGCTTGTTGAGCCGGGGGAGACGTCCTTTCGGCTCAAGAACCTCTATCTTCGCGATCGGAAGAAACGCAATTACCTCGTGACGCTTGAGCAGGATCGGGAGATTGACCTCAAGGCGCTGGGCGCGCAGCTCGGGGTTGGCGGTTTGTCTTTTGGTTCGCCGGATCGGTTGATGGAGTTCCTTGGTATTCGTCCCGGCGCGGTCAGCCCGTTGGCGATGGTGACAGGGGCCAAGACGGGCGTGACGTTCTACATGGACGGTGCGGCGCGCGGGGCGGATCGTATTTATATGCATCCGCTGGTCAATGATCGCAGTGTTGGCATGGTGCCGGGGGATCTGGGCCGATTTTTCGAACGGGTCGGCGTTGAGGCGCATTGGCTTGATCTCGGTTAGGGGGCTTTGCCCCCGGCCTTGCGGCCTCCCCCAGAGTATTTTCCCAGAGAAGAAGAGCTGGTCTTTGCATTTGTGAACAGTATTGGCATTATTGGCGTGAGTTTGTTGGTTTGCGCACAGGATGGCCATCATGGACAACTGGGACGAGATACGCACCGCCTTTCAGGTGGCGCGCATGGGCACGGTAAGCGGGGCGGCGGAGGTGCTTGGGGTGCATCACGCCACGGTCATTCGCCATATTGATGCGCTTGAGGCGCGGCTTGGGGTCAAGTTGTTTCAACGCCATGCGCGGGGTTACACACCGACGGAGGCGGGCGAAGACCTGATGCGGGTTGCCAAGGCGACGGACGATCAGTTTGGCCAGCTTGAGGGGCGCATCAAGGGGCAGGGGCGCGGCATGGAGGGCGAGTTGGTTGTCACCTCGCTTGAGACCATGGCGGAGGTGATGGTGCCGCTTTTGGCCGAGTTTCAGGAGGCCTACCCCGATATCATCGTGCGTTACCTGACGGGGACGCGGCTTTTCCGGCTTGAATATGGCGAGGCGCATGTGGCGCTTCGGGCGGGGCCGGCGCCGGAAGAACTCGACAATGTGGTGCAGCCGCTTGGGGTTTTGCCGGTGGGGCTTTTTGCCAGCCCGACGTATATCGCGCGCCACGGGGCACCGCAGACGGCCGAGGATTTGGCCGAGCATCGCTTTGTGGGGCCGGACGAGGAACGCTCGAAGGTGCCTTTTACCAGTTGGATGAACGCGCATGTCACGCGCGATCAAGTGCGGTTTCGGACCATGGATTGGTATGCCAATGAGGCGGCGGTCGTGGCGGGGGCGGGGATCGGATTTTTGCCGATCTGGGCGCGCAAGGCGCATCCTGAGTTGGTCGAAATCCTGCCGCGCGAGGCGGATTGGAGCGGGCCGCTCTGGCTTGTGACGCATGTGGATTTGCATCGCACCCATAAGGTTCAGACTTTCCTGACCTTCCTCAAGGAACGGGCGGCGGCGTGGCAGGCGGCATGAGCTTTCACGGGCGCGGCCATCTGGCGATGCTTTTGTTTTCGGCGCTGGTGGCGGGGTCGTTTTCGCTTGGGTCATTGGCGGCGAACGAGATCGCCCCGGCGGCGCTTAATGCAGTGCGGTTCCTAATTGCGGGGGCAGTGATCGGGGCAGCAGCGATGGCCACGGGCGGGATCGGGCGCGCCGCGTTTCGCGCACCGTGGCGATACCTTGTGCTTGGCGGGCTTTTCGCGGCCTATTTCGTGCTGATGTTTGAGGGTCTCAAGACGGCGGCACCAGTGAGCACGGCGGCGGTCTTTACCCTGACGCCGATCATGTCGGCGGGGTTTGGCTATGCCCTGCTCGGTCAGATCACGACGCGGCGCATGGCATTGGCCCTTACGATCGGGGCGATTGGCGCGCTTTGGGTGATCTTTAAGGCCGACTGGGCCGCGTTCCTGCGGTTTCGCGTTGGGCAGGGGGAAATCTATTATTTCTGGGGCTGTGTGGCGCACGCGATCTATACGCCGATGGTGCGTAAGCTGAACCGGGGCGAGCGGCCGGTGGTGTTTACCTTTGGCATGCTCGTGGCGGGGTTTGTGATCCTGACGGCCTATGGCTGGGGTGACATTCGGGCGACAGAGTGGGCCGCCTTGCCGGGGATTGTGTGGATCACGGTGTTTTATCTGGCGATCTTTGCCAGCGCGACGACTTTCGTGTTGTTGCAGTTCTCGGTGCTGCACCTGCCGAGCGCCAAGGTCATGGCCTATACCTATCTGGTGCCAAGCTGGGTCATCGGCTGGGAAGTTGTTCTTGGGCATGGCGCGCCGGGGGGATTGATCCTTGTCGGCGTGGCGCTGACTGTGGTGTCGCTATTGCTTTTGCTTCGCAACGAGCATTAGTCGCCGAGTTCAGCTTCGAGGAACTTCTCGAAATCGTCGAGATCGACGGGAGTGAACTGGCCAAAGCCTTGCATCCAGACCGAGGCCGCGCGCATGGCGTCGGGTTCGAGCTTGCACCATTTCACCCGGCCACGCTTGTCCTGAGAGATCAGCCCGGCGCGGGTCAGGATGGTGAGGTGCTTGGAAATGGCGGCGAGGGAGATGTCGAACGGCTCGGCCACGTCGGTCACGGCCATATCATCCTCAAGCAACATGGCGAGGATGGTGCGCCGGGTGGGATCGGCGAGGGCGGCAAAGACGGTGTCGAGCGCATCGGTCATGCCCCCATAAACCCGCCCCCCGGATTATCGTCAACCATTTGGTTGAATATACGCATTTCCGGGAATCCGCGCCCAAGGGCCTGAAGGGAGACTCGTTGCTTGTCTTCTCCTCTGTAAAAATACTCAATATAACAATGGGTTATATGCATTTCCCTGTTGCCGCTAACGGCATTGACTCAGGGGGCGCTGCGCCGTAGCAATGCGGCAACGTCTAAGCGAGGAAATTGCGTGTGACCGATCCCGATACCCAAGAGCGCATGGCGCAACTGGAACAAAGGATCGAGGCGGCCAAACGGGCCCAGGACCCCAAGCCCCGCGTAGACGAGCATTATTCGGCGGCCAATCTGGCCTGGCGTATGGTGATTGAATTGGTGGCCGGTCTCGGGATCGGCTTTGGCATCGGATACGGGCTCGACCTCCTGCTTGGGACGCTCCCGATTTTCATGGTGCTGTTTACAATGTTGGGTCTCGCGGCCGGTATCAAGACGATGCTGCGCAGCGCCAAGGAGATCCAAGAGGACACAGAGGCCGCTGCGGCGGCCGAGAGAGACGAGAGGGACTAAACGTGGCAAGCGAAGCACACGGCGCCGAAGAGGGCGGTCTGGTTTTCCACCCGATGGATCAGTTCATCGTAAAGCCGCTTTTCGGCGGTGATACGATCCAGTGGTACACCGTGACCAACGTCACCCTGTGGATGGCTCTGGCCGTTGTTGCGGTCATCGCAATGATGGTGATCGGCACCCGCCGCCGCGCCATGGTGCCGAGCCGGTCGCAGTCGATTGGTGAACTGGCCTACGGTTTCGTCTATAAGATGGTCGAAGACGTGGCCGGTAAGGACGCGATCAAGTTCTTCCCCTATATCATGACGCTCTTCATGTTCATCGTAATGGCCAACTTCCTTGGCCTGCTGCCGATGAGCTTTGCGACCACCTCGCATTTCGCCGTCACTGTGGTTCTTGCTCTGGCCGTCTTCCTGACCGTGACCATCGTTGGTTTCGTCAAGAATGGCGCAGGCTTCCTCGGGCTGTTCTGGGTTTCGAGCGCGCCGCTGGCGCTGCGTCCGATCCTCGCCCTGATCGAGGTTATCAGCTACTTTGTGCGCCCCGTCAGCCACAGCATTCGTCTTGCGGGCAACATCATGGCCGGTCACGCCGTTCTCAAGGTTTTCGCAGGCTTTGCCGCGATTGCCGTGGTATCGCCGCTGTCGGTTGTCGCAATCACCGCGATGTACGGTCTTGAGGTCCTCGTGGCCTTCATTCAGGCCTACGTCTTTACCATTCTGACCTGTGTCTATCTGAAGGACGCTCTGCATCCGTCGCACTAAGGCAGGTGGGTTGAAAAACCCACCCTACGCAGGTTCGTAACGCATACATCTAATTCCAACTTCCAATCGTAAGGAGATACACCCATGGAAGGTCAACTCGCACACATCGGCGCAGGTCTCGCAGCAATCGGTTCCGGCGCAGCCGCTATCGGTGTTGGTAACGTTGCAGGCAACTACCTTGCCGGCGCTCTGCGCAACCCCTCGGCTGCTGCTTCGCAGACTGCCACCCTCTTCATCGGTATCGCATTCGCAGAAGCACTGGGCATCTTCTCGTTCCTCGTCGCTCTGCTGCTGATGTTCGCCGTCTAAGCCGACTGGACTTATCCTTACGTGCGGGCGGGGGCGCGTCTTTGACAGCGCCCCGCCCGTAACCCAACGGAAGTTCCACGGAGGACGACATGGCATCTCAAACGACAGAAGCCGCAGGCCACGCTGCCGACGCCGCCGCGTCTGCACCGGGCATGCCGCAGCTCGACTTCTCGAACTGGGGCAACCAGATTTTCTGGCTCCTGGTCACGCTCGTCGTGATCTACTTCGTCCTGTCGCGCATCGCGCTGCCGCGCATCGCGAACGTGCTGGCCGAGCGCCAGGGGACCATTACGAATGACATCGCCGCAGCCGACGAGCTGAAGGCGAAAGCCGTCGAAGCGGAAGAGGCCTATAACAAGGCGCTCGCCGATGCCCGTGCGGAAGCACAGCGCATCGTCGCAGAGGCGAAGGCCGACATTCAGGCCGATCTCGACGCGGCCACCGCCAAGGCGGACGCAGAGATCACGGCCAAGGCTGCCGAGTCGGAGAAGGCGATTGCCGAGATCCGCGAAGGCGCCCTCGAAAGCGTCAAGGTCGTTGCGACCGAGACCACGGCCGAGATCGTTGCTGCCCTTGGTGGCAGTGCGGATGACAAAGCCATCGCGGAAGCGATTGGCGCACGTGTGAAGGGGTAAGGATCATGCGCAAACTTGCTATTCTCCTCGCCCTTGGTGCTGCAAGCCCGGCTTTTGCCGCGAGTGGCCCGTTCTTCTCGCTGCACAACACGAACTTCATCGTGCTGCTCGCGTTCATTCTGTTCATCGCGGTTCTGGTCTACTTCAAGGTGCCTGCGATGCTTGGCGGGATGCTCGACAAGCGCGCTGAAGGCATTCAGTCGGAGCTCGACGAAGCCCGCGCCCTGCGTGAAGAAGCTCAGACCCTGCTCGCCTCGTATGAGCGCAAGCAGAAAGAGGTTCAGGAACAGGCCGACCGCATCGTCGAACATGCCAAGGCAGAAGCGGCCACCGCCGCAGAGCTGGCCAAGGAAGAGCTGAAGGCGTCGATTACACGCCGGATGGCGGCTGCCGAGGATCAGATTGCTTCGGCGCAGGCGTCGGCTGTGAAAGACGTGCGCGATCAGGCCGTGAGCGTGGCGATTGCCGCCGCCAAGGACGTGATTGCCGCCCAGATGACCGCCGCTCAAGGCAACAAGCTCATCGAAGACGCGATTGCCGAAGTGGACGCCAAGCTTCACTAAGCTTTTTAATCGGATCAAAAAGTGGAAAACCCGGCTGTGTTTGGCCGGGTTTTTTTTATGCTTGTGCAAATGGATAACAACGTATTCTGTGGTTGAAGTGCGTTGATCTATTGTGAGTGCATCTTGAGAAGCCTGTTTTCCTCTGTCCTGAGCAAGTCTCTAGGCCTTCATGTTCCGGCCGTCGTTGGTATTGGCATAGACATCGCACTTGCCGGTTGCACACTTTGGTTGTCCCCAAGTGCCGTTGACTTCTTCCGCGAACCGTTCAAATGGGAAGAGACCTTTTTGGTGACAAAAGACGCCGAGGGTTTCCAGATAGAAAAAACACCCACGAAATACGGTGGTTTTGTCGAAATCTTCTTTTGTCAAAGGCGTCCTGACGGTGTCATGGATATGTCCATTGTATATTCGGGGGTGATCTCCGAGCGGGATGAAACATTACGTTTGATCCCCGGCGTCGCCGTCAAAATCCATGAAGAAACCCCGATGGTTGTTTTGACCAATCTTCATTTGGACTCTGAAGTCCTCAGCTTTTTTGAAGTCGTCGACCCCGTTCTGGGTACTAAACTGGCAAGGCGTGAGGCTGTGAGCGGTGAGATGGACTGCTCGAGTTCCAGCGTCCAATCTGAGATCTAGGAATAACGGATTTATGAATCACAAACCTTTTTGTCACCAACCAACACGTCGCGGATTTTTTACCGGTTTGGCTGCAACCGTTGGAGCAATGGGCGCACTGCCACGTGGTGCGCTCGCTTTTGAAGAATGTAACCAGTTTTACCAAGAAGAAATCTGGAACGGGTTTCAAAGCGCGTTTTCGGTGCCATACGGCCCGCAAGACCGCGATGGTCAGATATATGCCATTGTTGCCCCTTGGTGTCCGTACTGCCGCCAGATGAAAGAGGATATCAAGGCGGGCCAAGTTGATGCACGGGTCAGTTTTATTCCAGCTGAACCGCGGGATGCATTGGATCGCCGTAGGATCGCTTATCTTCTGACCTCAGGAGACCTCGAGGCCGTCGACAAGTTTTTTGACCGGAAGTGGTCCCCCTCGGATATTCCGCTTTCGGGTTCCGAACAAAGTCAGCTTCTTTCGGTCCAGCAGCATACGATGCATACCTTCTCGCGTGTTTTGACGAACCTCGGGAAAACACTGGGGTTTCCAATGTGGGTGACATGGGCCAAAAAGGGGCCGATAATGGCTCGGGATGGGCTTTTTATAGAAGCCGGTTGGGTGAATGATCCGCGAAAGATTTCAAGCAACCTTTCGTTCATGAACGTCCGGAAGCCTGAAGTGGCCCGCTCATGGGATGCCTTGCGCAACGCGGCAAAGGTCTCGCGTTTCAGTGGTGCGGCCTATGCCAAAACAGATCGCGTTGTTGCACGGGTTCTCCCAATGAACCAGGCGATGCCGACCTTCTGTTACAAGCAGGGTTTCGGGCATGACTACATCGGCACAGTCAAATCCGGAGGAAAGGACTGGCTTGTTCTTGAAGGCAATGACGGTTTCTTTTCCTATGTAGACACCACGCAAATGGATATTGTTGGTTAGACGTTGCCGAATAGCCTCGACGGTCTTTAGCGCACCGGATCAAGGCGGGCGTCCTTGAGGGAACAGTCGCGCACCGTGTCCTGACCGCAGGGGACGGGATCAAGGGATTTGGAGAGGCAGATACGGGCCTCCTGAATGAAACCATCGCGGCAGGTGATGGTAATCATGTCCGGTTCAAGCGTGGGGTTGGCCTTGAGGAAGGCCTGCTCCACGACGCGGGCCGGGACGGTTACGGATTTGCCCAGCTTGCGGAAAACAGGTGGGCGGGTGATGCCCTCGTAGGCGCGGCGCGACAGGGCGTAGTAGTCTTCGGCAGACAGCCCCGAGCAGCGGCCATGTTTCTTCCACTGATACCACGCAAGGCCAGAGGTGCCCATGATGTCGGCCATCTCGTTGGTGAGGCTACGGGGGGGATTGCGTTCGATAGTATTGCAGAAGGAGGGCCAGCCGCGATGAAACTGTGGCCAGAGCCCGTGCAGCGTCCAGCCGAAATCCTCGCGGGGGTCACATTGCGGTGAATTGCGCGCGTCGCCTTCGAGGGTGCACCATGTGGGCGACCAGCTCAGCGACAGGACGTAATAGTCAAAATCGCCCGCGCGTTCGCCCTCGGCGGCCAGTGAGGAGGCGCAAAGACAGGCCAGCGCGAGGGGTTTGAGGAACTGCATTCAACTCTTTCCTTATTGATCCGATGCCACTATATAGGCCGCAAGTTCCCCGACAACGGAAACCCGCACCGCGAAAATCGGTGCCGCCTGCAAAGTCAGGCATCGGGGAAGATATGCGTTAAGGAGACAAGTTATGAGCAAACTGCTGCACCCGAAAGCCACCGCCGTCTGGCTTGTGGACAACACCACGATCAGCTTCAAGCAGATTGCGGATTTCGTCGGCATGCACGAGCTTGAGATTCAGGGTATCGCCGATGGCGACGTTGCGGCTGGTGTGAAGGGGTTTGACCCGATTGCCAACAATCAGCTTACGCAGGACGATATCGACAACGCTCAGAACAACCCGCTGTTCCAGCTTAAGGTCAAGTTCAACGCCGCCGCGTCGGGCGAGGAAAAGCGCCGTGGTCCGCGTTACACACCGCTTTCCAAGCGTCAGGACCGGCCGAACTCGATCCTGTGGCTGGTGAAGTTCCACCCGGAGCTTTCGGATGGTCAGATTTCCAAGCTTGTCGGCACCACGAAACCGACGATCCAGTCGATCCGCAACCGCGAGCATTGGAACATTGCCAACATGCAGCCGATCGATCCGGTTGCCCTTGGCCTGTGTAAACAGTCCGAGCTTGACGCCGTGGTGCAGAAGGCCGCCGAGAAGCGCGCCGCAGATGGCGAAGTGATGACCGATGATGAGCGCCGCAAACTGGTTTCGACCGAGCAATCGCTCGGGATGGAAGCAGAGCCGAAGATCCCAACGGCCATCGAAGGCCTTGAGACTTTCTCGCTTAGCAATGATGACGAGGAAGAAGAGAAAGACGACGCCAACTACAAAGACGCCGACAGCTTCTTCAACCTGCCGGGGGATGACGACGAGGACGAACAGCCCTGATCGCGCCCCAGAGGTTCACATGAAAAAGGCCCGCCGGTTTGGCGGGCCTTTCTTTGTTTAGGGGAGGCTCAGAAGAGGTAGATATCAGCCTCAAGGGCAGTTGTATCGGTCACGCCTTCGACGAGGATCGTTGCGCCGGAATCGAGCGTTATCAACGTGTCCCCGCCCACAACCTGAAGCGTGGTGGTGTTCGGGTCGTAATTCTCGATCTCGATCTCGTCGGTGCCGAGTTCGAAGTCACGGATGACATTGGCATCGCTGGCGTCAATGGAGGTAAAGATGAAGAAGTCATCCCCCACACCGCCGGTCAGGGTATCGCTACCGGACCCGGCATAGAGGTCATCGTGGCCCTGGCCGCCGAACAGGCGGTCATTATCGGCTCCTCCGCGCAGGGTATCGTTGCCGACCCCGCCGATGAGCTTGTCATTTCCGGTCATGCCGATGAACAGGTCATCACCGCCACCGCCGTTGAAGATATCATTGCCATCGCCGCCCCAGACAACGTCGTTCCCTGCCGGGCCGGTCTCGTTATTGTCGATGAAGACGTCGTTGCCTGTCCCCATCTGGACGGTATCAGCCCCGTTGCCGCCATAGATCGTGTCATGGCCATTGCCGCCATTCAGCACGTCAAGGCCCTCGCCACCATAGATCACGTCAGCGCGGTTGCCGCCGTTGATCGTATCATTGCCGAGGCCACCATAGAGGGTATCAAAACCGAAGCTGCCAGAGATCACATCATCGCCGCCGGCTCCGATGATCGTATCATCGCCAATCCCGCCGCGTAGATCATCGTTGCGATACTCGCCTGCGATCAGGTCATCCTGAACTTTGTCGACATAGTCAGAGATGCTCGTCAGGGCGATGTCGTCGCCTTCCTGATAGCCGGGAGGTGCGGTGCCTTCCATGGTTGCGGTAGAGAGGAAGGCCTCGAAGGCGGCATAATTGGCAAAGGCGGGGAAATCATCGCCAGTCAGGTTGATGACCATGGTCAGGGATTCCGCGGTCATCTCGGTCATGTCCTCCCATTCCCAGTTGATGGTCAGGATCGTGCTCGAATTGGCACCGCCATTCCAAGAGATGGTGATGATCTCGGAGGAGCTATAGTCGATGTCAGTCAGAGTCACGTATTCGGGCAGGGACGGCACATCAATCGCATAAGGCATCCCCAGCCCCGTGAGGTTCACGGTCAGCTCTGTGGGGTCGGTTTCCGTAATCGTATAGGACAGGGACTCGGAATTGAGGCTGGTGATAAAGCTATACCCGGTCTGGAAAACTTCGCCACCGTTCTGCTGCCAGTCAAACCGCCCCGGAGCGGTTTCAACAATGTCGTAAGTCTCATACAGGAGCATGCCTTCGAGGTTATATGTGGTCATGAAAAGCCTCCATTCTCTGACGTTGGAAATAATGATTTAATTATAAAACATTACCGCATGGGAGGGTATGTGGCGCGTTTTCGCACCTGCCGAAAAGGAGGCGGTGTTTATCCGGAGATGTCGTGCAGAAAAAGTGCGGAGATCAGAGGGTTTTTCGCGCCGAGAGGGCGGCGGAGATCGTGCCTTCGTCGAGGTAGTCAAGTTCGCCGCCAATCGGCACGCCTTGGGCCAGAGAG
Organism: Paracoccaceae bacterium; assembly: GCA_018223085.1. Taxonomy (GTDB): domain Bacteria; phylum Pseudomonadota; class Alphaproteobacteria; order Rhodobacterales; family Rhodobacteraceae; genus Shimia. The sequence goes on from JAAEZB010000052.1 coordinate 16,207, forward strand.
GTCAGGCGGACGCGGTCCTCAAGTTGATCGGCGATGTAGTGTGCGGTGGTCTGGCCATCCACGGTTGCGTTGAGGGCGAGGATGACCTCGGTCACGCCTTCGGCCTCGATACGGTCGATAAGGCGGGGGATAGCGAGGTCTTCGGGGCCGATGCCGTCGAGCGCCGAGAGCGTGCCGCCGAGCACGTGATAGCGACCCTTGAACACGTTGGCGCGTTCCATGGCCCAGAGATCGGCCACGTCCTCGACGATGCAGATTTCGCCAGTGGCGCGTTTCTCGGACGAACAGATGTCACAGATGTCGGAGGTGCCAACATTGCCGCAGTTGAGGCATTCGCGGGCCGTCACGGCGACCTCTTGCATGGCGTCGGCCAATGGGGTCAGGAGGAGGGCGCGTTTGCGGATCAGGTGCAGCACGGCGCGGCGGGCGGAGCGCGGGCCGAGGCCCGGCAGTTTCGCCATCAGGTCGATCAGATTGTCGATCTCGTTGCCGCTCATGTAGTGCCTTTGCCGGGAGGCGGCGCCGGGGGGCACCGCCGGGATTTACAGAGAAGACGCCTTAGAAGGGCATCTTGAAATCTGCCGGAAGGCCGAGGCCTTCGGTCAGTTTGGCCATTTCCGATTGCGATTTCTCGGCAGCCTTGGATTGGGCGTCCTTGATGGCGGCGAGGATGAGGTCTTCGACCACTTCCTTGTCATCACCGTTGAAGATCGAAGGATCAATGTCGAGGCCCTTGAGTTCGCCCTTGGCGGTGGCGGTGGCCTTGACGAGGCCTGCGCCGGATTCGCCAGTCACGGTCAGGGTTTCGAGCTCTTGTTGAAGCTCAGTTACCTTGGCCTGCATTTCCTGCGCCTGTTTCATCATCTTGGCCATATCTCCAAGTTGGCCGAGTCCTTTGAGCATGTCGTGTCTCCTGTCTGTATCGGGGCGGCGGGGCCGCTTTGGTTCGGGTCTATATCGGGGTTCGGGCGGGGGAGGACAAGGTCACTCCTCCTCGAAGGGGTCCCATTCGTCTTCGACTTCGGGGAGGGCTTCGGCTTCGGCCTGGGCGGTGATGTCCTGCCGGGTCTTGATGTCGGTGATACGCGCCTTGGGGAAGGCGTCAAAGACGGCCTGCACCATGGGATGGGCGCGGGCCTCTTTTTCGAGCGCGGTCTGGGCGGCGTTGCGTTTCTCGACGATGGTTTCGCCGCCGCCGGTATTGGCGATGATGACGGCCCAGCGGTTGCCCGTCCATGTTTGCAGCCGCGCGCCGAGGCGTTGGGCAAGATCGGACGAGGCACGGTCGGTGGGCACGAATTCGATCCGGCCGGGGCGGTAAGAGACGAGGCGTAGGTCGGCCTCGACATCCATCAAGAGTTTGGCGTCGCGGTTGTCGCGGATGAGTTCGATCACGTGGTCGAAGGTTGCAAAGCGCGCGAGCGCGTGTTCGGCGTCTTGGGCCAGTGCGGTGACCGTGCCGCCGGGGCCGCCGGAGATTTGTGACGTGCTATAGGCCGAGGCTCCGCCGCCACCGCCCGAGGGCGCAGCGCCGCCGCCGGGGCCACCGGAGGGCGGCATGGAGGGCGGCACGGGCATGTCCTGAAGCTTGCGCAGGAGGTCTTCGGGGCTTGGCAGGTCGGCCACATGGGTCAGGCGGATCACCGCCATTTCGGCGGCCATCATAGCGTTGGGCGCGGCGGCGACCTCTTCGAGGGCCTTCAGAAGCATCTGCCACATGCGGGTCAACACGCGCATGGGGAGTTTCTCGGCCATGTCGGTGCCACGGGCGCGTTCATCGGGGCTAATCGTGGGGTCGTTGGCGGCGTCGGGGGTGACCTTGACGACGCTGATCCAGTGGGTGATTTCGGCCAGATCGCGCAGGACGGCCATCGGATCGGCGCCATCGGCATATTGTGCCGAAAGCTCCGACAGTGCCGCGCCGGTATCGCCGCGCAGGATCATGTCAAAGAGATCGAGCACGCGGCCCCGGTCGGCAAGGCCAAGCATGGCGCGGACCTGATCGGCGGTGGTTTCGCCGGCACCGTGGGAAATCGCCTGATCCAAGAGCGAGGTCGCGTCACGGGCCGAGCCTTCGGCGGCGCGGGTGATGAGGGCGAGGGCATCATCGCTAATCTCGGCACCCTCGGCGGTCGCGATCTTACGCAGCAGGGCGATTTGGTCCTCGGGTTCGATGCGGCGCAGGTCAAAGCGCTGACAGCGGGAGAGGACGGTGACCGGCACCTTGCGGATTTCGGTCGTGGCGAAGATGAATTTCACATGCGCGGGGGGTTCCTCAAGCGTCTTCAACAAGGCGTTGAAGGCCGAGGTCGAGAGCATGTGCACCTCGTCGATGATGTAGATCTTGTAGCGGGCCGAGGCGGCGCGGTAGTGGACGGAATCGATAATCTCGCGGATGTCATTGACGCCGGTGCGCGATGCGGCGTCCATTTCCATCACGTCGACATGGCGGCCTTCCATGATCGCGGTGCAATGTTCGCATTGGCCGCAGGGTTCGGTTGTCGGCCCGCCGGTGCCGTCGGGACCGATACAGTTCATGCCCTTGGCGATGATGCGCGCGGTGGTCGTTTTGCCCGTGCCGCGGATACCGGTCATGATGAAGGCTTGCGCGATGCGGTCCGCCTCGAAGGCGTTTTTCAGCGTGCGCACCATGGCGCTCTGACCGACGAGATCGGCGAAGGTCTCGGGGCGGTACTTGCGGGCAAGAACCTGATAGCCGGTGTCGGGGGTGTCGGTCATGCGGGGTCACTGTCCTTGGCGGGATTCGCGTTTCGCCTCAGGGTAAGCCGGGCAGCAAGCCGCGTCCACCGGGGAAGGTAGGGCAGAGTTATTCCCATTCCATCTGAGAGAAGACTTCCTGTGCATTGCGGCGGGCGAGTTGCTCGAATTGTTCCAGATAGGAGAAGGCGGATTGGTCTACATCAACCGCGCCGATGATGTCGCCGCCGTTGTCGATATGCTCGGCCATCTGGGTGCGCAGGTTCACGAGGTAATCATAGGTGTCATGCGTCGCGGTGGCGAGGTCGGTGGCGGGGCCGTGGCCGGGGATGATGATCTTGGGGTGATAGGCGGCCATGGCCTCAAAGCTTTCGACCCATTCGAGGGAGGAGGAAAACTCCATGACGCCGAGGACACGTTCGACATAGACGAGATCGCCGGTGAACATGATGGCGCTGTCGGCGAGCCAGACAAAACTTTCGCCCGGGGTATGGGCGGCGCCGGGGTGACGGATCTCGAAGGTGCGGCCCCCGAAGGTCAGGTCATATTCATCGGTAAAGGTCTCGTCGGCAAAGGCGGGGGTGGTCCCGGCCAGTTCGTCCTTGAGCAAAGCCGAGAGCATGGTTTGCTGCATAGAGGCACGGGCCTGTTGATCGGCGACGGCGTCCTCGGAGGCGATCACGGTGGCACCGTGCTCTTTCCAGTAGCTGTTGCCGATCCAGCGGTGGTCCTGACCGCCGGTGTTGATGACGTATTTGACCGGTGCATCCGTCACCGACTTGATCGCGTCATTCAGGGCCGCAGCGCCCTTGTAGCTTCCGCCTGCGTCGATGAGGACGGCGCCTTCGGGGGTCACGATCAGGCCGAAAGTGGCATTGTTTCCAAGGTTTTCGGCGTTGCGCTGTTCATGGGGGCCGACGATGGCATAGGTGTCGGGCGCGACTTCGGTCACGGTCAGGGATGCGGCGGCGGCGGGCAGGGCGAAGGCCAGAAGGGCGGCCAGCGCGGGCAGAATACGGGTCATGGGGGTCTCCTCCGGTATCGGGCGACCGTATCGGGCGGCGCGGGGTCTGTCACGGGATGAAACGCCGCATGAGTGTTGGTTCGCCTGTCATTTTTGGGCTATGGGTTGGTCAGTGCGAAAAGGAGTGGTTTCATGCGGTTGAAGGGTATTCGGCAGAGCCGGAATGTTGAGGATCGGCGCGGCAAGGGCGGGCGCAGTGCGGGAATTGGGGGCGTGGGCCTTCTTGTCGTGTTGGCGATCGGCTATTTCGCGGGGATCGACGTGACGCCGCTTTTGAACGATCTGAACCAGCCGCAGAGCAGCGCGCCGAGGGAGCTTACCGCAGAAGAACAGCGCGCAGGGGAATTCTCGGGGGCGGTTCTGGCGACGACCGAGGAGGTCTGGGGCGAGGTGTTTCAGGAGCAGGTGGGGCGGCGGTATACGCCTCCGGTGCTCGTATTGTTTTCCGGTGTGACGCAGAGCCCCTGTGGTGGGGCGAGCGGCGCGACGGGGCCGTTTTATTGCCCGGCGGACAAGAAGGCCTACCTCGACACGGATTTCTTTGCCACCATGTCCAGGCAGTTGAAAGCAAAGGGAGATTTCGCAGCGGCCTATGTGATTGCGCATGAGGTCGCGCATCATGTGCAGAATGAATTGGGCATTCTGGGGCAGGTGCATCAGGCGCGGCTTAAGTCCTCGGAAGTGGAGGCGAATGCGCTTACGGTGCGGCTTGAATTGCAGGCGGATTGCCTGTCGGGGGTCTGGGCGCGGGAGGTGAAGGGCCTGTTGGAGCCGGGCGATCTTGAAGAGGCGCTTAATGCGGCGCGGATGATTGGGGATGACCATTTGCAGAAGCGGGCGGGGCGGGTGCCGCAGCCGCATACGTTTACCCATGGGACTTCGGCGCAGCGGTCGCGTTGGTTCAAACGGGGCTATGACAGTGGTGATTTGAATGCCTGTGACACGTTCGGGGCCAAGCGGCTTTGAGCTTTGAGATTGCCTCTCTGACGGCGGGCGAAGGCCGGATCGGGATTTGCCCGGCGCCGGGGCGGCATGGCGATTATGCAAGCGATTTCAAAGAGATTATTGCGTGGTCTCCGCAGCTTGTCCTGAGCATGACAGAGGCGTCGGAGCTGGACCGGATCGGCGCGGCGGGATTCGGCCAAGACCTTGAAAATGCAGGGATTGATCGTGTCGCCCTGCCGATCCGAGACTTTGGCGAACCGAGCGGAACAACAGCCTCTCTCTGGCCGGAAAGTGCCGAGCGGGCCAAGGCGGTTCTGGGGCAGGGTGGCCGGGTTCTGGTGCATTGTTTTGGGGGCTGTGGGCGGTCCGGGATGGCGATCATGCGGCTCTTGG
>JAAEZB010000053.1:0-11603 GCA_018223085.1 Paracoccaceae bacterium
GAAACCACATGATCCAGATGCAGACCAATCTGGATGTTGCTGACAACTCCGGCGCTCGCCGAGTTCAGTGCATCAAGGTTCTGGGTGGTTCCAAGCGTAAGTACGCATCCGTGGGCGACATCATTGTCGTCTCGGTCAAGGAAGCCATCCCGCGCGGCCGCGTGAAAAAAGGGGACGTCCGCAAGGCCGTCGTCGTACGCACCGCCAAAGAAGTCCGTCGTGAAGACGGCACCGCAATTCGTTTTGACCGCAACGCGGCCGTGATCCTGAACAACGCAGGTGAGCCGGTCGGGACCCGTATCTTCGGTCCGGTTGTGCGCGAACTGCGTGCCAAGAACTTCATGAAGATCATCTCGCTCGCTCCGGAGGTGCTCTAATGGCTGCTAAGCTTAAAAAAGGCGACAAGGTCGTCGTGCTTGCGGGCAAAGACAAGGGCAAGGAAGGCACTATTACTTCCGTGAACCCGTCTGCCGGCAAAGCAGTTGTGGACGGCATCAACATGGCCATCCGCCACACCCGTCAGTCGCAGACTGCACAGGGCGGCCGCCTTTCGCAGGCGATGCCGATCCAGCTGTCGAACCTGGCGCTGCTTGACGCAAACGGCAAACCGACCCGCGTTGGCTTCCGCATGGAAGGCGACAAGAAGGTTCGCTTCGCCAAGACCACGGGGGACGTGATTGATGCTTGATACTGAAACCTACACCCCGCGTCTGAAGGCTCTCTACAAGGACTCCATCCGTGAGGCCATGAAAGAGGAATTCGGCTACAAAAACGAGATGATGATCCCCAAGCTGGAGAAAATCGTTCTCAACATCGGTTGTGGCCGTGCCGCCGTCAAAGACAGCAAAAAAGCGAAGTCGGCTCAGGAAGACCTGACCCTCATCGCCGGTCAAAAAGCTATGACCACCATTGCCAAAAACTCCATTGCAGGCTTCCGCGTTCGCGAAGGCATGCCGATGGGTGCAAAGGTGACTCTGCGCGGCGACCGCATGTACGAATTCCTTGATCGTCTGATCACCATCGCAATGCCGCGTATTCGCGACTTCCGTGGTGTGAAGCCGAGCTTTGATGGTCGTGGCAACTTCGCCATGGGCCTCAAGGAACATATCGTGTTCCCGGAAATCGACTTTGATAAAGTCGACGAAAACTGGGGCATGGACATCGTTATTGCCACCGACGCGAAAACCGACGCCGAAGCCAAGAGCCTGTTGAAAGCTTTCAACATGCCCTTCAACGCGTGATCGGGAAGGAAAAGAGACATGGCTAAAAAAGCAATGATCGAACGCGAAAAGAAGCGCGAGCGTCTGGTGGCAAAATACGCCGTCAAGCGCGCCGAGCTCAAAGAGATCGCGAATGATGAGAACCGCCCGATGGAAGAGCGCTTCAAGGCGCGTCTGAAACTGGCGAAACTGCCGCGTAACTCGTCGGCAACCCGTCTTCACAACCGTTGCCAGCTGACCGGCCGTCCGCACGCTTACTATCGTAAGCTGAAGATCAGCCGTATCGCACTGCGGGAACTTGGCTCGAACGGCCAGATCCCCGGCATGGTCAAGTCGAGCTGGTAAGGAGGGACAGATATGAACGATCCTATCGGTGATATGCTGACCCGTATCCGCAACGGTCAGATGCGTGGCAAGTCGACTGTGTCGACCCCCGCTTCGAAACTGCGCGGTTGGGTTCTCGATGTTCTGGCTGACGAAGGTTACATTCGCGGCTACGAAGCAACCACTGGCGTCGACGGCCACCCGGCCATCGAAATCAGCCTGAAATACTACGAAGGCACTCCTGTCATTCGCGAACTCAAGCGGGTCTCCAAGCCCGGTCGTCGCGTTTACATGGGCGTCAATGACATCCCGACCGTCCGTCAGGGCCTCGGTGTGTCGATTGTCTCCACCCCCAAGGGTGTGATGTCGGATGCAGCGGCTCGTTCCAACAATGTTGGTGGCGAAGTCCTCTGCACGGTCTTCTAAGGAGAGCTAGATGTCTCGTATTGGTAAAAAACCGGTCGAGCTGCCCAGCGGCGTAACTGCCTCTGTCTCCGGCCAGACCATCGAAATCAAAGGCCCGAAGGACAGCCAGTCTTTCACTGCCACTGACGACGTGACCCTCACGGTCGAAGACAACGTCGTCAAGGTCGAGCCGCGTGGCAAGTCCAAGCGCGCTCGTCAGCAGTGGGGCATGTCGCGTACGGTTATCGCGAACATGGTCACCGGCTGCACCCAGGGCTTTAAGAAAGAGCTCGAAATCAACGGTGTTGGTTACCGTGCACAGATGCAGGGCAACACCCTGAAGCTGTCGCTCGGCCTTAGCCACGACGTGAACTTCGAAGTGCCGGCCGGGATCACCGTGACCGCACCGAAGCCGACACAGATCATCGTTGAAGGCACTGACTCGCAACTCGTCGGCCAGGTCGCGGCAAACATCCGCGAATGGCGTAAGCCCGAGCCCTACAAAGGCAAAGGCATCAAGTACAAAGACGAGTATATCTTCCGCAAGGAAGGCAAGAAGAAGTAAGGACCAGCAAAATGGCAAACAGCAAACGGGAACTGTTCCTCAAGCGCCGCCTGCGCGTCCGGAACAAGCTTCGCAAGGTCAATGGCGACGCAAAGATGCGTCTTTCGGTGCACCGTTCGAACAAGAACATCAGCGTTCAGCTGATCGACGATCGCAATGGTGTCACCGTAGCCGCAGCATCGACGCTCGAGAAAGATCTCGGCGTTGTCGGCAAAAACAACGTCGAAGCAGCCACCAAGGTGGGTGCCGCGATTGCCGAGCGCGCCAAGAAAGCCGGCGTCGAAGAAGCCTATTTCGACCGTGGCGGCTTCCTCTTTCATGGCAAGGTGAAGGCTCTGGCCGAAGCTGCGCGTGAAGGCGGACTGAAGATCTAAGAACCTGAGGGGGACGGTTTCGTCCCCCCGATGATCCGGGAGACCCGCGTCGCGGGCCTCACCAGGATTGAGACAAACAATAGGCGCCAGTCGCCGAAAATTTATGGAGTGCCTCAATGGCAGAACGTGAAAACCGCCGGGGTCGTGGCCGCAACCGCGAAGAAGAAACCCCGGAATTCGCCGATCGTCTCGTTGCGATCAACCGTGTGTCGAAAACCGTGAAAGGTGGTAAACGCTTTGGCTTTGCCGCACTCGTGGTTGTCGGCGATCAGAAAGGCCGCGTCGGCTTTGGTAAAGGTAAAGCCAAGGAAGTTCCCGAGGCGATCCGCAAAGCCACCGAGCAAGCCAAGCGCCAGATGATCCGCGTGCCGCTGCGTGAGGGCCGGACCCTGCACCACGACATCGAAGGTCGTCACGGTGCCGGCAAAGTCATCATGCGTACCGCCCCGGAAGGGACCGGGATCATCGCAGGTGGTCCGATGCGTGCCGTGTTCGAAATGCTCGGCGTCAAAGACGTCGTGTCGAAATCGAACGGGTCGCAGAACCCCTACAACATGATCCGCGCAACCCTGAACGGCCTGCAAAAAGAAAGCAGCCCGCGTCAGGTCGCAGCACGCCGTGGCAAAAAGGTCGCCGAAATCCTGCACAAGGATGACGCAGCCGAAGCCGCTGAAGCGTAAGGAGACCTAGGACATGGCAAAAACCATCGTTGTAAAACAGATCGGCTCGCCGATCCGTCGCCCCCAAGAACAGCGCGCAACGCTGATCGGTCTGGGCCTCAACAAGATGCACAAAACCCGTGAGCTTGAGGATACCCCCTCGGTGCGCGGCATGATCCGCAAGATCCCGCATCTCGTCGAGATCATCGAAGAGCGCGGCTAAGCCTCGCGTCTCGAAATGATTGAGAAAAGCCGCTCCTCGGGGCGGCTTTTTTCGTTTCCGGGGCAGGGCGGGGATCATGCGGCCAGCCATGCAATTTGCGCAACCCGGCCTTGTAGCAATGGCGTTGGTAACTTTCTGCGATGCAGCGTAGTGAGCCGTTAACACCGCATTCAAACGGATATATTCTCATGACCACGCTGCTCAAACCCTTCGCGCGCCTCCTGCGCGACCTCAAAACCTTCGTCACTACCGAGCCGGTTCCCCACTGGACCGAATACCTCAGCGGCCGCCACTAAGCGCGACTGGCGAACTTGATTCACGAACGCCCCGCAGGAAACTGTGGGGCGTTTTGTTATTGTGCGCTGCAGAATGCCTATATTATGTCTGGGAGCGCCTGATGAGAGGAAAAGTTAAGCATGGATTTAAAGGAATTTATAACAGAAACGATTTCGGCAATTGCGGATTCAACTACCGCTTTGCAGAAAAAATACGAAGAGCAGGACATCATTGTTAATCCACCATCTGCGCAATCAGGCAATGACGTGTTCCAAGCCGGAAGTTCAAATTACACCATGCGTCGCGTGCAGAACATTTCGTTTGATGTTGCCGTGACCGCTGCCTCTGAGGGCGGTGGAAAAGGCAAGGCAGGAATAAAAGTTCTTTCTGTCGAAGTTGGAGTGGAAGGTGGAAAAGCGGTCAAAGCCGAACAGGTAAGCCGTGTGAGTTTTAATGTGCCGATAACTTTGAAGCCAACTCAGCATGAAGCTGTCAATATGGACGCGGGTAGGAAAGAAAAAGATGAGCAAGACGCTGCCATAACGAAACAATATGGAAGAAGTCGTGGCGGAAGCTGGAGCGCTTGAATTCCAAGCGAGGTTTCAAGCTAGGAAAAACAATTTTTTTCATTATTGAGTCTACTCCGGATCGCCTGCGATCCGGTTCGCCCCCGACCCGCCCCCCAGGGCGGGGGCGAACCTTTGTTGAGGCTTGCAACATAAGGGCACAGCGTCTATAGCCCCCCGGTGGTCTCGCACCATAGAATCAAAAATCAAGAAACGCCGTGGTTGGCCCGTTAACGCTTCGGGGGTCACATCCGGCAAAGGAGAAGCGAAATGAAACTTCATGAACTAAGCGACAATCCTGGCGCAACCAAGAAACGCATGCGCGTGGGCCGTGGCCCGGGTTCCGGCAAAGGTAAGACCGGTGGCCGTGGTATCAAAGGTCAAAAGTCGCGTTCGGGTGTGGCCATCAAAGGCTACGAGGGCGGCCAGATGCCGCTCTACCAGCGTCTTCCCAAGCGTGGCTTCAACAAGCCCAACGCCAAGAAATACGCGGTTATCAACCTCGGCCTGATCCAAAAATTTGTCGACGCCAAAAAGCTCGACGCTTCGGCTCCGATCACTGAAGACGTGCTTGTTGAGACCGGCATCGTGCGCCGTAAACTCGACGGTATCCGCGTTCTGGCCAAGGGCGACGTGACTGCCAAGCTCGACCTCGACGTGACCGGTGCTTCCAAGGCGGCTGTAGAAGCTGTTGAGAAGGCAGGCGGCTCACTCAAGGTCAAATCTGCCTGAGGCGGCATTTAATTGGTTGTGAGCGGCGTCCTCGCCGCTTACATAGCCTTTAGTTTTCCAAAGCGCCGCCAAACCGGAGAACGGTTCTGGCGGCGTTTTCATTCGAAGAGAGATCCGCATGGTATCTGCAGCAGAACAAATGGCGGCCAACACAAGCTGGGCCGCGCTTGGTAAAGCCACCGATCTTCGCAACCGCATCCTGTTTACGCTCGGCCTCCTGATCGTTTACCGCCTCGGCACGTTCATTCCTGTGCCTGGCATCGACGGTGTGGCATTGCGTGAGTTCATGGACGGCGCGGCACAGGGCATTGGCGGCATCCTGTCGATGTTCACCGGCGGCGCTCTCGGGCGTATGGGTATCTTTGCCCTCGGCATCATGCCTTACATTTCGGCCTCGATCATCGTTCAGCTCCTGACCTCTATGGTCCCGGCGCTTGAACAGCTCAAGAAAGAGGGCGATGCGGGCCGTAAGAAGATCAACCAGTATACCCGCTACGGCACCGTGGCCCTTGCTACGCTGCAATCCTACGGGCTTGCCGTGTCTCTTGAGGCGGGCGATCTGGCCCATGATCCGGGTATGTTCTTCCGCATCGCCTGCATGATTACCCTTGTTGGCGGCACCATGTTCCTGATGTGGCTTGGTGAGCAGATCACCAACCGCGGCATCGGCAACGGTATTTCGCTTATCATCTTCGTCGGTATCATCGCCGAGGTTCCCGCCGCTCTGGCTCAGTTCTTTAGCCAAGGCCGTTCGGGCGCGATCTCTCCTGCTGTGATTATCGGTGTGATCCTCATGGTCATCGCGGTGATTGCCTTCGTGGTCTTCATGGAACGCGCCTTGCGCAAGATCCATATCCAATATCCCCGCCGTCAGGTGGGCATGAAGGTCTATGACGGTGGTTCCTCGCATCTGCCGATCAAGGTCAACCCGGCTGGCGTGATTCCGGCGATCTTCGCATCGTCGCTTCTCTTGCTGCCGACCACGATCTCGACCTTCTCGGGCTCGCAAACCGGTCCGATCATGTCGACGATCCTCGCCTATTTCGGCCCCGGTCAGCCGCTCTACCTTCTGTTCTTCGTGGCGATGATCGTATTCTTCGCTTACTTCTATACCTACAACGTGTCGTTCAAACCGGACGAAGTTGCGGATAACCTGAAGAACCAGAACGGCTTTGTCCCCGGTATCCGTCCCGGCAAGAAGACCGCAGAATATCTCGAATACGTCACCTCGCGTATCCTCGTGCTCGGCGCGGCCTATCTCGCGGCCGTCTGTCTCCTGCCCGAGGTTCTGCGTGGCCAGCTGGCGATCCCGTTCTACTTCGGTGGGACCTCGGTGCTCATCGTGGTCTCGGTGACCATGGACACCATCCAACAGGTCCAGAGCCATCTTCTGGCGCACCAGTATGAAGGCCTGCTTGAGAAATCCCAGCTTTCCGGCAAAGGCCGTAAGCGCAAGCGCAAAGGGGCGGCACGTCGATGAACCTTATTCTTCTTGGCCCTCCGGGCGCTGGCAAAGGCACCCAGGCATCCATGCTCGTCCAAGAGCGTGACATGATTCAGCTCTCCACCGGCGACATGCTGCGCGCCGCCAAGGAAAGCGGCTCCGAGATGGGCAAGATCGTCGCCGACGTTATGGCGCGTGGCGACCTTGTCACCGACGAGATCGTGATCGGCCTGATCCGCGAAAAGCTCGAAGGCGACAAGAAGGGTGGCTTCATCTTTGATGGCTTCCCCCGCACTCTGGCTCAGGCTGATGCGCTTGGTGCGCTTTTGGCTGAAAAGGGCGAGACGCTTGATGCCGTGATCGAACTTCAGGTCAACGACGATGTGCTGGTCGAACGTATCCTCAACCGCGCTAAGGAAGCGGCCGCCGCTGGCCAACCCGTGCGCGCTGACGACAACGAGGAAAGCCTCAAGATCCGTCTGATGGAATACTACAAGAAGACCTCGCCACTGATTGGCTATTACTATGCCAAGGGTGATCTCAAATCGGTCGATGGTCTGGGCGAGATTGACACGGTCAAAGCCGACATCTCTGCCGCGCTCGACGGCTGATACGCCCCCTTTTAAAAGACCAAAACCCCCGGCACCAACCGGGGGTTTTTCTTTGGGCGATGCTTTATGCGTCTTAGCCCGCCTCAGACCATCGTGCCCGGCTCTGATGGCGCTCCTTCGAAAGCTCCTTCATCAGCGCGATCAGGGCAAAGGCGCTTTCTGCGTCGTTTTCCGGCGCGGTGCGCATCGCCTCATCAAGCCGATCATCGTCCAGCCCGGCAAAACCCATCTCCCAGCTTTGGAAAGACGGCTCATCGGCCTCACCGCGATAAAAGATACGCAACGATAGATGCCGGTCATCTGTCTGGATGCGTGCCATGGCCGCGTCGATATCTTCCTTCTTGCCCTCAAGAAGCTGCATGAAATGCACAGGCGTCCGGATCAGGAACCCGGTCATTCCCTTGGCGGCATTATTGGCATGCGACTTGCGCAAAATGTCAAAATCGGACGGGTGCGGGAAGGTGTGAACCGCAACGCTACCATAGAGCAATTGGTGAGGCATACTTCAGCCATTTTCAGTTTTTAAGCGCGCGTTTCGATGATAGTAACGCAGGCCATCGATGTCGAAAAGGTCTGGTTTATATACACATTTCAACCGTCCCCGCAAACATACCCCGAGCTTGGCAGAGGTAAAGATCCGGGTCTCCGCTTCCTTTTCTCCCTATGGGCGTATGCTCCGGAGGCGATCCGCGTATACGGTGATGTGATACTCTTTTGGACAGGGGCTTGACCCGTTGGCGAAATGCCCATAAACCGCACCATCCCTTTAGGGAGAATCAATTTTTTGCTGCGGGTCGCCCCCGCGACGCAAGATCACCTAAATCAGCTGAGGCCCGGCGCAAAATCGTCGGGCTTACGTTGTGAAAAAAGGTTCCGGAACTACGGAACCGCAACGAAAAGGAAATGTCACGTGGCACGTATCGCCGGCGTAAACATCCCGACTGCAAAGCGGGTTCCCATCGCCCTCACCTATATCACCGGCATTGGTAACACTTCTGCCAAATCCATCTGCGACGCCGTTGGCATCGACGCGACCCGTCGTGTGAACGAGCTGTCCGACGCAGAAGTCCTCGCCATCCGCGAGCACATCGACGCCAACTACACCGTCGAAGGCGACCTGCGCCGTGAAGTTCAGATGAACATCAAGCGTCTCATGGACCTCGGTTGCTACCGCGGTCTGCGTCACCGTCGTAACCTTCCGGTGCGCGGTCAGCGTACCCACACCAACGCTCGTACTCGCAAAGGCCCCGCAAAGGCCATTGCCGGTAAGAAGAAATAAGGGAGGGTTTGATCAATGGCACGCGATAAGACTCGTACAAAGAAAAAAGAGCGCAAGAACATCGCCACCGGCGTTGCTCACGTGAACTCTTCGTTCAACAACACCAAAATCCTGATCTCTGACGTGCAGGGCAACGCCATCTCGTGGTCGTCGGCTGGCACCATGGGCTTCAAGGGTTCGCGTAAATCGACCCCTTATGCCGCTCAGATGGCTGCAGAAGATGCAGGCAAAAAAGCTCAGGAACACGGCGTTAAGACCCTTGAGGTCGAAGTTCAGGGCCCCGGTTCGGGCCGTGAATCGGCACTGCGCGCGCTTGCCGCAGTCGGTTTCAACATCACCTCGATCCGTGATGTGACCCCGATCGCGCACAACGGCTGCCGCCCGCCGAAGCGCCGCCGCGTCTAAACGCACTATTTTACCGCTGGGGCCGCGTGATTTTTCACGGCCCCAGTTCGCCGTTTTGAAACCTCGGGAGTCTGACCTTTTTTGGACATGGAGGGCAGACAGGAATGGAGGGACGCATGATCCATAAGAACTGGGCTGAACTGATTAAGCCGACACAACTTGACGTGAAACCGGGCAATGATCCCGCGCGTCAGGCCACCATCGTGGCTGAACCGCTTGAGCGTGGCTTTGGCCTGACGCTCGGCAACGCGCTGCGTCGCGTGCTGATGTCGTCGCTTCAGGGCGCGGCCATCACCTCGGTGCAAATCGACAACGTGCTGCACGAGTTCTCGTCAGTCGCTGGCGTGCGTGAAGACGTGACCGACGTTATCCTGAACCTCAAGGGCGTGTCCCTGCGCATGGAAGTCGAAGGCCCCAAGCGCCTTTCGGTCAATGCTAAGGGTCCGGGCGCCGTCACTGCCGGTGACATTTCCGACAGCGCGGGCATCGAGATCCTCAACAAGGATCACGTGATCTGCCATCTCGACGAAGGCGCGTCGCTCTACATGGAGCTGACCGTCAACACTGGCAAAGGCTATGTCTCGGCTGACAAGAACAAGCCCGAAGACGCCCCTATCGGTCTGATCCCGATCGACGCCATCTATTCGCCGGTCAAGAAAGTCTCCTATGACGTGCAGCCGACCCGTGAAGGTCAGGTGCTCGACTATGACAAGCTGACCATGAAGGTGGAAACCGATGGCTCGCTGACCCCCGAAGACGCCGTGGCCTTCGCCGCGCGCATCCTTCAGGACCAGCTGACCATCTTCGTCAACTTCGAAGAGCCCGAATCCGCTGGTCGTCAGGAAGAAGACGACGGTCTCGAATTCAACCCGCTCCTCCTCAAAAAGGTCGACGAGCTGGAGCTGTCGGTCCGTTCGGCAAACTGCCTCAAGAACGACAACATCGTCTATATCGGCGATCTCATCCAGAAGACCGAAGCCGAGATGCTCCGCACCCCGAACTTCGGCCGCAAGTCGCTCAACGAGATCAAGGAAGTGCTCTCGGGCATGGGTCTGCACCTCGGCATGGATGTCGAGGACTGGCCGCCGGACAACATCGAAGAGCTGGCCAAGAAGTTCGAAGACAGCTTCTAAGACATTTCGGGTGGGCCTCTGGTCCACCCGTTCAATGCCCGGACTTGCCGGGGACAATATGGGCCAACGCCCCAAGGAGAGTGGCTGACACGCATCGGCTGCCAGACAAAGCAAAAACGCGAAAGAAGGATTTGAAAAATGCGTCACGCAAAAGGTTACCGTCGCCTCAACCGCACCCACGAGCACCGCAAGGCGCTCTTTGCCAACATGGCTGGCTCGCTGATTGAGCACGAACAGATCAAGACCACTCTGCCCAAGGCGAAAGAACTGCGCCCGATCGTGGAAAAGCTCGTCACCCTCGCCAAGCGCGGTGATGTGCATGCTCGCCGTCAGGCTCGCGCCCGTCTCAAGGAAGACCAGTATGTCGCGAAACTGTTCGACGTGCTGGGTCCGCGCTTTGCCGACCGTCAGGGCGGCTATGTCCGCATCCTGAAAGCTGGCTTCCGCTATGGCGACATGGCACCGATGGCGATCATCGAATTTGTGGACCGTGACGCCGACGCCAAAGGCGCCGCCGACAAGGCCCGCGTCGCTGCTGAAGAAGCTGCAGACGAAGAATAAGATCCTGTGGGCATCGCCCGAAGGACGGCCCCCGCCTGAGATTTCAGGCGGGGGTTTTTCTTTACCTTTTGGTAACCGCGTGCGCCGCGTTAAAGGCGCGAAATAGGTGCTTTTCGCAAATCCGCACCGACGCGATACCGACGCAATACCGACGCGATGCATATGTGCGTTTTCGCCGTTCTGGGCTGATTCGGCCGGGGCGCTTGCAATCCCCCCCCTGCCTCCGCAT
Organism: Paracoccaceae bacterium; assembly: GCA_018223085.1. Taxonomy (GTDB): domain Bacteria; phylum Pseudomonadota; class Alphaproteobacteria; order Rhodobacterales; family Rhodobacteraceae; genus Shimia. The sequence goes on from JAAEZB010000053.1 coordinate 11,007, forward strand.
ATCATGGGGTAAGAACCTCGGAGGCCCCATGTTTCGACTATTGATCGCGCTTGTTTTCCTCGCTCTCCCAGCTCAGGCCGAGACCCGCATTCCCCAGAGCCAGACCGAGATTTCCATCGGTTTTGCGCCGTTGGTAAAAGAGGCGGCTCCGGCGGTTGTGAACATCTATGCCAAGCGTGTGGTCGAGGTCCGTGAGAGCCCCTTTTCCGGTGATCCTTTGTTCGGAAATCTCTTTCAAAATCAGGGCCGTATTCGGCCTCGCGTGCAAAATTCCCTTGGCTCCGGGGTGATCCTCTCCGACGACGGAATCGTGGTCTCCAACTTCCACGTTGTGGCCCACGCAACCGATATTCGTGTGCAGTTGAAAGACCGCCGCGAATACTCCGCCAAGGTGCTTCTCTCGGATCAGGAAAGCGACCTCGCCATCCTTCAGATCGAAGATCCTGACGGCAAACTGCCCTACCTCTACCTGCGCGATAGCGACACGGTTGAGGTCGGTGAATTGGTCCTCGCCATCGGCAATCCCTTCGGCGTCGGCCAAACCGTCACCTCCGGAATCATCTCCGGCCTAGCCCGCTCCGGCCTCGCCACCGGCAA
>JAAEZB010000053.1:11835-21175 GCA_018223085.1 Paracoccaceae bacterium
CAGCCGGTGGATTCTGATCTTGCGGATGGGCTTGGTCTAGGGCGACCCGAAGGGGTGCTCGTCTCTGATCTGCATCCTAAAAGTCCCTTTGTGGACAAGAGTTTCGCGCCCGGGGACGTGATCCTTGAGGTGGATGGGCAGCCGGTCAATACGCCTGCGGAAATGCTCTTCCGCATGTCGGTTGCCGGGATCGGGCATGAGACGAAAATCCTCGCTCTCATGGGCGGCAAAGAGACGACAGTTGCGGTTCCGATGATCGTTGCCCCGGAAACCCCGGCGCGCGACACGCTAGTGACTGGGCGCAAATCGGCGCTGCCGGAATTGACCTTGTCCAATATTAATCCGGCGGTGATCGCGACCTATAATCTGCCGCTTAATGCAAGCGGTGTCGTGGTCGAAAATCCTGGCCCGGTGGCGGCGCGTATTGGCCTACGCCCCGGTGACATTCTGCGTTCGATTGACGGGTCGGATATCGGCGCGACCGAGGATGCCAAAACTGCCTTGCGCAACGCCAAGCGCAGTATAACCCTCGAAATCCAACGCGGCACACAGCGCATCGTCTCGCGCTTTCGGATATAATCCATGGCCGACCTGTTTGATCAATCCTCAGGCGATCCGCCCCCCGACGGCCATGCTCCGCGTCCTCTCGCGGATCGCTTGCGGCCGAAATCTCTGGGCGAGGTGATCGGACAGGAACAGGTGCTTGGCCCTGAAGCGCCGCTTGGTGTCATGCTTGCCTCGGGATCGCTATCGTCTCTTGTTTTCTGGGGTCCGCCGGGTGTTGGCAAGACAACGATTGCCCGGCTTTTGGCCGACGAAACCAACCTGCATTTTGTTCAGATCAGCGCAATTTTCACCGGCGTTCCGGAGCTGCGGAAGGTTTTTGAAGCCGCCAGAATGCGGCGCCAAAACGGGCAGGGGACACTTTTGTTCGTGGATGAGATTCACCGCTTCAACAAGGCCCAGCAGGATGGCTTCCTGCCGCATATGGAAGACGGCACAATCCTCCTTGTTGGCGCAACCACGGAGAACCCGTCTTTTGAGCTAAACGCCGCTGTTTTGAGCCGGGCACAAGTTCTTGTTCTGGAACGGCTTTCTCTGGCTGATTTGGAGCGTCTTGCGCAACGCGCTGAGAAGGAACTGGGCCGTGCCCTGCCGCTTGATGGCCCGGCGCGTGAGGCGCTTTTGGAAATGGCCGATGGCGATGGTCGTGCGCTTTTGAACCTTATTGAGCAGGTTGCGGCGTGGAAGGTCAAAGGCAAGCTCGACACAGAGGCGCTTGGGTCACGGCTCATGCGGCGGGCGGCGAAATACGACAAGGGTGGGGATGAGCATTACAACTTGATCTCGGCCTTGCATAAATCCGTGCGCGGCTCGGACCCGGATGCGGCGCTCTATTGGTTTTCCCGGATGCTCGAAGGTGGTGAAGACCCGCGTTACCTTGCTCGAAGGATCACGCGTATGGCGGTTGAAGACATCGGTCTTGCCGATCCGCAAGCACAGGATATCTGTCTTCAGAGCTGGCAGACTTATGAGCGTCTTGGTAGCCCCGAAGGTGAATTGGCGCTGGCGCAGGCCTTGGTCTACCTCGCGCTCGCGCCGAAATCCAACGCTGCCTATACCGCCTATAAACAGGCCCGCGCGGCAGCCCGTAAAACCGGGTCCGAGCCGCCGCCCAAGCATATCCTCAACGCACCGACACGTCTCATGGAGGAGCAGGGTTATGGTAAGGGTTATCAGTATGACCACGATGCCGAAGACGGGTTTTCTGGGCAGGATTACTTCCCTGAGACGATGAAGCGCCCGGTCCTTTACGCTCCTGTCGAGCGTGGATTCGAGCGAGAATTGAAAAAGCGGCTTGATTACTTCACCAAGCTTCGGATCAAGCGCAACGGATAGGTGCATGTCCTGCTTCGCTTGACAAATGACCAAGGGCAGGTGACAGACGCGGCATGTTGACAAACCTTATATATGTGGCGATCGGCGGTGCAGCCGGGGCGTCTCTGCGCTATGCGTCGGGGCTCGGGATTACCCGGCTCTTTGGCCATGGCTTTCCGCTTGGCGTGATCGCGGTGAATATTCTTGGCTCGTTCCTGATGGGGGCTTTTGTGGTGCTCGCTGCACAGCGCAGCCTGACGCATCTGTCGCCACTCGTCATGACCGGGTTTTTAGGCGGGTTTACGACCTTCTCGGCCTTCTCTCTTGAGGCGGTGACGCTTTTCGAGCGCGGCCAGACAGGGGCCGCTGCGTTTTATGTGATAATCTCGGTGGTGGGCTCCATTGCCGCGCTTTTCACCGGGCTTTGGATGGCACGGGGGATATTCGCATGAGCCAGGTTCAGATGATCGAAGTCAGCGCGGATGACGCGGATCAGCGGTTGGATCGCTGGCTGCGCCGGATTTTTCCGCATATCAACCAAATCCGTATTGAGAAGATGTGCCGCAAGGGAGAGCTTCGGGTCGATGGCGGGCGCGTCAAACCGGCGACACGGCTTCAGGAAGGCCAGCAAGTTCGCATTCCCCCGCTACCCGATGCGGGCGAAGTGGCTGCGGCCCGAAAGGCCGCGCCCATGCGTGTTTCGGATGCCGACGCACGGATGATCCGCGACTGCGTCATCTATAAAGACGATTATATTATCGCGCTCAACAAACCGCCGGGTTTGCCGACGCAAGGCGGTAGCAAGCAGACCCGCCATGTGGATGGTTTGGCCGAGGCGTTGAAATTCGACCTCGATGAAAAGCCGCGTCTTGTACACCGGCTCGACAAGGATACCTCTGGCGTTTTGATCCTCGCGCGGACCCGAAAAATGGCCAGTGAGCTGACTGCTGCTTTCCGCCACCATGCCACGCGCAAGATCTATTGGGCTGTGGTGGCGGGAGTGCCGACGCCTTATCTTGGTGAGATTAAGTATGGTCTCGTGAAGGCGCCGGGCCATGGCAAACGTGGCGAAGGGGAAAAGATGCTCTGCGTTCATCCCCGCGATGTGAACCAGACCGAAGGCGCCAAGCGCGCGATCACCCAATATGCTACGCTGTACCGTGTTGCGAGCCGGGCAGCCTGGGTCGCGCTTGAGCCGATTACGGGGCGTACACACCAGCTTCGGGCGCATATGGCCGAGATTGGGCATCCAATCATTGGCGATGGAAAATATGGCGGGTCCGGGCAAGAGAACCTTGGTGACGGCTGGGGCGCGCACATGGGCGGCGTCATCAGCAACAAGCTGCATCTCCACGCCCGCAGCTTTACGTTTGAGCATCCGGCAACACAAAAGGTCATGACCATCACGGCGGAGTTGCCGGAGCATATGGCGACCACTTGGGAGACCTTTGGCTGGACGCCGGATCTCGCGTCGGATGACCCGTTCGAGGCCCTGCAATGAGCGAGCTGCGGCTTGTGGTATTCGACGTGGACGGAACGCTTGTGGATAGCCAGCGTACCATTGTCGACTCCATGCGCCGCGCGTTTGAGGCCGTGGCGGTCGATATGCCAACCCGTGAGGCGGTGCTTGGTATTGTGGGTTTGTCCATCGATGTTGCCATGGCGCGTCTGGTCCCCGACGCCCCGCGCGAGACGCATCATGCACTCGCAGATGCCTATAAGAGCGCCTATTTCGATCTACGCACCAGCGAAGGCACGAAGGCGACGTCGCCTTTCTATCCCGGTGCCCGTGAGACCCTTATGGCGCTTGCGGCGCGGGATGACCTTCTTCTTGGTGTGGCGACGGGGAAGTCAAAGCGTGGCCTTGATAAGCTGATTGAGGGGCATGGACTCGAAGGGGTCTTCGTGACCGAGCAAGTGGCTGATTTCCATCCGTCCAAGCCGCACCCGGCGATGCTCCGTGCGGCATTGGCTGAAACGGGAACTGAGCCGCAGAACGCGGTGATGATTGGCGACACGAGCTATGACATGGATATGGCGCGCGCAGCAGGTATGCGGGCGATTGGCGTGGGGTGGGGGTATCATGCGCCCTCGGCGCTTGCGGCCGCAGATCGAATCATCGACGGGTTCAAAGACCTGCCGGGCGCGCTGGACGACATCTGGAGATAAGACGTATGAGTGGCTGGGCAAAGAAACGGTTCTGGAAAGACACGGCTGTTGCAGAGGATGAGAGTGGATTTGGCGTGCGCCTCGACGGGCGAGCGGTCAAGACACCGGCTAAGGCGGCCCTTATCGTGCCGACGCGAAGCATGGCAGAGGCCATTGCCGCGGAATGGGAGGCACAGGACGGTGAGATCAATCCCACCGCCATGCCCACGACACGCGGCGCTAACGCGGCCATAGACAAGGTGCGCATCCAGCATGGTGAAGTTGCCGATATGCTTGCCGAGTATGGCAATAGCGATCATCTCTGCTATCGCGCGACCCAGCCGGAGGAGTTGATCCTACGTCAGGAAGAGGCTTGGAATCCGCTTCTTGAATGGTCCGCATCCGAGCTTAAGGCTCCTTTGGCGCGGGTTTCGGGAATCATGCATTGTGCTCAGGACCCCGAAAGCCTCGCGCAGTTGCGAAAACGCGTGCATGCGCTCAATGAATTCGAGTTGGCCGCGTTTCACGATCTCGTGAGTTTGTCCGGCTCTCTGGTCATCGGTTTTGCCGCCGTGCACAGGTGGAGCCCGATCGAGCGCCTGTGGGAGATTTCGAGGATCGACGAAACTTGGCAAGAAGAGCATTGGGGCGTTGATGAAGAGGCTCAGGCGCAGGCCGAAATCAAACGTGAAGCGTTTTTTCACGCGGATCGCTTTTTTGGGATGTCTCGCTAACTGCCGAGAAACGCGGCGATTTTGACCTGCGACAAACCGGCCTTCCCGGAATGATTGAATCCCGTGATACGCCCCTTGACGTTTTCCGATGAATCCGCCCAAACTGACTCCTGCTGAGGGGAAAAACCCTTTCCAGTAAACCATTCGGCTATATATGCCGGACATAACGCCCAACATGGGCGGACCATCAGGAAGAGGTAAACATGAAAAAATCCGTTATTCTGGGCGCGCTGACTGTCGCAGGTCTTGCAGCAGGTGCTGCCGCTGCCGGTACGCTGGACGACGTGAAAGCACGCGGCAAGCTGAACTGTGGCGTGACCACCGGTCTCGTCGGTTTCGCTGCGCCGGATGCGAACGGCAACTGGGATGGCTTTGACGTAGGCGTATGCCGCGCCGTTGCTGCGGCCGTTCTCGGCGATCCGGCTGCTGTCGAATTCGTTCCGACCACTGGTAAGACCCGCTTCACCGCGCTGGCATCGGGCGAAGTTGACGTCCTGGCCCGGAACACCACCTGGACCTTCTCGCGCGACGTCGACCTCAAGTTCGAATTCGTCGGCGTGAACTACTACGACGGTCAGGGCTTTATGATTCCGAAGGATCTGGGCGTCAGCTCGGCCAAGGAACTCGACGGCGCGACCGTTTGTATCCAGACCGGCACCACCACCGAGCTGAACCTCGCGGACTTCTTCCGCGCCAACAACATCAGCTACGAGCCGGTTCCGATCGAAACCAACGCCGAAGCGCAGCAGCAGTTCCTTGCAGGTGCGTGTGACGTTTACACCACCGACGCCTCGGGCCTCGCCGCAACCCGCGCGACCTTTGAGAACCCAGGTGACTTTGCTGTTCTGCCGGAAATCATCTCGAAAGAGCCGCTCGGCCCGCTCGTGCGCCACGGCGACAACGAATGGGGCGATGTGGTCCGCTGGACCCTCAATGCTCTGATCTCGGCTGAAGAGCTGGGCATCACCTCGGCCAACCTCGAAGAAATGGCCAAGGGCACCAACAACCCGGAAATCAACCGTATGATGGGCACCGAAGGCTCGCTCGGCGAGATGCTCGGCCTGGACGCTGAATGGGCCAAGCGCGCCATCGCAGCCGGCGGCAACTACGGTGAACTCTTTGCCAAGAACATCGGCGAAGAAACCCCGGTTGGTCTTGCACGCGGGCTGAACGCTCAGTGGACGAATGGCGGCCTGCTTTACTCGCCGCCCTTCCGCTAAGAACCAAAGAGGAGGGGCGCGGAGGGAACTTCGCGCCCCTTCTTCCATTTTCCATACAGATCGGCCACCGGCACAAAAGCCACCTTTATAATCAAGGCCGAGCAACGGGGAACATCTCAGATGACAACACTGACCGACCCTCCCAAGGAGTCGTTCCGTCTCTCTATGCTGATTTACGACACGCGGTATCGTTCCATGACGATTCAGGTTGTTGCGATGATCGGCTTTATGCTTTTGGCGGCATGGCTCATCAATAACACGATGACCAACCTTGCCACGCTCGGTAAGCCGGTTAATCTCGGCTTTCTTACTGATCGTGCTGGCTATGATATCAACCAGAGACTGGTCGATTACAGCAATAACGATTCCCATCTGCGCGCTGCTTTCGTAGGCCTTCTGAATACGCTTCTCGTGGCGTTCCTAGGCTGTATCACGGCGACGATCATCGGCGTTCTGGTGGGTGTGTTGCGCCTGTCAAAGAACTGGCTCGTGGCCAAGATTATGACCGTCTATGTCGAGATGTTCCGCAACGTGCCCGTGCTGCTCTGGATCGTGCTGGCCATGGCCATCCTGATCGAAAGCCTTCCAGCCCCCCGCGCGTTTCGTGGTGCCGAACCAGAAGCAACGATGAAGCTTTTCGATACGGTGGCGATCACGAATCGTGGTGTTTACGTGCCGGAGCCGCTCTTTTCGAACAGTCTGGGGAATATCCACCTCTTCGGAAGCAGCTCGCTTCGTTTCGATCTTTCGGTTGATCTCCTTGTGCTGGCAATCGTCTTTGGTCTGAGCCTCTTCGGTATCGCCAAGGTTAACGCCCGTGCGCACCGAATTCAGGACGCGACGGGGGATCGCCCCAAGACAATCTGGATCAATCTTGGCCTGTTCTTTGTGCCGTCGGTTATCACGTTGATCGCACTGGGCTTTCATCTTGGGTATCCCGAGTTGAAAGGTTTCAACTTCACGGGCGGGACGCACATGCGTAACTCGCTGATCGCGCTTTGGCTGGCCTTGTCGCTCTACACGGCGGCCTTCATTGCCGAGATTGTGCGTGGCGGTATCCTCGCCATCAGTCACGGCCAGACTGAGGCCGCATCGGCGCTTGGCTTGCGTCCAGGTAAGACGATGCGCCTTGTGATCCTGCCGCAGGCACTGCGTGTTATCATCCCGCCGCTGATCTCCAACTATCTGAACCTCACCAAGAACTCGTCACTGGCGATCGCGGTGGGCTACATGGATATCACGGGGACGCTTGGCGGTATCACTATGAACCAAACGGGTCGCGAGCTTGAATCAGTTCTGATGCTGATGGGCTGTTACCTCCTTATCTCGCTGAGCATTTCGAGCGTGATGAACTGGTACAATAACCGCGTTAAACTGGTGGAGAGGTAATATGAGCAACGTTTCTTTTGTTCGCACCGAAATGCTCCCCGAGCAGATGCCGCCGGGTTCTTCCGTTGGTTTTATCGGCTGGGTCCGCGCGAATCTTTTTGATGGCTGGCTCAACTCTGTGCTGACCGTCCTGTCTTTGGCGTTCATCTTCTACATTCTGTCCGGGCTTTTGCCTTGGACGTTCCAGTCGGTCTGGAATGCTGCTTCGCTTAATGAGTGTCGCGACATCATGAACGAGACCTGGGGATCGACCCATGGTCATGCCTGTTGGGGCGTGATTAATGACCGTTGGCTACAGCTCCTTTATGGGTTCTATCCGCCCTATCCGGCGACGCCGACTGTCAATGTAGGCGACGGCACGGGCCTTCTTCCGGCCTTCTTCCGTCCGAACCTTGCTTTTGTGCTTTTGATCGTGGCTGTGGCGCCGGTGCTCTTCACCAGCCTGCCGCGTCCGCTCCTGATCGTGAGCGCAGCCTATCCGTTCCTGATGCCTTGGCTTCTCTGGGGCGGTAGCGTCTGGGGTCCGCTCATGGTGGCGGCCGGGTTCGCGATTGGGTTCTTCGCCTATCGCATCCTGCACGATATCGCAGGCGGGCTTGTGGCGTTGATTGCGGCCATCGTGCTGCCGATCATCTGGTGGATGTTCCTTGCAAGCGTGGTTGCGACCGGGCTGGAATCGATCATCTCAATTTCACTTCCTGAGGTGGATAGCCGGAAGTTCGGGGGCTTTATGCTGTCGATTCTTATCGGGGTGGTTGCCATTGGTTGTTCGCTGCCGCTTGGCATCCTGCTCGCGCTTGGGCGCCAGTCGGATCTCCTGATCGTCAAATCGCTCTGTGTTGGCTTTATTGAATTCATCCGCGGTGTGCCGCTGATCACGCTTCTGTTCGTGGCGTCGGTTTTGCTCAACATCTTCCTGCCGCCGGGGACCGAGTTCGATATTATCCTGCGGGTTCTTATCATGGTGACCCTGTTCGCTGCGGCCTACATGGCCGAGGTGGTTCGGGGTGGTCTCGCGGCTCTGCCGAAGGGCCAGTATGAGGGGGCGGATTCGCTTGGCCTCAACTACTGGCAGGCGCAGCGCCTCATCATCATGCCACAGGCGCTCAAGATTTCGATCCCGGGCATCGTCTCGACCTTTATCGGGGTGTTCAAGGATACAACTCTTGTCTCGATCATCGGTCTTCTCGATCCTCTTGGGCTCTCGAATGCAATCCGTGCCGACGCAGCTTGGAACGGCGTTTATTGGGAACTGTTCGCGTTCATCGCGTTCCTGTTCTTCATCTTCTGCTTCTCCATGTCCCGCTATTCCATGTACCTGGAGCGTAAGCTCCATACTGGTCACAAATAAGGAGTTCACGAAATGTCTGAACTTATGACCGACCGCCAGATCGACCGCTCCAAGATGCATGTCTCGGATGATGTGGCGATTGAAATCTCCAATATGAACAAGTGGTATGGCACGTTCCACGTGCTGCGCGACATCAACCTGACGGTCAATGAGGGCGAGCGTATCGTCATCGCCGGGCCGTCGGGGTCGGGTAAATCGACGCTGATCCGTTGCATCAACCGTTTGGAAGAACACCAGTCGGGCAGCATCGTCGTTGATGGGACCGAGCTGACGAGCGATCTCAAGAACATCGACAAGATCCGTTCGGAGGTTGGCATGTGCTTTCAGCACTTCAACCTGTTCCCGCATCTGACGATCCTTGAGAACTGTACGCTGGCGCCAATCTGGGTCCGCAAGACGCCGAAGAAGGAAGCCATCGAAACGGCGATGCACTTCCTTGAGAAGGTCAAGATCCCTGAGCAGGCCAACAAGTATCCCGGTCAGCTTTCGGGCGGTCAGCAGCAGCGTGTGGCGATTGCCCGCTCGCTCTGCATGAAGCCGCGGATCATGCTGTTTGATGAACCCACGTCGGCGCTTGACCCGGAGATGATTAAGGAAGTGCTCGACACGATGATCGAGCT
>JAAEZB010000054.1:0-2180 GCA_018223085.1 Paracoccaceae bacterium
CCTCTGGACCTCGCCCGTTGCAAACCTTATATGTTTTCTCAAGTAAACCGCAGGACAGGCATATGACCGATCTTTCCAACCCCGTTGAAGGCACCCCGCTGATCGCTCCGTCGAGCACGGATCACCCCCTCCACGAACAGATCGTCGAGGCCTGCCGGAGCGTGTTTGACCCCGAGATTCCGGTCAATATCTATGATCTCGGACTGATCTACACGATTGAAATCAATGGCGAAAACGACGTGAACGTCATCATGACCCTGACCGCGCCCGGCTGTCCCGTGGCGGGCGAAATGCCCGGTTGGGTTCAGGAGGCCGTGGCCGGTGTCGGCGGTGTGCGTGCCGTGACGGTCGATCTCGTCTGGCAGCCCCCCTGGGGCATGGAAATGATGAGTGATGAAGCCCGGCTTGAACTTGGCTTCATGTGATATTTCAAGGTCTTGAGGAGGAACGCTGATGTTCGGTATCCCCGGAAAATCCCCCGTGACAATGACCCCCGCCGCCGTCGCCCAGATCGCGCGGCTGATGGAAAAAGACGGCCATGCCGGCCTGCGCATCGGCGTCAAAAAAGGCGGCTGCGCGGGCATGGAATACACCATGGACTACGTCGCCGAACCCGACCCCAATGACGAAGTCGTCGAAGTCGACGGCGCCCGCGTCATGATCGCTCCCATGGCCCAGATGTTCCTGTTTGGAACCGAGATTGACTATGAAACCTCGCTCCTCGAAAGCGGCTTCAAATTCAACAATCCCAACGTCACCGAAGCCTGCGGTTGCGGTGAATCGATCAAGTTCGAAGGCATGTAAGGCGAGCGTAAGCTACGCCCCCTAACCCCTTCTTAGTACTTATCTTTCAGGTGTAGATAGGTCTCACTGAACCGCTTCTCGAGATGATCTCCGGCAAGGATTTCACGCCCTGATCCAATCGGGGCCACGTTGGTGTCGTGGTTGGGGTTAAAGAACATCGGCACCGAGATTCTCTCCTCGTTCGTCCCCTTTACGCGATGCGGTGTCGCCCGCACTTTACCATCCGTCCACATTTCCAGCATCTCGCCGAAATTTATAATGAACACGCCCGGCTCTGCCTCGACCGGAATCCACGTGCCATCGCGCCGCTGCGCCTCAAGCCCGCCAACACCATCCGTGCCGAGAAGCGTGACACAGCCATAATCCGTATGCGTCCCGATGCCGAAATCCTTCTCCGTCGCCCAGTCCGGGCGCGGCGGATAATAATTCGCCCGCAAGAGCGCCATAGGCTTTGAAAACGCTGCATCAAAGTAATCCTCCGGCTGCCCAATCGCCGCCGCGATGCCGCGCAGGATACCCATCGAAACCCCAAGCGCGCGCGCATAATACGCCTGCACCGTGGCCCGAAAGGCCTCCGGCGTCGCAGGCCAAAGGTTATCGCCATACACCGACAGGTTCAGCGCCCGTAGCGGGTCATCCGCATCCAGTTCAAACCCGCAATCAAACACCTGTTTGTAATCGGGGTTGGCATCCGGGTCGACCTGCTCTGACCCCGGCGCGCCCCACCCCCGGTTCGCCCCGGTCCGTGCCATATCGACATCGCGCTTCTCGGCCTCTGGCAACTTGAAGAACGCCCGATAAACCTCAATCAAACCTAGAACATCTTCACGTGTGAGCGCCGAATTCTCGACGATCAAAAACCCTGCTTCCTCCACGCCATAGCGCAGCAACTCCATGGTTTCGCCCTCGCGGGCATCAATCTTCTTGGCATCAAGTCTCGGGATCATGGCACACCTGTTTGTAGACGCGCCTTTTTACGCCCCTCACCGGGCGCGACGCAAGGTGCCCTTGACGCATGGCCGCTAACCCTTGAAAACGGGTCAACCAAAATCAAGAGGGAGCATCAGATGCGTCGCAAACTGGCCGCAGGCAATTGGAAGATGAACGGGCTCGGCGCCGACCTTGCCGAGCTGGAGCGCCTCGCCGCTGCCCCCGCGCCCTCGCAAACTGGACGCCTGATCTGCCCGCCCGCGACCCTGATCTCCCGCGCGACGCTGATTTGCGGCGATATCGCCATCGGTGGTCAGGATTGCCACGCCGCCAAATCCGGCGCTCATACCGGCGATATCTCGGCCGAGATGCTCGCCGATTGCGGCGCCTCCGCCGTCATCGTGGGCCATTCCGAACGCCGTGAAGATCACGCCGAAACCGACGCC
>JAAEZB010000054.1:2634-5361 GCA_018223085.1 Paracoccaceae bacterium
CCTGCAATGGTAAGGCCCCATGTGGCCTCGCCATTGTCATCTGCGAACTGCATTCCCTGAAGCTCGCTCGTGCCGCCGTTGAAAATCGCCTGCACAACCTCATCCGTCAGATGATTGGCCAAAACCCAGTGCCAGCTCCGCCCCGACACCCCGGTCAGGCTCTCAAGCTTGGGCGCAAGGATATTGGCCATGAAATTGCCCGCCTGTTTCGGCCCCATCTGGATCAGGGCCTTACCATGTTCGCTGTCGATATGAATCTTCTCGATCGGCTCGGCTTCGGGGCTGCGCGTCACGGTGATGTCGATCCCCGGAAGCGGGCTGTCCTTAGGCGTAGAGCCAACAAAGGCCGCTGCCGGAAGGCTCGTGCACATGAGCGCCGCGCTACCCGCGAAAAAGTCTCGTTTGGTCAAAATCATGGGTCATTTCCTGTCACTATTTGCCCGCATCCTACCCGCTCTTTGCGATGGCTTCCTTGATCCATGCCAAACAAAAACGGCGCCCCGGTCCCCCGGAGCGCCGTCCATTTTGTCAAACCTCATCCCGCTAGTTGGTGATGATCTCCGGCCCCATAAACGTATTGGGCAGGTAGGTCGAAAGCCAGGGGATATAGGTCACCATGATGAGGAACACGAAGAGCACCGCAAGGAACGGCAGCGCCGCGCGCACCACGGCCATCATCGGCATCCCGGCAACCCCCGAAGTCACAAAGAGGTTGAGCCCGACCGGCGGTGTAATCATGCCGATTTCCATGTTCACCACCATGATGATGCCAAGGTGAATCGGGTCGATACCAAGCTCGATCGCAATCGGAAACACCAGCGGCGCCACGATCACAAGAAGGCCCGAGGGCTCCATGAACTGCCCACCAATAAGCAGGATCACGTTGACCACGATGAGGAACATCACCGGCCCGAACCCCGCCGAGAGCATCGCGTTGGCAATGGTCTGCGGCACCTGTTCATCGGTCAGCACATGCTTGAGGATAAGCGCGTTGGCGATCACAAACAAAAGCGTCACCGTGAGCTTGCCCGCCTCGAAAAGCGTGTGTTTCGTATCCGGGTGGAACAAGGCGGTGACAAGCGCATAGGGCTTATGCAACAGGCTCGATCTCTCGCCCGTCTCGCCCCCCGCAAGCGGCCCCATGTCCTTGTAGACAAACGACGCAATCAGGAAGGAGTAGACCGCAGCCACAGCAGCAGCCTCCGTGGGCGTAAAGATACCGCCATAAATCCCGCCAAGGATGATGACGATAAGGAACAGGCCCCAGCCCGCGTCACGTCCCGAGGTCAGGATTTCGCCCCACCCCTGCCATTCGCCCTTCGGCAGGTTCTTGACCCGCGCCATGACGTAAATGGTCACCATGAGCATAAACCCGGCAAGCAAGCCCGGAATGACCCCGGCAAGGAACATGCGCCCCACCGACACCTCAACCGCGGCGGCATAGACCACCATGACGATCGACGGCGGAATAAGGATACCGAGCGTGCCCGCGTTACAGATCACACCGGCGGCAAAATCCTTGGAATAGCCGACCTGCCGCATCCCTGCGATCACGATCGACCCAATCGCCACCACGGTCGCCGGAGACGATCCCGAAAGCGCCGCGAAAAGCATACAGGCGAACACCCCCGCAATCGCAAGGCCGCCCGGCAAATGCCCGACACAGGCAATCGAGAAGCGAATGATCCGCTGCGCAACACCGCCCGTGGTCATGAAAGACGAGGCAAGGATAAAGAACGGGATGGCCAGAAGGGTGAAATGCCCCTCAAACGCCTCGAACAACGTGCCTGCAACAGACGCCAGCGAGCTTTCAGAGAAGATCAGCAGGAACAGTGTCGAGCTAAGACCAAGCGAGACGGCAATCGGCACCCCGATCAGGAGCATCCCGATCACCATCGAGAAAAGAAGAACCACTTCCATCAGTCATGCTCCCCAAGCTGTTCGCGCACTTCTTCGATCTCGTCTTCAACCTCGTGGCTGGCGACAAGACGGTCGGTCTCCCCGCGCCAGATCTGAAACGCGACCTGGAAAAAGCGATAAACGAGAAGCGCCATGGACAAGGGCAGCACGAAATAAGGCACCACCTTGGGCAGTTTCTCGTATTCCTCGCCATAGTTGATGAGGTCTTCAAGGAACTTGAACAGACCGATCATCGGCACGTCCTGCACCTCATAGAAAGACTGCGAGCGGAACTTGTCGGCAAACCCCGTCGGGAACCAACGCCCCGAGGTCGGCGGCAGATCCGCAAACACGGCCCAGTAATCATAGGCCCCTTTCAGGAGCAGCAGTGAGAACGCGATACACGCCCCGACCGAGATCAGCCCCATGATCCGCGCCACAGGGCGCGGCATCATGTTGATGATTGCATCCACGCCCAGATGGCTGTGCTTCTTGACCGCATAAGACGCGCCAAGCAGGACGAGCCAGCCAAACAGGAACACGGTCAGTTCCAGCGCCCAGAGAATATTCGAGTTGAATCCGAAACGGGCAATGACATTGGCAAAGGTAATCACCGTCATGAGCCCAAGCAGGAGCGCAATCAGCGTCTCCTCGATCCGGTCCACAAAGCTATGCTTTTGCTGCATGTCGCCCGTCCCCGTCTTGCAAGGTTGTTGTGAAAAGGGCGGCCCAGCATATGGGCCGCCCCACTGTCATGCACGCATCGCGCGCAGGGCAGAATTACATGGAGGCGTTGATCGCCTGTGCCGCGTCGATGTTTTCCTGACC
>JAAEZB010000054.1:5610-20961 GCA_018223085.1 Paracoccaceae bacterium
ACCGTGGTTGGTCTCGGTCACGCCGTCCTGAACTTCAAAGAACTTCTTGCCGTAGATGTTCGACCAGGTGTTTTCCTGACCATCCACAACGCCCTGCTGAAGCGCGCCGTAAACTTCCGAGAAGGCCATTTTCTGCGGGCTGCCGCCGATGGCTTCCATCTGCGCCACGAGAACGTCCGAAGACTGCACGCGGAACTTGAGGCCGTTGGCGTCTGTGGGCGAGATGAGCGGCTTGTTCGCCGACATCTGCTTCATGCCATTGTGCCAGTAGGCAAGGCCCTGAAGACCGCGGCGCTGCATCGAGTCAAGAAGCGCCTGACCGGAATCCGAAGCCTGGAATGCGTCCACGGCGTTGATGTCCTTGAACATGAACGGCAGGTCGAAGATGCGGAACTGCTTGGTGAACTTTTCAAACTTCGAAAGCGACGGCGCAGCAAGCTGCACATCGCCCTGAAGCATCGCTTCAAGCACCTTGTTATCATTGTAGAGCGTCGAGTTCGGGAAGACTTCCATGCAAGCCTTGCCGTTCATCTCGTCATTGACGCGCTGTTCGAGAAGCGAGGCAGCAATGCCTTTGGGGTGCTTGTCGGTGTTGGTCACGTGGCTGAACTTGATGACGATTTCGCCATCGTCACAGCCCGCCTGAACGGCGGTCCCGGCAGTCACGGTCAGGGCCAGTGCGGTGGCAGCAGTGGTCAGGAATTTCATGTGGTCTCCTCCCAGAGGTCAAGAATTCGATATGTTCGATGCCCGCAAACCGGGCGATCCGCGCAAAAGACTGACGCCCACGCAAAAGCCGCTCAAGGGTTTGTTACCAGACCTTGCATTTTTTGCATTTCCCCTTTGTTTTCAGCGCAATGCAGCTACCCTCTCAAGCCGCATGCAACGCTGCACCGCCGCATCTGTGCGATTTCCCACACAGGCGCGCCCGGCTTTGTGCGGAAAACCGCACAACGAGTCGCGCTACCAATCGCGGCACCTCCCCGCATTGACCCGGCCCAAGCCCCCGCTCTAGGGTATGCCAGCCTTAAAAGCAGGAAGACCATGTCCGACACCGCCCGTGCCCCCGGCACCATCTCTCCGCAATCGCGCCGCCATAACGATATGCGCCGCGAAGCGCTGGCCGCCCACCCTGAACTTGCCGCCCTTTCCGGCCCCGAACCACGCACCGCGCTCGCCCTGCCAATCCTCTTCGCGATCCAGTGGGGCATTGCCTGGGCTGTCTCCGATGGCGGCATTCTCCTTGTCGGGCTAACCGCCTTCCTTGTGGGACAGATCGTCTACCACTCTGCCGCCTCGCTGATCCACGAAACCTGCCACAAGCTGGTGTTCCGGGGCCCGCGCGCCAAGCTCGCCTTTGACCTCGGCCTTGAGGCCATCCTGACCTCCTATGGCAAACAGCTCACCTACCAACATCAGCACGTCACGAGCCACCATCCCTTTGTCGGCGACTATGAACGTGACTACGAACACGAGGACATCTGCGCCCTGCAAGCACGCCAACACGTGCGCCGCACCCATCCCGTGACCCAGCGCCTCCTGACAATTCTGACCCTGTTTCTCCACGCCCTGCCGCTCGGCTTCATGCTCGGCGATATGATCCTGCCCCGGCTCTACGCATGGGCCTCGCACCGCCCCGTGGCCGATCCTGTGGACCGCTTTACCGGCACCCGGCCCAGCGCGCAGGACATGCGCCCCTTTATCATCGTCTCGGCACTTTCAAACCTCGCGATGCTGGCCCTTCTCGGCCCTTGGGCGCTCCTTTATCACATCTGGTCGCTGTCCTTCTTCCTCGGCAAACTGGGGATTTCCAACCTCGGACAATCCCTTTCCGAGCATCCCGGCATGGATGACGAGAACCCCACCCGCTCGACCTATGGCCCGATCAACTGGATCCTGTTCAACACCGGCTATCACAACGAACACCATAGCTTTGCCAATGTGCCCTGGACCCGCCTTCCCGAGTTGCACCGCGTCGCGCCGGAAGTGTTTCATGCCACATCCGAGAAAAGCTATCTCGCCCATTGGTGGGCCCATGTCTGCGCGGATTTCTCGCCCTCGCGCGATCTGAAAATCCATCAGACCGATCAACTTCCCCGCTGCGAAGGCACCACGACCCCGGCGGAGTAAGCGTGCTTACCGGAACTCTTCCGGCTTAAGCCCATGCTTGGCGAGCTTGTCATATAGCGTTTTGCGCGGCAGCTTGAGCGCCTCGGCCGCCGCGCTCGCCCGTCCGTCCGCACGCCGGAGCGCCTCGGCCAAAAGCGACCGCTCCACCTGTGCCATCTGCTCAACAAGGCCAAGCCCACCGGGGTCTTTCGCCTCATCCGCATCCTGAAGCCCAAGGACAAACCGCATTGCCACGCTCATCAACGCGCGCGCATTGCCCGGCCAGTCCCGCGCCATCAACTCCGCCACAAGGGTCGGCGTGATCTCCGGCGCACTAAGGCCCGCTTGCTCTGCGGCCTGCGCGACATAGTGACGGAACAGTACCGGAATATCCTCCGGCCGCTCCGCAAGGGTCGGGATACGCACCTGCATCGCATCCAGCCGGTAAAACAGGTCCGCATGAAGCTGCCCCGCCTCAACCGCGCGGGTCAAATCCTGCGTGCTGCCAAAGATTAGGCGCGGATGCCCGCCCTGCTCCATCAACCCCATGAGGGCAAATTGCGTCTCCATCGGCAGGGCCGACACCTCATCAAGAAACAGGCTCCCGCCAACCGCATCCTGCGCCGCGCGCTGAAACCGCTCCGCATCCATGCCACTGGCGGCGTATTTACCAAACGGCCCCTTGGAAAGCGGCGAACACAGATGCACCACCTCCGCCACCTTGGATACCCCACTCCCCGGCGCGCCACTGACAAGAACCTCGGCCTGTGTCCGCGCCACGCTGCGCACCCGATGGCGCAACCCCTCGGCCAGATCCGACGTGCCAAACAGCATCCGTGCCGCCGGATCACCCGTCTCAAGCTGAAGCTTGAGCCGCCGGTTCTCAAGCACGAGCGCCCGCGTGTTGAGCGCCCGCTCAATCACAGTAAGCAAATCCTTCGGCGCACAGGGTTTCTCAAGGAAATCAAACGCCCCCTGCCCCATGGCCGAAACTGCCATCGGAATATCGCCCTCTCCGGTCAAAAGGATCACCGGCAATTCCGCATCGACACCCCGCGTATAGGACAAAAGATGAAACCCATCCCGCCCCGGCATGCGGATGTCCGACAGGATCACGCCCTCGAACCCCGGCGCGATATGATCCTTGGCCTCGATGAAGCTCCCCGCCGGGATTGCTTCGAGATCGGCCAACTCCAACGTCTGCGCCAGTGCCGCACGCACCGCCGCATCATCATCCACAAGAAGAACTTTCCGCGTCATGCCGCCGCCTCCTCGCTCCATGGGTCAAGCTCGACCGTGAACACCGCCCCATCCGCCGAGTTGCTACCGCGAATATTGCCGCCGAAACTCTGCACCAAACCATAAGAAATCGACAGGCCAAGCCCCATCCCATCCGCGCTACCCACGGCCTTGGTGGAATAGAACGGCTCGAAAATCCGGTCCGGGTCTTCGATCCCCGGCCCCGTATCGCCCACCTCGACCGCAATCCGCGCGCCCCGGCGCATGGTGATGGTGATCTGCTTTTCCGTCTCGCCGACCATCGCATCCGCCGCGTTGTTGATGAG
This sequence comes from Paracoccaceae bacterium, assembly GCA_018223085.1. Taxonomy (GTDB): domain Bacteria; phylum Pseudomonadota; class Alphaproteobacteria; order Rhodobacterales; family Rhodobacteraceae; genus Shimia. Next base: position 9,285 of record JAAEZB010000054.1, read on the forward strand.
GTTCACAAACACCTGCACAAGACGCACCTCACCGCCCCACGCCAGAACCGGCGCTTGCGGCACCGTCCAATCCAACGTCACACTCTCCGCCCGAAGCCGCGCCGACGTAAGCTCCACCGCCGTCTCGATCACCTGCACAAGGTCCACCCTGGCCATCGGCTCGCTTTCATTACGGGCAAAGGCGCGCAGGTTCTTGATGATCCGCGCCATCCGCGCCGCCATGGCGCTGATCCGGCCAAGGTTATCCGCCGCGACATCTGCCTTGCCACGCTCAAGGAACAACTCCCCGTTCTCGGCATATTGCCGGATCGCCATAAGCGGCTGATTGAGTTCATGGCTGATCCCCGCCGACATCTGGCCCAGCGCACTAAGCTTGCCCGCCTGCACAAGGTCAGCCTGCGCCTTCTTGAGCGCCGCTTCGGCCTCTTGCCGCTCGGCCACCTCCCGACGCAGCACCGTGTTGGTCTGCACAAGCGCCTCTGTGCGCGCCGCGACACGTTCCTCAAGCACCGCATTGGCCTCTGCCAAAACCTGCCGCCGCCGCATCGCCTGATCGAGGAAAACCCCGAACGCAAGGAAAAGCGCCGCCACAACCGCCGCCTGCAACCCCGCAAGACGGCGCGCCGGGGCCGCATCAATCATGGCTTCGCCCGTCATCCCGATAACCGGCAAGGGCTGTTTCAGATGTAGCGCGATCTGCGGCACATAGCTCCCCCAATCAAGCCGCCAGAGCCGGAACCCCGCTCGCGTGATCTCGCGAAACGGTGGACGCGCACCTTGCAGCGGCACAAGCCCAACGCTCTGCCCCCGCCGTTCCCAGAACAAAAGCTCAGAGCGGTTGGTGATGAACACCTGCCCGCCCTCATCAACAAAAAATACCGCCGGACCATCCCCGCGCCAGTTCTCCTCGACCGAGGCCACATCGACGCTCACCACAAGAACCCCCTGCACCCGGCCATCGCTGGCAAAGCTCGGCGCAGCAAAATGGAACGCCCGCCGCCCTGTGCCGGGATCCACGTCATGATGCGCCCCAAGCGCCCCATGCAAGGCGCGTTCGAAATGCACCCGCCCGCGCAGAACCTCTCCCGCATCGCCAAAGGCCGAGGCAAGCACATGCCCCTCCCGGTCCGCATAGACCACCGCCCGCGCCGAGGTCTTATCCGCCGCATCGAGCAAAAGCGCCTTCGCCGCACCCTCGCTGCCCCGACCCGTCGACAAATCCGTCAAAACAGGATGCGGCGCCATCAACACCGCAAGCTCCTGATACCGCTGTAACTGCGCCGTAAGCCGGTCCGCCGCCAAGGCAAGGTCCGCCTTGCCCCGCTCCTCAAGCTGCGCCAACGCCTGACCATAGCCGAACCACCACACCGCCCCCGACACCGTGCCAAGCACGAGCGCGAACAACGCCAGGATCGCAACCCTATGGCGGACCCAGCCCATCGCTTAGGCCCCGTCGCCCGGCAAAAGCGGCAGGCGCGTAGTGGATTTGATCTCTTCCATCGACAAAAGCGCGGTCACGTTATGCACCCGCACCTCTGAGATAAGCGCCTGATAAAACGCATCATAAGCCCGCGCATTGGCGACCCGCACCTTGAGGATATAGTCGATGTCCCCCGCCAACCGATGCGCCTCAAGAACTTCGGGGCGATCCTGCAACGCCTTGAGAAACGCCGCCTGCCAATCCGCCTCATGCTCGCTGGTGCGGATAAGGACAAAGAAACACGCCTCAAACCCAAGCGCCTCCGGGTCAAGGATCACCGTCTGCTGACGGATCACCCCCGCCTCACGCAGCTTGCGAATCCGGTTCCAGACCGGGGTCTTGGACGATCCCACCAGCTTGGCAATCTCATCAAGCGACCGGCTCGAATCCTGTTGCAGGCACTCAAGGATCTTGCGGTCCAGATCGTCGATCTTCACAGCCATGCGCCTCTCCCATCTCTGTCGCGCGGGAGTAAAAGGATTCGGAACAGATGTTCCAATGCGCCCCGCCGATAGGTTTCGATACGGGAGAACCTCCCCCATCTCAAGGCTTTGGCGTCCCGCCCGCCCCCACTTGCCCGGACCAACCGCCCATTTTTAGCGCCCTTTGCGATCCGCTGTTCCGCCAATGGCCATTCGCATGAAAAACTTGCGCCAGATCAAAGTAATCTTTCAGATACATTTTTAAAACCGCGTGCAACCTGTTAGGCAAAGCCAAAGTTTTGCCATCCCCAATTGCAACCGAACGAGCGAGCAACCCGACGTGACCGACGCCCAAGCGACCGCCATCCCCAAAGTTCCAACCCTGCCTGACGCCCAAACCGTCACCGAGGTCAAACACTATACTGACCGGCTCTTCGCCTTCAAATGCACCCGCCCTGCCTCGCTGCGCTTTCGCTCGGGTGAGTTCGTGATGATCGGCCTGATGGGCGATCCTGATCCCAAGACCGGCAAACAAAAACCGCTTCTGCGCGCCTATTCCATCGCCTCGCCCTCCTGGGATGAAGAGCTGGAATTCTACTCGATCAAGGTGCAGGACGGCCCGCTGACCTCCAAGCTTCAGCATATCAAACCCGGCGATGAAATCATCCTGCGCCCCAAGCCCGTCGGCACCCTCGTGCATGACGCACTCCTGCCCGGCAAACGCATCTGGTTCTTTGCGACAGGCACCGGCTTTGCCCCCTTCGCCTCCCTCCTGCGCGAGCCGCAGACCTACGAGGATTACGAAGAAATCATCATCACCCATACCTGCCGCGAAGTGGGCGAACTCACCTATGGCCGCGAGATCATCGAAAGCCTCAAGGACGACGAACTCCTCAACGAGGTGATCGGCGAAGGCTTCTGGAAAAAGATCAAATACTACCCCACCACGACCCGCGAAGAGAGCGCCAAGATGGGCCGCATCACCGACCTGATGCGCTCGGGCGAGGCGTTCAAAGACCTCGGGGTTGAGCCGATCTGCCCGCAAAACGACCGCGCCATGGTCTGCGGCAACCTGCCCTTCAACCTTGAAATCAAGGACATGCTTGAAGAATACGGCCTCATCGAGGGCGCCAATTCCGACCCACAAACCTATGTGGTCGAAAAGGCCTTCCTCGACTAATATGCCCCAAGCCGGCCCACGTGGCCGGCTTGCCCACACTGGGTCCATATTGCGCAGGTGACAAACCAGATCATATGCGATATAGTTGCACCAAGCAACCAATGGGACCTTCATGACCACACCCCTCGTCGCCCCGATCCGCCATCACTCCCGCCGCCTGCTGCGCGAACTCGGCGTCCTCAATAGCTCCCTGCCCGGCATCGGCCTATCCTCCTCCGCCGTGCACGCCATTGTCGAACTTGGGTTTGAGGACAGGCTGACCGCACGCGATCTCTCGGCCCGGCTATTGCTTGAGAAATCAACCATCTCGCGGCTGGTGAAATCCCTGATTGCCAAGGGGCTTGTGTCCGAGGCCCCCGATCCCGACGACCGACGCGCCAAGCATCTCTCCCTGACAGAAGACGGCCTCGCCCGCCTCGATCAGATCAACCGCCTTGCCGTCACCCGCGTCTCCGCCGCCCTCGACCGCGTAAGCCCGCGCGACGGCGAAGCCATCCGCGAGGGCCTGCGCCTTTATGCCGAGGCCCTCGCCGCATCGCGCGACGACACGCCCCCAACGTCCCCGGCCCTGCGCACCGGCTATACGCCGGGCCTCCTTGGCCGCATCGTCACCCTGCACGCCCGCTACTATAGCTGCCTTGTCGGCTTTGGCCTGCCGTTTGAGGCCACCGTCGCTGCTGGCATGGCCGAATTCCTGCCCCGCCTGACAAACCCCGCCAATGGCACATGGTGGATCGACCGCGACGGCGAGATCGCAGGCGGCATTTCCATTGACGGCGAAGACCTCGAAGACGGCGTCGCGCACCTGCGCTGGTTCATCCTCGACCCTGCCCTGCAAGGCTCCGGCCTCGGTGGCACCCTTCTGGAAACCGCCCTCGACCACTGCCGCACCCAAGGCTTTGCCCGCGTTGACCTCTGGACCTTCTCCGGCCTCGACGCCGCCCGTGCCCTCTATGAAAAACACGGGTTCTCCCTCGTCGACGAATGGCTCGGCGCCCAATGGGGCAAGGACATGCAGGAACAGAAATTCTCGCTGACGCTGGGATAAGGCTTTTCCTGCCATCAAACGCCAAAGAGCCGTGCCCGGAAAACCCCAAAAAACAAAAACGCCCCCGCAGTCTCCTGCGAGGGCGTGTTTCACGTAATCTCTGACCGGGCTTAGAAGCCCAGTGCCTCACGGGCCTTTTCAAGCGCCACTTCAAGAAGCTCGGGGCTGTCCTTGGCCTTCTCAATCGCGGTCTTGAGGGTCAGCTTGGTCATCTCGCCAAGCGAGGAGCCGTCGATCATCTCGCCGACCTTCTCCATGTCGAACCCATCCAGCGTCAAGAGATCCGCCATATCCGACGCGCCCTCAGTGGCGGTTTCGGTGGCTTCTGCCGCGGCTTCGGTTGCAACGTCTGCCCCCTCGGTCGCCATCTCGGTGGCTGCTTCCGCACCTTCAGCCGCCGCCTCGGTGGCCGCCTCAGTCGCTTCGGTTGCCGCTTCGGTGGCGGTCTCGCTGGCCGCTTCTGCGCCCTCGGTCACGCTCTCAACCGCTTCGGCCGCGCCTTCAGTCGCCGCCTCTACGGCCTCTTCAGCCTTGTCCATCGCGCCGTTCACAGCGTCTTCAACAGCTTCCTTGGCCTCTTCAACGGCAGCTTCGGCATCTTCCTTGACGGTCTCAACGGCCTCTTCGACCACTTCTTCAATGCTCTGCGGCGCCTCGATAGCGGCCTCAGCCTCGGCCTCCGGTGCGGCTTCCTGCAGTTCCGACGTCACCGGCGGCGTGCCCGTGTCACGCATCAAAAGGTAGCCCAGCGCCGCCACCAGAACGATAATTCCCACCCAGATCAGTTTGCGCATTCTTTCTTCTCCTTTAGCGCACGGATACCCCCGTGCCTTTCCCGGTCGACATGCCCCTTGCGCGGGCCCTGAACAAGGGGGAAAGCGGATCGTTTCGTCCCATTCACGTGCCGTTTTCCGCCGATTTGACACAGCGTGCGCCGCACCGGATTTGCCGCTTGAAGTACGCGGCTACGCCAGATAATTTACCGCCAATCTATTCTGACGATAAAAGGAACGAACCCATAGCTCGCAGACCTCACAACGCGCCCCCGCAGCGCGACACCGGCCCCCGCGTCAACGATCGCATCCGCTCGCCCGAAATCCGCCTGATCGGTGCGGAAGGCGAAAACGTCGGTGTCATCAGCCCGCGCGAGGCGCTCATCATGGCCGAGCAGGCCGGACTTGACCTGGTCGAGATTTCGCCCAACGCCAATCCCCCTGTCTGCAAGATCATGGACTACGGGAAGTTCAAATACGAACAGCAAAAGCGCGAATCCGAGGCCCGCAAAAAGCAGACCACGATCCAGGTCAAAGAGGTCAAGTTCCGCCCCAATACCGATACGCATGACTACGAAGTCAAAATGCGCAACGTGTATAAGTTCCTCGAAAAGGGCGACAAGGTCAAAGTGACCCTGCGCTTCCGGGGCCGCGAAATGGCGCACCAAAACCTGGGCCGCGAGCTTCTCTTGCGCGTTGCCGAGGACATCAAGGAACTCGGCAAGGTCGAGAACATGCCGAAGATGGAAGGCCGCCAGATGATTATGATGATCGGCCCGCTGCCCAAGTAAGCCCATCACCTTACGAAAATTTTCGCGCCCCCGGTTGAAACCTCGCCGGGGGCGCTTTTCTTTGTGAGACACAAAAACAAGGAGCCAAGCCATGTGGGAAAACCGTTTCAAAGCCTCCAAGGACTACGTATTCGGCAAAGCCCCGGCTCAATTCCTCCTCGATCACGCCGCTTATCTTACCCCCGGCGCCACCGCGCTCTCGGTCGGTGATGGCGAAGGGCGCAACTCGGTCTTCATGGCCGAACAGGACATGAAGGTGACCGCGCTCGAATTCGCCCCGACCGCCATCGCCCGTGCCGAAACGCTGGCCGCCGAAAAGGGTGTGACGGTCGATTTCCGCAACGCCGATGTGTTGACCCGCGATTGGGAGGTCGACACCTATGACCTCACCGCCGGGATATTCATTCAGTTCACCGGCCCGGATGGCCGTCGCAAAATTTTCAACGGCATGAAACAGGCGACAAAACCCGGCGGCCTCGTGATGCTGCACGGCTACACCCCCGAACAAATCGCCCACGGCACCGGTGGCCCGCCAAGCGCCGAAAACATGTATACCGACGTGATCCTGCGCGCCGCCTTCGTTGGTTGGGATATTCTCGAATGCCGCGCCTATGAACGCGAGGTGCAGGAAGGGCGCGGCCATTCCGGCCTCTCCGCCCTGATTGACTTTGTCGCCCGCAAACCGGCCTAAGCCTTACCGCGCAACGCCGCGACAACCTCGGCCAGAACCGATACCGCGATCTCGCCCGGATTGGCCGCCCCGATATCAAGCCCCACCGGGCCGCTGATCCGCGCGACCTCTTCCGCACTGAACCCGGCCTCCCCAAGGCGCGCCACGCGCTTGGCATGGGTCCGGCTTGATCCCAGCGCCCCAATATAAAACGCCTCCGACCTGATCGCGACCTGCAACGCCGGATCATCTAGCTTCGGATCATGGGTGAGCGTCACAATCGCCGTGCGCGCATCAATCCCCTCCGCCGCAAGCGCCTCATCGGGCCAATCCTCTACAATTCGCTCTCCCGGAAACCGCGCCGCGCTACCAAAGGCACTACGCGGGTCAATTACCACCGGATCAAACCCCGCAATCCGGGCCATCGGCAAAAGCGCCTGCGCGATATGCACCGCGCCGACCACGATCATCCGCAGGGGCGGATTGTGGATCGCCACGAATAGCCCGTCTTCTTCCACACCCGAGCGATCCGCCCGAAACCGCGCCTCGAACCCGTCAAACACAAGCCCCCCGCCGCCTGTCTCCACATCACAGACATAAGCCACCGCACGCCGCGCCGCGCGCGCCTTCACCAAATCCTCCAGAACATGCAGATCCAGAACCGTTCCCACCGGCTCGACCAGAACCCGGATCGTCCCGCCACAAGCAAGGCCGACCGCAAAGGCATCGCCATCGCTCACCCCGAATTCCATAAGACGCCCCCGCCCCGCCGCAAGCGCCTCTTGCGCCGCCGTGGCCACCGCCCCCTCGACACAGCCGCCCGAAACCGATCCCGCAATCTCGCCATCGCCGGAAATCGCCATCTGCGCACCCGCCCGGCGCGGCGCCGAGCCCCAGGTTTCAACCACCGTCGCCAAAACCGCGCCCCGCCCGGCCTTATGCCATCCAAGCGCCTTTTCCGGCGCGCCGCTCAACCCGTCGCTCATATCCATGCCCCGCTCTCAGGAAGGCACATCATGATCCGCCCCCCACACCTTGGCAATCCCGCGCAGCCAAAGAAAAAGCGGCCAGCCCTCTCAGGCCAGCCGCTCCCCTCGCTCATCTCTGAGCCGTAATTTATGCGGCCGCAACCTCTTCGCCGCCACCGACAAGACTGTCAGGCAGGACAAAGGCCACGATCACGAAGACAAGGCCAAGGACGATACCAAGGATGTCGCCCGGAAGCGCCATCATGCCTTCGAACTTCGACCCCGGCACGGTGCCAAGGGTGACTTTGCCGCCCGCGATCCCGTCAAGAAGGCCCGAGGCTTTCCAGCTGTCATAGGTGACCATATAGGCCGCCGCGCCAAGCAGGCCGCCCGCGATGAAGAAGAGCGCATCCTTGCGCCCCGACGCTGCCGCGCAGACGCCAGTGCCCGGACAATAGCCCGATGCCGCCCATCCACCGCCAAGCAGCAGGCCGCCGATGAACACGCCAACATAGGCCGATTTGACCGACATATGCATGACGTCCACAAGGCCAAGCATCTGGCCGCCGAACATCAGGATGGACCCGGTGCCGATAGCAAGAAGAATGGTCTTCATCAGGTGCAGGTTGCGCAAGGCCAACATGCGGATGATCCAGTTCGGGTTGGTGGCCCCGATCCGGTCAAGCGTGGCGCCAAAGGCGGCGCCGATCACGAGTGCGAGAACAATTTGCATATCTTAGGCCCCCTTCTTGTAAACCATCATCGCAACCGGGATGGCTGCGAGGAATGCACCGGCGGCAAAGATGTAGCCCGAAAGCGAGGTCTGCATCATACCCGACATCATGTGCCCCGAGGTGCAGCCGCCCGCCAGACGCGCGCCATAAAGCACGACGAAACCGCCGATAAAGGCCACCGCATAACGTTTGACCGGCGTGTCGCCATAGTTGGCGTACCAGATCGCCGGAAGCTTTGCCTCGTCTTTGCCGATACCGCCGCGCGCCTTGGCCGAAGCAAAGGCACCGATCATCATCGCGATCACGAAAATGAAGCTGTAGTTCAGCGGGTTCGACGCGTTTTTCGCGTATTTACCCTTGGATTTCGCAAGATACGCGTTGGTCGACGTATAAGCGCCGTCATCGGTCTGGGTGATCAATTCAGGGTTCACCGCATCCGCGACAATGGCATCCAGAATGACGAACTGCGTCGAAACCCCGATCGGTTTCACAAGCAGAACCGCCAGAAAAAACACAAAGCCCAGAAGGACCCCGCCTGTTTTCCAGTTGAGAACCATGTCTCCTTCCCCTCTTCCTTATTGGAATGATTATTTTTGCATCACATGCACGTCGCCTCATATATGAAAACCCGAATTCGTGCAAGAAAATCACATCCTTTTCCACCCCTTTTTGACGCCGCACCGCGGCATGTTCTGGGGGCCTCTGGCGTGCTGGAAGCGCAGCTCAGAGGCGCGAAACCCGATGGGAATATCTATGAAACAAAGGAGCGCGCCGCCTGCCAGCAAACCATAGGACAGGTTTCCAACTCACCGCCTCATCCGTGGAGCCGGACCCCGACCCACCCACTGAAACCGGAATGTTGATTGCGGGGTATCCATAGCTCCCCCCGAAACCACAAAAACAGGGAACCCATAACTTTTCCTGCCTTCAAGCCTATAGACACGCGGCCGCATTCTAAAAACACATTCCAAATTCAGAAATAAAAACCACAGAAATTCCACATTTGACAGAACGGTAAATAAAGAATAGCCCACCACCCTCGATTATGTTTATAATCAACCTGCGGACGAAAATTTTCAAATACATACTCCCGCGCGCAAGACTGCGCGCACCCATATAATTAAGGCTTCAACGCACCTCATCGTGCACCCGAACTGGCCTCAAAGGCACGACGACCAACCGTGGCGGAGGAATAAATTCATGCGAAAACGCGAATACGACGAAATTGTAAACCTCATATTCGACAAAAGGGATTTGTCATCGGCCTCTTCAAGGCTGGAATCCCATCTGAACAACGGAATTCCGGACGCGCATTTTCTAAACCTGCATTTTTCAATCACGCCCATGAGCCGTAAAGAATTTGACCGCAGGAAAAGCGAGGGGCTCAAAGACCTTGCCCTAAAAGGGCATGCCCGTTCAATGTATGCGCTCGCCATCGTCTACCTGCATGGCGATGAAGAAGAGACTGCGGACAAGTACAAACATCTCGCCTATTTGTCGGCCGCCGCCCTGTCCTGGGATTCACGGGCCCTATCAGAGCTAAAGGATCTGCTGAAAAGAGACCTTGGGCTGGAGATCACCTAACCTCCCAATCTCCCCCAACACATCCCCCCAATTTCCCAAATTTTGCCGCATTGCCCTGCTACATCTCCTCTCTGAGAGCAGATAAAACCCGCCAATTAAGGCGAGGAGAGGACCCCGATGCAGGACGCCGCGAACGGATTCGATACCCCCATGCTGGGCCTTGAGCGTGACGAATGGCTTGCCAAGCTTGAGGAAATCGCGGGCGAGGATGGCCATTACCAACCCCTCGGCCCCCGGCACCATACCGTGCTGATCGAGGACAAACCGATCCTCCTTGTGACCTTCGAATCCATCGACACCATTCAGGCGCGCGGCGATACCGGCCAGCCGCTGGGGTTCGAACTTGTGCGCGAATTCGGCTGGTCGCATCTTTGCCTCCTGTGCGAAGAGGACACCTGGTTCCGCGATCCTTACGTCTATGCCTATTTCGACCGCATGGCCGATGACGGCTTCTTTGATGAATTCGAACGGGTGATCTTTTATGGCGCCGGGCCGGGCTGTGCCTATGCCGCCGCCGCCTTCTCCGTCGCCGCCCCCGGCGCCACCGTCATCACGATTCAGCCTCAGGCAACGCTCGATCCGCGCCTTGCCGGCTGGGATACCCGTTTCCCACAGATGCGCCGCGTCTCCTTTGTCGATCGCTACGGCTTTGCCCCCAATATGGTCGACGCCGCCGAACAGGCTTTCGTGATCTACGATCCGCACCGCGAAAAAGACTCCATCCACGCCGCCCTCTTTGCGCGTGACAATGTGCATCTTCTGCCCATGCCCTACATGGGCGGCACGATTGAGGCGGCCCTGCTCGACATGCAGATCCTCTTCCCGATCCTCGCCAAAGCCGGTGCCGGAAAACTCACCCCGGCGACCTTCTATCGCCTCGCCCGCGCCCGGCGCACCTACATGCCCTACCTCAACGCCCTCATGCGCGAGATCGAGCGTCAGGAACGCATCTACCTCAAGGCCCTTATGTGCGCCAACGTGGTGACCCGCATGAACGCCCCGCGCTTCCTGCGCAAACTGAACCTGCTCGAAAAGGCCGCCCGCAAAGGCAAACTGGCAAGCTAGCCGCGCCCCGCGACACCGGAATCACTGGCGCGCGGCGCGGGATTTGTGTAACCCGCACGCATGAGCACCTCCCTGACGATCACCCGCCCCGACGACTGGCACCTGCACCTGCGCGATGGCGCCGTGCTGCGCGCCGTCCTGCCCGAAACTGCCCGCGATTTCGCCCGTGCGATCATCATGCCCAACCTCGTGCCCCCCGTCGTGACCGGGGCCGAGGCCGCATCCTACCGCGACCGCATCCTCTCGGCTCTGCCCGAAGGCATGACCTTCGAGCCGCTGATGACCCTCTACCTCACCGAAGAGACCGACCCGGCCGATGTCGCCGCAGCCGCCGCAAGCGGCCTCGTGAAGGCGGTCAAGCTCTACCCCGCAGGTGCCACCACCAACTCCGCCTCCGGTGTGCGCGACTTCGACAAGGTCCGCCCCGTGCTTGAGAAAATGGCCGAGATCGGCCTGCCGCTCTGCGTCCATGGCGAAGTGACCGACGCCGAGATCGACATCTTCGACCGCGAAGCCGTGTTCATCGACCGCGTGCTTGATCCCGTGCGCCGCGCCACCCCCGGCCTGCGCGTGGTCATGGAACATATCACCACCAAAGACGGCGTTGATTATGTGAAATCCAACGACGCAAACCTCGGCGGCACGATCACCACGCACCACCTCATCATCAACCGCAACCACATCCTCGTGGGCGGGATCAAACCGCATTACTACTGCCTGCCCGTCGCCAAGCGCGAGGAACACCGCCTTGCCCTGCGCGCCGCCGCAACGTCTGGCGATGCCCGCTTCTTCCTCGGCACCGATAGCGCGCCGCACACAGACGAGAACAAGGAAAGCGCCTGCGGTTGCGCCGGTTGCTTCACCGCGACCAACACCATGGCGCTGCTGGCCCATGTCTTCGAAGAAGACGGCGCCCTCGACAAACTCGAAAGCTTCGCCTCCAAGAACGGCCCCGCCTTCTA
>JAAEZB010000134.1 GCA_018223085.1 Paracoccaceae bacterium
ATCACGGTCGGGCACGGCGCACCGGGCTCCATGTCCTGCGTCTTGGCGTTGAACGCCTTACAGAATTCCATGATGTTAATGCCGCGCTGACCCAGCGCCGGACCAACCGGCGGGCTCGGGTTTGCCTGACCGGCGGGCACTTGCAGTTTCATCGTACCTGCGAGTTTCTTGGCCATTGGCCTTCTCCTTTTCCAACACCCTCAGGACGCGTCCCTTGGGCCATTTTGTTGTGTGGTCTGGTCCGGACATCGCGATGCCCTCGCCTCCCACGCGGGGGTGGCACCCGAAGGTGCCGATCACATCAGGCCTGTTTGGTGACCTGCGTGAATTCCAGTTCGACCGGGGTTTCCCGGCCAAAGATCGACACTGTCACCTTGAGGCGCTGGTTATCGTCATCAACTTCTTCGACCATGCCATCGAAATCTTCGAACGGGCCGTCGTTGACCTTGACCTTCTCACCAATCTCAAAGGTGATGAGGGTGCGCGGCGCTTCCAAGCCCTCCTCGACGCGGCCAAGGATGCCCTGCACTTCGGCATCGCGCATCGGCATCGGGCGCCCTTGCGGACCAAGGAACCCGGTGACTCGGTTGATCGAGTTAATCAGGTGATAGCCGCGATCGCTCATTTCCATATGCACGAGCACATAACCCGGCATGAAGCGACGCTCGGTCGTGACCTTCTTGCCACGACGCACCTCAATGACCTCTTCGGTCGGCACCAGAACTTCGTCAATCTCGTCTTCGAGAGCGTTCTCGATCACCGACTGGCGGATCTGTTCTGCGATCTTCTTTTCGAAGTTCGACAGCACGCTTACCGAATACCACCGTTTCGCCATCTGATCGTTCTTTCCCGTCTTGCGCCGACCCCGAAGGATCGCAAAAAATTCCATTTTCACCCCGGCCTCTGAGAGACCGTTCCGGAACAAAAAATCGGCGCGGGGCTCGAATCGCCGCGCGCCATGTCCGGAGGATGCGCGCCGGGGTACTCCCGAACGCCTCCGATTTCAAGCGTTTTCAGACCTTCTCGGATCAGCCGAAGATCGACAGAACCGCCTGAAGACCGCCGCGGATAATGATATCCACCAGCGAGAAGAACACGGCCGTCAGCGCCGCCATCACGAAAACCATGACCGTGGTCAGGAGCACTTCGCGGCGGGTCGGCCAGACGACCTTGGAGACCTCGGCGCGGACCTGCTGGATGAACGTAAGCGGATTGGTTTTGGCCATGATATGTCTTCTTAGCTTGAATCAGTGGCTCACATACGCGGGGCGTCCGGGAAATTCAAGGCCGGAATGATCCCGACCTAATGAACAGCCCGCTCCCAACGCGCAATCCGCGCGCTCAGGCCCGATAACCACCAACGTCACCAGAAACAGCGCCACGCCCCAAACTGCGGGCTCCAACGCCAGCAGAGCGTTGAACAACCCGAGACCACAAAAACACCTAACGCCACAAGGCGCGGACGCGGCCATTTTGCATAGCGGTGTGCGCGACGGCGTGCCCGATCCGCGGCGATCGCTTCCTCTGTGTCGCCCGCATTCGCCGACCAAAGCAACAAGTCGACAATCCCGCACAAAACAGGTCTGAGCAGGGCGCGGTTTGGGAACCCTGCGGCGCTTTGTTAATAGTCTTGTTTGGAAAGTGGCAGGGGCAGCAGGGTTCGAACCCGCGACCTACGGTTTTGGAGACCGTCGCTCTACCAGCTGAGCTATACCCCTAAAGTGGGTGGACTGTTACGGAATCGCTTGCGGGAATTCAAGCGCAAAAACACCGCGCCGCGCAGGAGTTTCCCCCGCACCCCGTCCTCAGGGCTTGGTGCGATAGCGAAAGGCTGCGCGCTGGCCGGGATTGGCCTTCACGGAGGCAATCAACTGGCGCATGGCTCGATCAATCTTCAGCGGTTTCACCGCCTGTTTCATCGCCCGAAGATGCTCGATCATTTCGCCATCGTCCATGTCGGCCACGCGAAGAGACGCAAGCAGTTCCACCGGAATCTGCTTCTTATAAAGAAACGAAACCGAATCCCGGTAAACATGCACCACGGGCTCGAAGTACTCGGACAGCACCGCCATCTGAACCGCAATCCAAGGCTGCTGCCACCAAAGAAAATCCTGCTGCACGACGATCGATCGGCCAGGGATCAAATGCGGGAAAAATAGCGCGCTCATCTGGTCCATGGTTTCGGCGGTCTTGGAAGCATCCATCACCAGAATCTCGATCTGCCCTCCGGTCCAGCCAATCTCTTCGATCTGCCCTTTGTAAAGGGCAATCCCTTCGCCCCACGGTTCAAGAAACCGCGCGGCAATCGGCAGGAGATCAGTGCCAAACGGACCAAGAAGCGGCGGTTCTACATGCGGACTCTCAGAGGCCGGTGGGCTATC
>JAAEZB010000055.1 GCA_018223085.1 Paracoccaceae bacterium
TATGGCGGGTTCAAGGCCACGCCAGCCTCGGGCTATGCCTTTGCCCATCTCCTCGCCACCGATCGCCCGCACGAAACCGCCGAAGCTTATCGGTTTGACCGCTTCGCACGCGGTCATGTCATCGACGAAAAGGGCGTTGGTGCCCAACCCAACCTGCATTGAGCTGAGACCATGCTGATCCCTCATCCCCTTCTTGGCCCGCGCGATGCGCAGGAGTTTACCTATCTTGGCGATGCCTCTCTGATGGCGCGCCCCGATCCCACACGCGCCGATGCCGAGGCGGCCTTTTCCGACTATGTCTTCCTGCGCGACAATCCGGCGGGCGTCCATCGCGAGCTTTGGTTCCATGAACAGGGCGACCGCTCATGGCTCGTCGTGACGCGCGATACCGTGACCCATGAAATCCTCGGCGCGGAACTGGCGCGGGATGTGAAACTGAGCAGGGAGGGCATGGAATGACCCGGCTTTCCGGCGGTCTCATCGACCGCGACACAACTTTCGCCTTCCGTTTCAACGGCAAGACTTACAAAGGCCACCCCGGCGATACGCTGGCCTCGGCGCTGCTTGCCAATGGCGTGCAACTCATGGGGCGCAGTTTCAAATACCACCGCCCGCGCGGAGTCTTTTCCGCCGGTTCGGAAGAACCCAACGCCATGGTAGAGTTGCGTGAAGGGGCCCGCAAAGAGCCCAATACCCGCGCCACCGTGGCCGAGCTTTATGATGGCCTCGTCGCTCGGAGCCAGAACCATGTTGGCCCGCTCAAATATGACCTTCTGGCGCTCAACGATCTCTTCGCGCCGTTCTTCGCGGCGGGGTTCTACTATAAAACCTTCATGTGGCCGCGCGCCTTTTGGGAAAAACTCTATGAGCCGATGATCCGCAACGCGGCGGGGCTTGGTCGCTTGTCGATGGAGGCGGACCCGGACGCCTATGACAAAGGCTTCCTGCATTGCGATCTCCTAGTAATCGGCGGCGGCGCAGCGGGCCTCGCGGCGGCGCTCACGGCGGGCCGGTCCGGCGCGCGGGTGATCCTCGCGGATGAAGACTTCCAATTTGGTGGGCGGCTTTTGGCCGAGAGCCACCTCCTTGACGAGAGCCCGGCACCAGAGTGGGTCGCGAAGACCGAAGAAGAGCTTCGCAGCTTTCCCAACGTCCGCATCCTGCCGCGCACGACCGTCTTTGGTGTCTACGATCATGGCATCTATGGCGCGGTCGAGCGTGTGTCCGATCACCTCGCCGATCCTGGGGATCAAGTACGTCAGACCCTTTGGCGCATCACCGCCAAACGCGCCATCCTCGCGGCGGGCGCGACAGAGCGCCATATTCCCTTTGCCAATAATGATCGCCCCGGCGTCATGCTGGCGGGTGCAATGCGTGCCTACGTCAATCGCTGGGCCGCTGGACCGACGCACAAGGCGGATGATCCGGTGGCGATCTTTGCCAATAACGATGACGGCCATCGCACCGCGCTGGATCTGATGGCCAAGGGCGTGCCGGTGCTCGGGGTGATCGACCCACGCGCAGATGCGCCCCAGTTGGGCGACTATGAGCTTTTTGCCGGTGCCGTGGTGGATGAAACCAAAGGGCGGCTTGGCCTCTCCTCTATCCGCGTGACGCAAAACGGGAAGTCGCAATGGCATCGCTGTGGTGCGCTTGGTGTGGCTGGGGGGTGGAACCCCAATGTGCATCTCACCTCGCATCACCGTGGTCGCCCGGTTTGGGACGAGACTTTGCTTGCCTTCGTGCCGGGGCAGGGCGGACCCTCGGGCCTGATCCCGGCGGGCGCTGCCGCTGGAAATGGAAGCACCGCCGCCGCCATGAAAAGCGGTGTTGAGGCCGCAAAAAGCGCCTTGGAACAGCTTGATATTCTTTCCGTATCTACGCCTCTTCCCAAGGCCGAAGATGATGCCTCGGTGCAGGCCGCCTTCTGGCATGTGCCGGGCAAAGGTCGCGCGTGGGTCGATTTTCAAAACGACGTGACCGTGAAGGATATCGCATTGGCGCATAAGGAAAATATGCGTCCGGTCGAACATCTCAAACGCTGGACCACTCTTGGCATGGCGACGGATCAGGGCAAGACGGCCAATATCTCGGCGCTCGCCGTGATGGCCGAGTTGGCCGAGAAATCCATTCCTGAAACTGGCACCACGATCTTTCGCCCGCCCTATACCGGCGTGTCTCTCTCGGTTCTGGGTGGTGGTGATACGGGCGCAGATTTCCGTCCTCGCCGCCTGACCCCAACCCACCATTGGGCCAAGGCACAGGATGCGGTATTCGTCGAGGTAGGCCCCTGGATGCGAGCGCAATACTTTCCGCGTCCCGGCGAGGTCCACTGGCGCGAGAGCGTCGATCGCGAGGCCAAGGCCGTGCGCGCGGGCGTTGGACTTTGCGATGTGACGACGCTTGGTAAGGTGGACGTGCAGGGCGCGGATGCGGGAGAATTCCTCAACCGGCTCTATTCCAACATGATGGGTACCTTGGCCGTTGGAAAGGTGCGCTATGGGTTGATGCTACGTGAGGACGGGCACGCCTATGACGATGGCACCTGCGCGCGCCTGACCGAGGATCACTATGTGGTCACCACCACTACCGCTAATGCCGGGCCGGTCTATCGCAATATGGAATTCGCGCGTCAGTGCCTCTGGTCCGAGCTGGACGTGCAATTGATCTCGACCACAGACGCCTGGGCGCAGATCGCCGTGGCAGGGCCGAAATCGCGCGCATTGCTCGAACGGATCGTGGATGATTTCGATCTCTCGAACGAGGCGTTCCCTTTCATGGGCTGCGCCGAGTTGACGATTTGCGGGGGCTTGCGTGCCCGTCTGTTCCGTATCTCCTTCTCCGGCGAACTCGCCTATGAGATCGCGGTTCCGGCACGCTATGGCCATGCTTTGATGGAGCGCCTGATGGAGAAGGGCGCGGACCTTGGCGTCACGCCATATGGCACCGAAGCGCTTGGTGTCTTGCGGATCGAAAAGGGACATGCCGCTGGTGCTGAACTCAACGGACAGACCACGGCGCAGATGCTTGGCCTTGGTCGTATGGTGTCGCAGAAAAAGGACGCCATCGGCGCGATCATGTCGCGGCGTGAGGGCCTCGCCGAAGACCGCCGCCGCCTTGTCGGCCTGAAACCCGTCGACCCCGCCAGTACGGTCACCCCCGGCGCGCATCTCTTTGCCGAGGGCGCGGCACGTTCTATGGAAACGGATCAGGGCTGGATCACCTCTGCCGCTTTCTCTCCGCATGTGGGGTCATCTATCGGCCTTGGCTTCCTCGAAGAAGGCGACGCGCGCATGGGAGAAATCCTCGTTGCAGCCAACCCGCTTGAAGGGCAGGAGACTCGCGTTGAAGTGGTCTCAGCCCATTTTGTCGACCCGGAAGGAGTGCGTCTCCGTGACTGACCTGACACCGATAACTGCCCTTGGAGCAGAGACCGCACGCATGCAGGATTTCGGCGTGCTGAGGATTGCAGAGAGCACGGACCTCGCTCTGGCCTCCCTGAGCCTGCGTGCCGGCCAAGACGCGCCTACGCCCTTTGGTCTGACCTTGCCGGACGCTGGTGGCTGGGCGTCTCAAGATGGACAGGCCGCTTTCTGGACCGCGCCCGGTCAATGGATGGTTGAGGCCGAGGGGCGGGCCGTCGAGGATTTCGCGGCTGCTCTTAAGGCAGAGGCGCCGGGATGTTCCATCACAGAGCAAACCGACGGTTGGGTCACTTTCGAAATCACCTCCGAACGCGCGACGTCCCTCGAAGCGCTGATGCAAAAACTGGTCAATCTCGATCCCGCGTGCCTTTCTTGTGGCACGGCTGCACGAACTGGCTTGGAACACATGAGCGTTTATCTTATCCGCAGATCAGATACCTGTCTTGCGGTTATGGGAATGCGGACACTGGCCGACTCGCTTTGGCATACGCTTGCTACGGCGGCGGCGCGGCTTCCGTCCGAGGCCTGACCCACCCCACGAGACATCACCACCCTCCGGGAAGCTTCCCGACTCTTTTCCTGCCGCCCACGCGCGGCATCGTCCCGAACGGAGACCGATATGACGAAACACTGCCTGACCGTTGCCTGCGAGAGCCGCCGTGGCATCGTCGCTGCGATTGCAATCTTCCTGGCCGAACATGGCTGCAACATCACCGACTCCTCGCAATATGACGACATGGAGACGGGTAACTTCTTCATGCGCATCAGTTTTTCTTCCGAGACCGGCGCGACGCAGGAACAGCTCGCCACCGCTTTTGAGACGATCGCCGAGGAATTCGGTATGCGCTTCGCCTTCCATGATCTCGCGGTCAAGATGAAGGTCGTCATCATGGTGTCGCGCTTTGGGCACTGCCTTAACGACCTCCTCTACCGCGTGCGCATCGGTGCCTTGCCGATTGAGATCGTGGCGGTGGTCTCCAACCACATGGAGTATCAGAAGGTCGTGGTGAACAACGATATTCCCTTCCATTGCATCAAGGTCACCAAGGACAACAAACCTCAGGCTGAAGCCGCCATCATGCAGGTCGTAGAAGATTCCGGCGCGGAATTGATTGTGCTGGCGCGCTACATGCAGATCCTGTCGGACGAGATGTGTCAGAAGATGTCAGGCCGGATCATCAATATCCACCATTCCTTCCTGCCCTCCTTCAAGGGCGCCAACCCCTATAAGCAGGCCTACGCTCGTGGCGTAAAACTTATCGGAGCGACCTCGCATTATGTCACTGCAGATCTCGATGAAGGTCCGATCATCGAACAGGACATCGTGCGCGTGACCCATGCCCAGAGCCCGGAAGATTACGTCTCTCTTGGCCGCGATGTAGAGAGCCAGGTGCTCGCCCGCGCGATCCACGCCCACGCCAATCATCGGGTTTTCCTTGATGGCAACAAAACGGTCGTGTTTCAGGCCTCGCCCGGCAGCTATTCAAGCGAGCGGATGGGCTAAGGCGCCTGCCGCCTCTTCGATGATCCCGGTCGCCTCCTCGACGACCTCAGCCGAGGAACTCTGCTCCCTCGTATAAAGAAAGACCTGCCGCATGTCCGGCAGGTCGGCAATGCGCCGGAATACAAGCCCCTCCGGCGCGTGCTTGATGACAAGCTGCGGCAAGACCGTGACCCACTCGCCCTCGCGCAGCATGGCGAGCAGGGATTGCGTATTGTGTACCGTGACGTCGACCTTGGCGAGGTGAGCCTGAAAATCCGGTGTTTCAATCTGGTCGCAAAGCGCGTTGCGCAGGAACGGTGCGGTGAACACATCGTCAATCCGCAAAGGGCCGGGGCTCTGCGCAAGCGGATGCGTCTCTGATAGAACAAGCCCGAAGGGATCGCGAAACAACAGGCGGCTTTGCACACCGCGCAGCACATGGCGTGCAGAGGCGATGCCAATATCGGCCCAGCCCTGCACCAAAGCTTCAAGAACCTGCGCCGTATCTGCATCGCGCACCTCGATCCGCAAGCCGGGGTGGCGCGCAGTCATGGTGCGCAAAACTTGAGGAAAGGCCAGTGCCGCTACCGAAGGCACCGCCGAAAGCCGCAAGACCCCTTGTGGCGCCCGCGCCGAAAGCTCAATGGTCGAAACTGTGCTGTCAAATTGACTGATCTGGCTTTGCCCAAGGCGCAGCACCTGCTCGCCCAAGGGCGTCAGGCGGTTCTTGCGTTCGCCTTCGAAAAGGGGGCTGCCAAGATGGGTTTCAAGCTGTTTCAACGTCATCGACACGGCGGATTGTGTTCGCCCAAGCCGATCCGCAGCATCCGCAAGGTTACCCGCCTGCGCTACGGCGCAAAACGTGCGTAGCATCTCTATCTTGATGGCCATGGATTCAGAAATCCTGAAATTTAGTTCAATTATTTGAGTTTGACTGATGCGTTTCACCATGTCCACCATGGGAGAAACCATTCCAAGGATAGAGACCTCGTGCTCCACAAAAACCTGATCGCCGGCGACTGGCTGGCTGGCGAAAGCGAAATCGAAAACCGCAACCCTTCCGACCTGTCCGACCTTGTGGGCCTCTATGCCCAGGCAGGTAGCGATCAGCTCGACGCGACGCTTGATCAGGCCCGCGTGGCACAGCGCGAATGGGCCGCCTATGGGCTTGAGCGCAAGCAAGCGGTGCTGATGAATATTGGCAATGAACTGATGGCGCGCGCCGAGGAGTTGGGCACACTTCTGAGCCGCGAAGAGGGCAAACCCTTTGCCGAGGGTAAGGGGGAGGTTTATCGTGCCGGTCAGTTCTTTACCTATTACGCCGCCGAGTGCCTGCGCCAGATCGGTGAAAACGCGGATTCAGTGCGCCCCGATATCGAGGTCGATGTACGCCGGGAACCGATCGGCGTCGTGGCCGTCATCAGCCCGTGGAATTTCCCCACCGCCACCGCCTCATGGAAGATTGCTCCGGCGCTGTGCTATGGCAATGCGGTGATCTGGAAACCGGCCAACATGACTCCGGCGTCGGCCTATGCCCTGACCGAGATCATCGCTCGACAGGACATTCCCAAGGGTCTGTTCAGCCTCGTCATGGGCTCGGGTGGAAGCATCGGCCAGCGCCTCGTCGAAAGCCCCAAGATCGATGCGATCTCCTTTACCGGCTCTGTCCCCGTCGGCAAGGGCATCGCGGCGGCGGCGATCCAGAACCTTACCAAGGTGCAGATGGAGATGGGCTCCAAGAACGCACTGGCCGTGATGGAGGATGCCGACCTTGACCTCGCCGTGACCCTCGCCCTTGGCGGCGCATTCGGTGGCACCGGCCAGAAATGCACCGCTTCCTCGCGTCTTGTCGTGCATGAGGCGATCCATGATGCCTTTGTCGAGAAATTGGTGGCGGGGACACAGGCGATGAAAGTTGGTCATGCCTTGGAGGAAGGCACCCAGATGGGCCCGGTCGTGAGCCAGCAACAGCTGACCGAGAACCTCGCCTATGTGGATCTGGGAAAATCCGAAGGCGCGGAACTCGCCTGTGGCGGCGCACGCCTCAACATGGCGCATGAGGGCTACTACATGTCGCCGGGTGTTTTCCTCAATACGCGCAACGATATGCGCATCAACCGCGAGGAAATGTTTGCCCCCCTGACCTCAGTCATCAAAGTCGCGGACTATGATGAGGCCCTGACGGTCGTGAACGATACCAATTTTGGCCTGACCTCCGGCATCGTGACCAAAAGCCTCGCCAAGGCGACCCATTTCCGCCGCAACGCCCGCACCGGTGTGGTGACAATCAACTTGCCCACCGCTGGCACCGATTATCACGTCCCCTTTGGCGGGCGGGGTGATAGCTCTTATGGCCCCCGTGAACAGGGCAAGGCGGCGGCCGAATTCTACACCACGGTCAAAACTGCCTATATCAGCGCCGGGCCCGTGTGATGCGGGTCGATGGATTGCAATACGCCAATTGGTCGGAAAAAATCTTCCGGCAACTGCGCCAAGGCGGCGTCGACGCGATCCATGTCACCATCGCCTACCATGAGAATTTCCGCGAAACGGTTCTGAACTTCGAGAAGTGGAACCGCTGGTTCGAACAATACCCGGACCTCATCATGAAAGGCCTCTGGGCCTCTGACATCGACAAGGCCCGCGAAACGGGCCGCACGGCGGTATTCTTTGGCTTTCAGAACCCCTCGCCGATCGAGGATGACATCGGCCTTGTCGAGATCGTGCACACCCTTGGTGCGCGCTTCATGCAGCTCAGCTATAACAACCAATCGCTCCTTGCGACGGGGTGTTACGAGGCCGAAGACACCGGCATCACCCGCATGGGCCGTCAGGTCATAAAGGAGATGAACCGCGTCGGCCTTGTCATCGACATGAGCCATTCCGGCGACCGCTCGACCATCGAAGCGGTCGAGATATCCGAGCGTCCCATCGCCATCACTCACGCGAACCCACATGACTGGTCACCCGCGCTGCGCAACAAGCGCGACGCGGTGATCCATGCGGTGACGAAACAAGGTGGGATGCTCGGATTTTCTCTTTACCCTCATCACCTGAAGGACAAATCGGACTGCACCTTACAAAGTTTCTGCGAGATGATCGCCCGCGCGGCGGATCGCTACGGGGCCGCGCATCTCGGCATCGGCTCCGACCTTTGTCAGGATCAGCCCGATAGCGTCGTCGAATGGATGCGCGTCGGGCGCTGGAGCAAGGAAATCGACTATGGCGAAGGCTCCGCCGCCGCGCCGGGCTTTCCGCCCATGCCCACATGGTTCCGCGACAACCGAGATTTCGCCAATATCGAAGAGGGCCTGCATGCCGTGGGGATGAACGCAGAGGAGGTCACAGGCATTATGGGCGGCAACTGGTATCGTTTCTTTGCCGAAAACTTCGTCGCTCAAGGGGGCGGATAATGGTCGAGCGCCGCTCTCCCGATGCTGTGATGACGCTGGCACGCCTTGGGTCGCTGCATCAATGTCGGCTGAGCTTCATGCGCCAGCTCACCCGCCGCATGGCGCGAGAGGGCTGGACGTTCTCTCGCCCGGCCTTCGAGATCGACGCCAAAGGTGTGGGCCATGCTGTCTATACCGCGCAAGGCCCGGAACGTGCCTACTCCCTTGTGGCCTTCGCCCATGACCTGCCGCCCGAGATGCGGTCCGACCGGGTCATTGCAACAGCTTGGGACGCGACCTTTACCCTTTTTGACGGCGTCCCCTCGGTCGACGATATTGCCCGCCTCTCCAAAAACGTCCCGCTTCAGGAGGCCGGCCGCGTGAGCGAGCGCGAAATCTCGGTGAGTCGCGCTAACCGCTCCGTGCGCCTTTGGGAACATATCGTCGACGCCCTGTCGCAAGGCCGCCAGCCCGATCCCGCCCACCTTGACGCGGTTGGCTATCTGATGCGCACCACCGCCGTTTACGGGTCCGGAAAACTCGGCGCGGCGGATCGCGAGGTGATCGCGGACCGCCCCGAGATGCAGGCTCCTTTTCAGGCCGAAATGCTCTCGGTCTACCTGACACGCTGGTTTGTGCGCGATCTTGTCGAGCATATGGCCCATGCGCGTGGCGGCGATGCTTCTGTGTCGCTGATGCCGGAGCTGGCCAATCGCCTCGGCATTGGGAATTCCACCGGCCTCGGCATGGCACCCTACATCATCAATCATCCGGTGCTGTTCAACAATTGGATCATGGCCCGCGAAGAGGCCATCGCCCGTGTCCGCAGTCTTGCGAAAGCAAGTTCAGAAGAGGTGGCCCGTTTCAAAACTCTGTTTGCCCGCGCCGCCAATTCGGTCGCCACATGGCAGACAGAGCACCCGATCCAGTTGGCTAGGCTTGCGGGTTTGCGCGGCGACATAGATGCCCTGCAAATGCAGGTAGAGAGCATGGATTTCTCGATAAACGCACCTTGGGATCACCTCATGCGCTGGGCTGAGGCGGCCCTGACCGCCGAAGGGCAGGAATGGCTCGCCTCCTTGATCCTCGAACCTTACGGCGATCTAGTGGACGGGCTCGGCACTTGTATGGCTGACACCAACCCAAGGGCTTATATCATCGACGGTGCCATGCCTGTCGGCGAGGTCATCGCCCTTCTCGAAGAGAGCTTCGGTTGGGCGCTTGAGGTCGACTGGAGCGCGCCTGAAAACTGTGCCCGTGCTTGGTATGTGTCGGAAGAAAAGCTCGAACCACGTCTTGGGGAGCGTTTCGAAGAACCCATCGCTGCCTATGAACAACCACTCGCCCCGGCCCGAGACGCTGCCGCCGCTCATGCCGCGCTTTGTGAGTGGGAGCGAGCCGCCCCGATTGCGGATTTTCTTGAGGCCCATCCCGCACACCGCCACACCGTCCGCCGGGCTCAGATCGCCCAAATTGCCCCTTACGGTGAAATTCGTTCCAACACTATTGGTGCTGATGT
Organism: Paracoccaceae bacterium; assembly: GCA_018223085.1. Taxonomy (GTDB): domain Bacteria; phylum Pseudomonadota; class Alphaproteobacteria; order Rhodobacterales; family Rhodobacteraceae; genus Shimia. Next base: position 9,820 of record JAAEZB010000055.1, read on the forward strand.
CCTGCCGATCGACATGCTGCGCGCGAAACTCGCCTTCTTTGGTGTGACCCATTTCGATCCCCGTTCGGATCGCTGGGTCCGGGTCTGCATGTATGCCGGGGCGCCATATCCGCCCGACCTCACCCTCGAAAACGGCGATGACTGGATCTATCCGGAGACCGCGTCATGAGCTTTTCCCTGAATGAAGTCGAAGCCATGGCCCGCAAGGCCGCCCGCGGTGCAGGCTGTAACTGGGGGCTGGCCGAAGAAGCCGGCAGGGCCGCGCGCTGGCTCTGTGCGCAAGGTCTGGACGGAGTGCAATTGCTCTCAGAGGCTCTCTCTTCGCAGGAACTGGCAGGGGTGTGTCCGCTCAAGGTTGGCGCTTCCGTGGCGGATCGGGCCGCAACCTTGCCCTGCGCCCCGCATAAACTGGCCCATGTGGCCTATCCTGTCCTGCTGTTGCCCTTCGTGGCCATGGCTGCTCAGCGCCTGGAGCAAGCCGTTTGGGTCGAATGCGACGGGGCGCATGCGGTGACGGACGGGCAGGGGCTCGCCATGACCGGAGATTTCCCCGATCACGCCACGCGTGTTGATATTCTCGTGGATGGGGTGCTTTCCGCCCCCATGCCACGCCAGACCCGCGCTACACCTGACCCCGAGGCTTGGGCCGCTTTGGCGCGCCTGGCCCATCTGACCTATGCCCCCGCGACCGAGGCAAGCCGCCTGCATGGCGCCGGTGCGGGGCTTTCCGACAATGACTGATCCGAGGTTCCCATGATCGAAACCCAAACGCTGTCCCTGCGAACCATCGAAGACCTTGCGCTGCGCGCCCTCATGGCGGCTGGCACCTCCGAGGCCAACGCCCGTCCGCTTGCTGTCGCCACGGCAGCCACAGAGGCCGACGGTGTGGCGAGCCACGGTCTGGCCTATATCCCGATCTATTGCGAGCATGTGCAATGTGGCAAGGTCGATGGGCTGGCCGTGCCCCAGCTGGAGCAACCACGCCCCGGTGTGGTCACGGTTGATGCCGCCACCGGTTTCGCTCATCCCGCGATTGATGCTGGGTTTGAGCGCCTCATCCCGCTGGCTCGTGAACAGGGCATCGCCGCACTGGCCATCCGAAACAGTTATAATTGCGGTGTCCTCGGTTATCATACCTACCGCCTTGCACAGGCGGGTCTGCTTGGCCTCGGCTTTACCAATGCACCGGCCTCGATTGCCCCCTCGGGCGGGGCGAAACCTGTTGTCGGCACCAATCCGTTCTCGATTGCTGCGCCCGGCCCCGATGGTGACCCGGTGGTCCTCATTGACCAGTCTGCCAGCACCATTGCCAAGTCCGAAGTCATGAAACATGCCCGTGAGGGCAAACCAATCCCCGAAGGATGGGCGCTTGATCCCGACGGCAACCCGACCACTGACCCTGAGATCGGGTTAAAGGGCTCCATGGCGCCCTCAGGGGGCTATAAGGGGGTGGGAATTGCCCTTCTGACCGAGCTCATGGCCGCCGCCATGACCGGCGCGACGCTCGGCATTGACGCATCGCCCTTCTCTGGCACGGTGGGTGGCCCGCCTAAAACGGGGCAGTTCTTCATCGCCATCGACCCCGGCGCTACATCAGGCGGGGGCTTTGCGGAACGTCTGGCAGGGCTTGCAGCCGCGATCCATGGTCAGGACGGCGCCCATCTTCCCGGCGATGGCCGCCGTGCGAAGCGCACCCGCGCCCGTACTGAGGGTGTCGCGGTCAATGTGGCCACGCTGGACAAGATCACAGCAATTCTTGGGGAGATATAAAGCTAGGCCGCAACCGCCTCGCGGTAGAGCGCCTTGACCTGCTCGGCAAGGCTCATCGGATCAAATGGTTTGATGAGTACATCAAACGCACCCAAATCCCGGAGCTTCTGCAAATCGGCATTCGATGCCTTGGCCGTCATGAATACGATCGGAATATCGGCAAAACCGTCGATTTCACGAATCCGGCGATAGGTTTCTTCCCCATCCATATTCGGCATCATCACGTCAAGGAGGATGAGCTGAGGCGCAGCTTCGGCAATATGGTTCAGCGCCTCTTCCCCGGATGGGTATTGCTCGACTTCAAGACCGCCCACGAGGGCTAGGGACATACGCACGATCTCGCGAATGTCAGGTTCGTCATCAATGTGCACAACGCGTTTGAGATCAGGCATAACTCTGCAATCTTGTGTGGGAGTGTTAGTTGCGAAGATAACTCTTAAACTGCAATCTGTCCAGAATATACAACCCTTAGGCGCTAGCCTGTCGGCGCTCGACCATATCTTGATCGCCTTCGAGAAGCGGTAGGGCAATCCGGAAACAGGTTCCTACATTCTCCGCCGTCTCAAAGTCAATCGTGCCGTTGAGGTGTTCAACCTGTGATTTCACAATCGAAAGACCGAGGCCAGAGCCATGGACGTTCCCGCGCACTTCCTGATCTGCCTTGATAAAGCGGCTGAACAGCTGCGGTTGCAAATCCTTGGGGATACCCGATCCATGGTCGCGTACGTTGATAACCACATGGTCGACGTGACGTTCGGCCCAGACATCAACTGTGCTGCCCTCCGGCGAAAACTTGGCCGCGTTTGACATCAGGTTGGCAAGAATCTGGTCAAGCACACGCTCGCTCGCATTGGCCCAGAGGTCGGAACTTTCGACCGGCTCCTGGAAGGTAATACCAAGTTCCGCACCATAGCCCTGATTGGCCGCGATGGCCGCACGCACGGCCTCGCCGATATTGATCGGTTCAAGAGGTTCATTGCGGACTTCATGCTCGGCCTTTTCGCTCTCAAGGATTTGCGCGATCAGATCAAGCATACGATCACTGTTGCGCAAGCCGATACCGACAAGGTTCTTGGCTTCCGACGGCATCGGTCCCATGGCACAGGAGTCGAGCAGCCCGAGTGCGCCCTTGATGCTTGTCAGCGGCGTGCGCAGTTCGTGAGTGATGATTGAGATCAGGCGCTTGCGTTCCCGTTCCAGTTCGACATTCTGGCTCACTTCGCGGAATACCGTCAGGATGCGATAAGTATCGGCGGCCACGGCGACGCGGTAGGAATGGGCATCATAGACTTTGCCGTTGGCCTCGTTTTCCAGTCGGGCAGAGCATTTTCCGGTTTCAGCAATCTTCTTGCATTTCTCGGCAATTATCGCCGGGTCAGGCACATAGATCATATCCCAAACCGTCTTCTCACCGATCTCGTCCATGTCCCAGCCATGCTCGGCAAGCGCGAAGGTGTTCATATAGCAGACTTGGTAGTTCTCCGGGTCATAAAGGACGACTGCATCTGTCATACTGTCAAAGGCGGTTGTGACAAGCTTTTGGTTTTCCCTCATTTTCTGACGCGAAATGTCGACACGAAATGACAGGTTCTTGATGTGCTTGTTGTTGCCGTCCATGAACGGCACGATCGTGTTATAGGTCAGGGCTTTGCTGCCATCTGCGCGCAACACATGCGTTTCGCCCGTCCAAATGCTGCCGCCGCGTGTCTTGGAACGGATTTCCCGGGACAGTTTCTGTTCTTCTTCGGGGTAAAGCTCAGACACATGCTTGCCGATGATGTCTTCCTGCCGATACCCGAAGGCGCCAAGGAATTTGGAGTTCACTTCGATGATCCGGCCTTCTTCGTCCGTGACACTAACGAGGCCGGATTCAAAGAGTGCCTTACGCTGAAACGCGACTTCGAGCTCCTTGTCGCGCAGGCTCTTATCCTGAAGTCGGCTAAGCTGGTCTTTCCTGCGAATGGCCGCGCCGCTGAGAACGACAATCGCCAGAACAAGAAATCCAATCAGTAGTGTTGGTGTGTTCGCCAAATCAACCATGACTTACCTTTCTACTCTCCTCCCAACCGGACCAAAACACTGGGTAGCCGGTACGCCTTTGCCTCAACAATCTGGCCATAGCGGCGTGTGGAAGTGTCAAGCGATGCGGAGAATATTGAGGATAAATCGGGCTGAATTAAGGACAGGGAAGGGCAACTCAAGGGTCGAAAATAGTCTTCCTTGTGCGTCAGGCGGCTTCTTCTTCTTTCCAAAGCGGGATTGTGAAGAAAATGGTTGTTCCTTTGTCCGAGGTCTTCTCGACCGCGATTTTGCCGCCATGCAGGTTGACGATATCTTTGGAGATGGACAAGCCAAGGCCGGCGCCGCCCTCATTGCGCGTGCTGGAGGCATCGCCTTGGGTGAAGCGGTCGAAAATATTCTCAAGCGCTTCCTGTGGAATACCGAGACCGGTGTCGACAACGGCTATCCGCATCATGTCCCCCTCGATCCGGGACTTCACGGTGATGCTTCCCTGGTCGGTGAACTTGATAGCGTTGCTTATGAGATTGATGAGCACCTGACGCAGGCGGGTTTCATCGCATTTGAGCGTGGCATCCTCGATCTCGGCCTTGAGGGCGATTTTCTTGCCTTGGGCGAGGGAGTGCAATTGGGTGATGGTCGTCTCTACAATAGGTCCGAACTCGATCGGACCGAGGTCGATATGGAGTGTATTGGACTCGATCCGCGACAGATCAAGCACGTCGCCGATCAGGGCCTGAAGCTGTTTGCCCGCAGAATCGATCTTGTCTGCCAAACCGCGAATTTCGTCGACCATGGCCGTGTATCCGGCGCTGAGGCTATCCTCTCCGGTCGCGTTAACAGCGTCGCGGAACGCCCGCGTCAGCGGAAGCGCCTCGGGTTTGCGCAAAAAGGCATTATAGCCAAGTACGACTGTCATCGGGGTACGCAATTCGTGGCTGACCATGTTGAGGAACTGCGTTTTGGCGGCATCGGCTTTCTTGGCCTTCTGAACCGCTACATAAAGATCGGTGACATCTGCGGCGGTGCCGATATAGCCGCGGAAATTTCCGTTCTCGTCAAAAACGGGCTTGCCGCTGGTGCGGAACCAGGTTTCCTGATCGCCGCGCATATTGGACCGGTATATGACGTTTTCAAACGGCTCATGTGCCTCCATCAGACGCAGATGCTCATCATAGCTGTTGTCCTGTCCGGGCACTGCGAGTCTCTCGCGTTTTTGGCCCAGAGCCTTGTCTGGTGAGGCACCGGTGGCTTTTCCGAACCCGGGCGACAGGTAGGTCAGACGCATCTCTTCGTCCTGCTCCCAGAACCATTCCGTCGCAATATCGGCCACATCGGCAAATCGCGCCTCGGCCGAGTCGCGTTCCTTGATCGCAGCCCGCAGCCGCCTGTTGGTGGTTTCAAGCCAGCGCTCTTGGGCGATCAGATCCGAAATATCGAGACCGAAACACACCACGCCTCCCTCTTGGGTCCGATGGCTGACAATTTTATAGTAGCGCTCATTGCCGATATGCAGGTCAAACTGCGATGATGTGCGCCGCAGTTGGGTTAATAGATGCTCCACGCGCTCTTTGCGCCGGGCACCGCCTTCATGTGGCATCTCAAGAACGACAAGGCGTTCGAGGAGTTTACGGACTGGTGTGCCCTTGACCATACGCGCTTGGGCATCGGGCAAAAACTGCAAAGCCTGAGTGTTTACGATTTCAAGCGTGCCTTCGGCATCAAATAGAAGGAATGCTGCTGGCACGGTGTCGATGGCTTCCCTGAGCCGGGTTTCCGCAACCTCGGCCCGTTTTCGGCTTTCGACTTGTTCAGTGATATCGACACGGATGCCAACGCGCCCGCCATCGGGCGTAGCCATCTCGCGCACGCGCAGCCAGCGCCCATTGTCGAGTTTCTGTTCTAGCGTAAAGTCACTACTGAGATGCGCCGCCATGCGTTCCTCAAGCCATTCTTCTTCGCGTCCTGCGGCCTCTTCATACTGGCCATTCTTTAGCCCGTATTCGAGAATTTCGCGGAACAGAACCCCCGGTTTGATCGCTGGGGCACTGGAACTGTAAATTTCACGGTAACGCTCGTTACAAATAACGAGCCTATCCTCGGCATCATAGAGCACGAACCCGTCGCCCATTACATCAATAGCTGCGCGGAGTTGTTCTGTTCTGATGGCTGCCTCATGCCGCAATCGGAACAACATATTCGTTGTGGCCAGCGTGCCTACGGTGATGAGGAGGAAAATGAGAACGGTGCTGGCGTCTATGCCGTTTTGGGCCCAGCCCCCCTTAGGGTAAACCGCGATGGACCAAGCCCCATTCGGGACTTCAATGGTTTTCGTGATGCCGTCTTTGTCAAACAGGCCCTGATCCCCGAGGATGGGCGTATTGTCATCGGCTCTGCGCATCGCGACGTCAAAATGATCCGGGATCGCGCCCTGATCGAGGTTTTTGAGCAGGCTCTCGGCGGAGAATACAATCGAGACAAGGCCCCAAGGCCATGACGCGCCAGGCGCATCAAGCACGACCGGGACGCGCAGCACGAAACCGGAGAAACCCTGTAGCAGGGGCACAGGCCCTTGGAAAATGACCCTATCTTCCTGCAGTGCCTTTTCTGCAATACGTTTTTGGGCCGGGATATCGCTGAGTTTGCGCCCAACGACATGCGCATTGTCCGCATAGGGATGTACGAATTCTATTGTATAGTCGCGGATCGTCGCAACGTTGATAACAGCCTCGTGGCCAGCAACAATTTCCTTGGCAAACCGCGAAAAACTGGTCTGTGTCAGGTTCGGATCAAGGGTGATTGCACCCTTGAAGGCGCTCCCGATGAGGAGAGCATTGGTGACCTCTTCCGAGACATTTCCGGCATATTCCGTCAGCGCGTTGAGAGCCTCAAGCCGCTCATGTTCACGCTCCATGCTTATATCGAGGCTGGTTTTCATGATCATGAAAACCACGATTATGCTTAGAATTATGGCGTTGGTGGCAATGATTGTCAGCTTGCCAGCGGGCCGTAGTGTCCTTTGCTTCGTCATAGGTCAACAATCATAGCGGGAATGTATCCATGTGCATTTTCATCTTAGACGCAAACAAATTGGTCTGTGAAGGCCTTTTTTAAATACGACTTTTTAGTTCTCGCCTGCCGAATAACACGGAAATCGGCAGAGGTCTCTTCGTTTGGCCGGAAAGCTCCAGACGACCATAAGTAAAGTGTGCGCCCTCGTGTTGGTAGAGTCGCAAGGATTTTTCATATTTGCCCGAATTTTGCCCCAATTCGCCTCTAGGATGAATTCAATTGGGTAAGAAATCGTTAACGATCGCCCTGCAAAACTTAAACTTCGGTATGATAGCTTGGAGAGTTCCACGATGAGGATCCTGGCAGTTGATGACGAACCGCTGATCTTGCGGCTTCTGGAGACGACCCTTGAGGGTCTGAATTATTCCGACAATACCTTCGTTCAGTCCGCCGCAGAGGCACTGAACAGCATCAATGATGCGCCTCAGCCATTCGATTGCATTCTTCTTGATATTCGGATGCCCGAAGTCGACGGCATCGAACTGCTTAGGCAAATCCGCCAGCTTCCGGTCTATCGCAATACGCCGATCATCATGCTGACCGCTCTGGCTGAAAAAGAATTCATTGATGAATCTTTCGCGAGCGGCGCGACGGATTACCTGAACAAGCCCATTGACGCGACCGACCTCAACGCCCGTCTGCGTGTGGCGAACCTGCTCTCGCAGGCGGATGCTGCACGTCAGGCGGCACAGATTCAGTCCAGTGTTGCAGGGCAATTGTCGCCTCAGGTTCGAGAAACATTCGACATTTCCGAAGCAATACAGATCAATGACGTGCCGCGTGTCGTTGGGGCGCTTGCCATGGAAAACTATCTCCTGCAGCTTGGCCGCCTAGGCATGTTCAAGCTTGGCGCGATCGGGTTTCAGATCCGCGGCGCGGGTGGCATCTATGCCAGCGTCGGGCCAACCGAGTTCCGCGAGATTTTGACCGATGTCGCCGATTGTATTTTCGAAGCGACCCGCTCGGTTAATCCGCTGATTTCCTACCTGGGAAGCGGTAGCTTCATCGCTATTGTGCCGCGCACCCATAGCTTTGACCGCGAAGAGCTTGAGGACAACATCACCACCTATCTCAACAGGTATCGTCCCGAAGAGTTCCTCAGCAGTGAAAAGGAAGTGCGTGTGCTCGCCGGTGAGCAAACCAACGGTAGCCTTTTCGGTGCGAGCCCCCTGAAAATCATCGATCAGGCCATGAATTCGGTTCATGAGCGCCAATCCTATGCACCAAGCAACTTGACATCCCACCTGATTGCGATCTGATATTCAACTGAATGAAGTGGCAAGGCCATGAGCATGCAAATGAATAAAGAACTCTACGAAGCTCTCAAGGGCATCCGTGAGAGCTTCCTTGACGATCTCGTGGTCTATGTCGGCCAGATGGAAGGGTACTGTAAATATCTTGGTGACCCCGCCTATGCCCTGAAGGCCGTAGCCGGTCTTCAGACGATTGTGCACAAAATCAGCGGTATCGCCGGAAGCGTTGGCTTTGCCGAACTCGGCAAAGAGGCGGGAGAGCTTGATGCCGCCTTTGGCCAAATTGTCGATGCGCCCTATGATGCGGCTGCGATCAACGCGATCCGCGCCCCATTAGAGGCCTTCCTCTATAGCCTTGAAGACGCATTCGACGAAACTATTCTGCCATCCGAGCAGGGGCAGGCCTGACGCGGTCCGGCGGATCATTCCGCCATCATCTGTTCCACGATCTGACGCTGTCGCTTGCATTGAAGCTTGTCGCGCAGCGGGCTGTTGGGATCGATATCCTTCTTGCAGACTACGCACTTATCCGCGCCTTCAATGGCGTTGAGCCCACCACAGCTGCCCTTGATCGTGCGCCCCTTTATCATCACGCCAAGGCTCATGCCGACAACGACAAGCAACAAAAGAAAGAAGGCGAGGAAGAAGGTGCTGAGGGCCATGGCCGTGCCTTTACTCTGTTTCGGTCAGCGCCGTAAAGGCGCTGCTCTCTTCTAGGATATAAGGGGCGTCTTTCTCCTGTCTATCGCGGGAAATGAAAAAGACTGCAACCCCGTGACGTTCGGCAACGGCAAGACCCCGCTCTGCTCCCAGAACAAGCATCGCCGTCGCCCATGCATCTGCCATCATTGCATTTTCCGCCAAAACCGTGGCCGAGGTCGTGGCATGGACGACCGGGCGCCCCGTGGCCGGATCAAGCAGATGTGAATAGCGCCGTCCGTCGCGCTCAAAGAAATTGCGATAATCGCCCGAAGTGGCCATGCCATGCCCGCTGAGTGCGATGACCCGCTGAAGGCTGCCTTGCGCACCAAGGGTCGGCGTCTCTATGCCGATCCGCCAGGGTTGCCCCTTGTCATTTAGGCCCCCGGTCACAAGATCGCCGCCAATCTCGACCATGTAATCCTTGATCCCCTGTTCGCGCAGCATTTCGGCCAGCGCATCAATCCCATAGCCCTTGGCGATCGCCGCAAGGTTCACCTCGACCTTGGGCAGGGTCTTGGTAAGGCTCGGCGCCTGCATATCGAGCGTCAGAAACCGGGCCTGTCCAACCCGCGCCAGCGTCGCGGCGATATCCGCCTCTGACGGCAACGGATCGTCCGGGCTACGCGCGCCAAATCCCCAAAGCTCGATCAACGGGCCAAGGGTGACGTCGAACACCCCTTCGCTTTGCCTGTGCACTTCCTGCGCCGCCCGCATTACCTGTGCGAATTGCGGTGAAATCTCCTGTGCCTCTGTGCTGCGCAGGGCCGAGAACCGCGACACTTCCGAAGCCGGGTTCCAGTTCGACATGCTGGCATCGACCGCTTTAAGAACCTCACCCACACGCCCCCCAAGTTCGGCTGCGTCGAGATCATCGCCAATGGCGACGATATTGTAATGCGTCCCCATCGTGCTGCCCGACAGGCGCACCACATCGCGCTTTTCGCCCGGCAGGCAGGCGGCAAGACAGAGCGTCAGGGCAAGCGCGATCCACCACCGCATAGGCTCAGCTCTCCAGCGGCACAAAGGCCAGCGCGATCAACCCAAGAAAGGCGAGACTGCCAAAGACCCATGCCCGCATAGCCCACCGCGGATCGCTTTCACGCTCTTTCCAGGCCTTGCGAAACCGATGCCCGGCAAGCACGACGATGACGACAAGAACGGTCCCCGTCAGGGGGGTAAGATGCGGATTGGTGAGGAAAGTCGGCAAGGGTAGGGGCCTGTGCTGTTGAAAGTCAAGTCTGGCACGGTTGCCGGACCGGGATACAATGGGGGCCTAGCGGAGGAAAGGAACAAACCCATGGCACCAAGTTCTTATCAGGCCCCCATGCGCGGCGACAAGGCCGGTGAGGCGACCCATAGCCAGACCACAGGCTCCAATCTGTCCCAGTCGCGCGCGACGGTTGCGACATTGCTCGACGCCAAGGGCCACGACGTGATTACCGTGCGCCCGATCGATACGATCGGTACCGTGGTCGGAGTTCTGCGTGACAAACGCATCGGCGCTGTGCTGGTGGTCGATGAGGATCACACGATCCTCGGTATTCTGTCCGAACGCGATATCGTGCGGCGTATGGCCGACACGCCCGGTCAGACTCTGCCGCAACTTGTCGGTGATCTGATGACACGTGATGTGCAGACCTGTGCCCCCGACGAGGCCCTTATCGTGGTGCTTAAACGCATGACCGAAGGGCGCTTTCGTCACCTGCCCGTCATCTGTGACATCGGGCTTTGCGGTATTATCACGATTGGCGACGTGGTGCATTTCCGCCTCAAGGAACTCGAATACGAAGCGTTGCAAATGAAACAGATGATCGTGGGCTGATCTGG
>JAAEZB010000056.1 GCA_018223085.1 Paracoccaceae bacterium
GAACGCCCGACCCTAACCTTGGCAAGGTTATGCTCTACCCCTGAGCTACGCCCGCGTCATTGAGTGAGGCGTGAGATATAAAGACTCGTGCTTAGTCGCAAGAGGAAAAACGCGCTTTCGACAAAAAAATCCATACCCTGCGACGGGAAGGGTCGCCTGAGCCGTAGAAGAGACAAGCGCCCAAGGTGTGCGCAGGTAAGGAGAAGGGGAGGCTCGTCATGTCGAAGAAAGCCGAAACACTGCGTGTGATGATTCTGGCTATTGCGATTGGGGTCGGGTTCGTCGTGCAGGTTGCTGCGGAGCATGGGTGTGACGCGCTGCAGTTTAGTGCCGCGCCAGAGGTGCAGGTCGAGATGCTCCCGGTGCTTTGACCTTTGGGGGCGTCGTGTTAGGGGTCTGTCGGATAGAATTCTGAGGAGACCCGGAATGGGCGGCTATGTCATTACCCTATCGTCAATTCCGCCGCGCTTTGATGGGCTCCACCTGACGCTTGAGAGCCTGTTGGCGCAGACGGTAAAACCCGAGCGCGTGATTGTATATCTAAGCCGGGAGTATCGGCGTTTTCCCGATTGGGATGGGCGTTTGCCCAAGGTGCCCGAGGGGGTCGAGATTCGTCTTGTGGACGAAGATTACGGACCCGCGACCAAGCTTCTTCCCGCGCTGAAGGAATTTGCCGGACAGGATATCGACATCCTGTTTTGCGATGATGACCAGATTTATCGCCCTTATATCGCCGAGCGGCTTTTGAGGGCGCGGGCGAAGCGCCCCAATGATATGATCGCGATCAGCCCGATGGCGGATTACCTACCGCCCGAGGGACAGGCCAAGCGCAAGGCGTTTGCGCGGCCCAAGGTGCTGCGCCTGTGGCGTGTTACGCATGTGCCGTTCCATGTTCGTCGTCATTGGCGCCGGTTCGTGTCCTGGGTCACAGGGCGGCCTTATGAAGAGCCTGCACGCCGCCTCATGATGCGGCCGGGATATGCCGATGGGTGCGAGGGCTGGATGGGGATTTTGGTGCGACCGGATTTCTTTCCCGATGAGGTTTATGACATTCCCGATTTTGCATGGCCTGTGGATGATGTCTGGTTCTCGGGGCACGCGACGCGCATGGGGCATCGGCCCTGGATTATCGGCGGGTTCTTTGAGCCGATTTTGAGCCCGGTCTACAAGGATGACCACATCAACGAGACCGCGTTGCATCAGCAGGTTTTCAACGACGCAGGGCGGGATGAGTCGAACATTGCTACGGTGCGATATTTTCAGGAGACTTATGGGCTTTGGCAGTGACGCGTTACGTCATAAGCCTGTCGGCGATTCCGCCGCGGTTTGCGCATTTAGGGCCAGTCCTGGACTCTTTGTTGCGGCAAAGGCTAAGGGCCGAGGCGGTGCTTCTATATATCCCGAAATCTTACAGACGGTTTCCCGAGTGGGACGGGGCGTTGCCGGATGTGCCCGAGGGGATTGAGATTCGACGGGTCGAGGAGGATCTTGGTCCGGCGACCAAGCTTTTGCCTGCGCTTCGGGAGTTTGAGGGGCAGGAGATTGATCTCCTGTTCTGTGACGACGACATGATCGCGCCGAAGGGGTGGGCCAAGCGGTTCCTTGAGGAGCGTGAGAAACACCCCAAAGCCTGCCTGTGCACCTCTGCCTGGGATGTGCCGGAGGAAGGAGGGCGCGGCGAGATGTTGATACCGCGTGCCGAGCGAAACCCGGTGACGTGGGATATGGGGTATCACCTGCGCTATGGGGTGCGTTGGGCGGCACTTAAGCTGGGGCTGGAGCGGGGTTTTCTTGGACGGCACCAGTTCCGCAAGGGCGGTTATATGGATGTGTTTGAAGGGTTTGGCGGCGTGATGGTGCGGCCGGGTTTCTTTGATGCGCGGGTATTTGAGGCACCGTCAGAGGCCTTTGCGGTCGATGATGTGTGGCTTTCGGGGATGGCGCTTGCGACGGGGTGTCCGACTTGGGCCATGGCCCATGCGCCGCAGCCGAGCGGCGGGCCGGGATCGGGGCGCGCGGCGCTTCTTGATGCGGTGATCGAGGGGGCGGGACGCAGCGAGGCAGAGATGGCAAGCATCGCCTATTTGCGCAAAACATACGGTATTTGGAGATAATATGCGGCCTTATATTATCTCCTTGTCGACGATCCCGCCACGTTTGGAAAAACTACCGCAAACCCTTGCGGCCTTGCGTCGCCAGAGCGTCGCGCCGGAAACGATTATTGTCTATGTGCCCGAAAAATACAGGCGATTTCCTGATTGGGATGGGCGCCTGCCGGAGGTTCCTGAAGGGGTCGAGATTCGCAGGGTGAAGGAAGATTTCGGCCCGGCGACCAAGCTTTTGCCCGCGCTCAGGGACTATGCGGGGCAGGATATGGATATTCTGTTTTGCGATGACGACATGGCCTATCCGCGCCATTGGGCGTCTTGGTTCTTGCGCCAGCGTGCGCGCCAGCCAGAGGCCTGCATCGCGCTTTGCGGTGGCGATCTTGAGGAGGTTGCGGTTGAGGATCGAGAGAATGCGCCCCAACCGCGCCCGCTCAGATGGTGGCGGATTACCGACCCGGAGGCCTATATTCGCGAGGCAATTGAGGGGATTGGCCAAAGATGGCTTGGTTGGCCGCCGCGCTATGTTGGGCGGCGGATGTATCTCTCGGCGGGATTCATGGATACGTTTCATGGCTATGGCGGGGTGATGGTGCGGCCGGATTTCTATGATGAAACGGTGTTCGACATCCCGCAGCAGGTTTGGGCCGTGGATGATTACTGGCTATCGGCCAATGCGGTGAAGAACGGACATCCGGTCTGGATCATCCCGTTCCGGCGGGAGCCAAACTCTTTTCCATATTATGTGGAAGGGGCTTTGACGACCTCGGTCGTCGATGGGCAGGGGCGGGACGATGCCAATGCCTTTGCCGAACACTATCTGCGCGAGCGGTTCGGAATCTGGAAATAAAAGCCCCGCCGAAGCGGGGCTTTTGAAGCGTTATTCAAGTTCGATCAGCAGATCCTTGGCGTCGATCTGGCCGCCGGCCTGGGTATGGATGGCCTTGATCGTGGCGTCGCGTTCGGCATGGATGCCGGTTTCCATCTTCATCGCCTCGATGGTCAGAAGAAGATCTCCTTCCTTGACCTGCTGGCCTGCCAAGACCGCGACCGAGGCCACCACGCCGGGCATCGGTGCGCCGATATGGTTCGGATTGCCGACCTCGGCCTTAGGGCGCTGGGCAGTAGAGGCTTTCACCAGACGGTTGGGCACGCGGATCACGCGGGGTTGGCCGTTCAGTTCGAAGAAGACCTTCACCTCGCCATCCTCGGTCGTCTCGCCCACGGCTTGCAGGCGGATTTCGAGGGTCTTGCCGGGGTCGATCTCGGCGGTGATCTCTTCGCCGGGCTCCATGCCATAGAAGAAGGTGCGCGTTGGCAGGGTGCGGACGGGCCCGTATTGGCGATGACGGCCCATGTAGTCGAGGAAGACCTTGGGATACATCAGGTAACCGTTGAGATCCTCGTCATCAATCGTGAAGCCTTCGAGTTCCTGGCTCAACTCGGCGCGGGTCGCTTCGAGGTCTACTGGCGTGAGGTGTTTGCCAGGGCGTTCGGTATTGGGGGCTTCGTCCTTGAGCACCTTTTTGAGGATGGTATCGGGGAAACCGCCCGGGGGCTGGCCAAGGTTGCCGCGCATCATGTCGATGACGGAATCGGGGAAGGCGACATCGGTGTTCGGGTCTTCGACTTCGGCGCGGGTGAGGCCTTGGGAAACCATCATCAGGGCCATATCGCCAACGACCTTGGAAGAGGGCGTGACCTTGACGATGTCGCCAAACATCTTGTTCACATCCGCATAGGTATGGGCGACCTGTGTCCATTTCTCTTCGAGGCCAAGGGAGCGGGCCTGGGCCTTGAGGTTGGTGAACTGACCGCCGGGCATCTCATGCAGGTAAACCTCTGAGGCAGGCGCAGCGAGGCCGGATTCGAAAGCGGCATATTGGGCGCGTACGCCTTCCCAATAGTCGGAGATTTCGCGGATGGCGTCGATATCAAGGCCGGTCTCGCGGTCGGTATGGCGCAGGGCTTCGACGATGGAGCCGAGGCAGGCCTGAGAAGTGCCGCCCGAGAAGGCGTCCATGGCGGCGTCCACCGCATCGACACCGGCATCGGCGGCGGCGAGGATCGTCGCCCCGGCAATGCCCGAGGTGTCATGGGTGTGGAAGTGGATCGGGAGATCGACCTCTTCCTTCAGGGCCTTGATTAGGATACGGGCCGAGGCCGGTTTCAGGAGGCCCGCCATATCCTTGAGGCCCAGCACATGGGCACCTGCGGCTTCGAGGTCTTTGGCCATGCCGACATAGTATTTCAGGTCATACTTGGCGCGGTCAGGATCAAGGAGGTCACCGGTATAGCAGATGGTGCCTTCGCAGATCTTGCCGCTTTCGACCACCGCATCCATGGCGACGCGCATGTTTTCGACCCAGTTCAGCGAATCGAAGACGCGGAATACGTCGACGCCGGTTTCGGCCGCTTGGCGCACGAATTCCTGCACTACGTTATCGGGGTAGTTGGTATAGCCGACGCCGTTTGAGGCACGCAGGAGCATCTGGGTCAGCAGGTTGGGCATCCGAGCGCGCAGGTCGCGCAGGCGCTGCCACGGGCATTCCTGAAGGAAGCGATAGGCGACATCAAAGGTCGCACCGCCCCAGCATTCGACCGAGAACAGTTGCGGAATATTGGCGGCATAGGCGGGAGCGACCTTGATCATGTCGATGGAGCGCATCCGGGTTGCCAGAAGCGATTGGTGCCCGTCGCGCATGGTGGTGTCGGTCAGGAGGAGCTGTTTTTGCTCTTTCATCCAGTCGGCCACGGCCTTGGCGCCTTTGTCCTCAAGGAGGTTGCGCGAGCCATAGGCGGGGGTGCCGCGTTTGGCGGGCGGAACCGGGGCCTTGAGATCGGCGGGCGGCTCGGGACGGTCCGCGGTCTCTGGGTGACCGTTAACCGTAATGTCGGCGATATAGGTGAGAACCTTGGTGCCCCGGTCGCGACGTTTCTTGAACTGGAACAGTTCCGGGGTCTCGTCGATGAATTTGGTCGTGTACTGATTGTTGAGGAAGGTCGGGTGCTTGAGCAGGTTTTCGACAAAGGCGATGTTGGTGCTCACGCCGCGGATACGGAATTCGCGCAGGGCGCGATCCATGCGGGCGATGGCCTTTTCGGGAGTCGGGGCCCAGGCGGTGACCTTGGTCAGAAGCGAGTCGTAGTAGCGCGTGATGACGCCGCCCGCATAGGCCGTGCCGCCATCAAGGCGGATGCCCATGCCGGTTGCCGAGCGATAGGCGGTGATACGGCCATAGTCGGGGATGAAGTTATTCTGCGGGTCCTCGGTGGTGATCCGGGTTTGCAGGGCGTGGCCGTTGAGGCGG
The DNA here is from genome assembly GCA_018223085.1 of Paracoccaceae bacterium. Classification (GTDB taxonomy): domain Bacteria; phylum Pseudomonadota; class Alphaproteobacteria; order Rhodobacterales; family Rhodobacteraceae; genus Shimia. Next base: position 5,417 of record JAAEZB010000056.1, read on the forward strand.
ATATCATATTGCGAGGCTTTGCCGGTGGCCTCGGCGATGCTCTTGCCTTCGGCAATCAGGATTTGTGCCTGTACGATGTCGATACCGGTGACTTCTTCGGTCACGGTATGTTCGACCTGCACGCGGGGGTTCACCTCGATGAAGTAGAACTTGCCGGTTTCCATATCCATCAGGAATTCGACCGTGCCGGCGCATTCGTAATTCACATGGGCGCAGATCTTGCGGCCTAGTTCACAAATCTCTTCGCGCTGGGCCTCGGAGAGGTAGGGCGCGGGGGCGCGTTCGACGACCTTTTGGTTGCGGCGCTGGACCGAGCAGTCGCGTTCATAGAGGTGATAGATGTTGCCGTGGGTGTCGCCGAGAATCTGAACCTCGACGTGGCGGGCCCGGGTAATCATCTTTTCGAGATAGCCCTCGCCATTGCCAAAGGCGGCTTCGGCCTCGCGGCGGCCTTCGAGAACTTTTTCTTCGACCTCGTTTTCCGAGAAGATGGGACGCATGCCGCGCCCGCCGCCGCCCCAAGAGGCCTTGAGCATCAGGGGATAGCCGACTTCAGCGGCTTCGCGCTTGATCGCGTCCATGTCATCGCCAAGCACGTCGGTGGCGGGGATGACCGGCACGCCAGCCTCGATCGCGACTTTGCGGGCGCTGGCCTTGTCGCCAAGGGCGCGCATGGTTGCGGCTTTGGGGCCGATGAAGGTAATGCCGTTGGCCGCGCAGGCATCGACGAAATCCGGGTTCTCGGACAATAGCCCATAGCCCGGATGAATCGCGTCCGCGCCGCATTCCTTGGCGACACGGATGATTTCGTCAATTGAGAGATAAGCCGCGACCGGCCCCATCCCTTCGCCAATGCGATAGGCTTCGTCTGCTTTGAACCGGTGGAGCGATAGCTTGTCCTCCTCGGCAAAGATGGCGACGGTCTTTTTGCCCATCTCGTTGGCGGCGCGCATCACGCGGATGGCGATCTCACCCCGATTGGCGATCAGAATTTTCTTGAAGTCAGGCATGGGCAGGCTCCCCTTTTTTGCGCTCTGTCCAAATGATGCTGATGGGGTAAGGCACAGAGGATCGACCGCGCAATACCAAGGATTACGTATTTTGTTACATTTATGTAAGGTTTGCTCTGTTTTTGGGCTATCGCAAGACGAGATGGGCGACATGCGGCTCTGCGACACGTTGCGCAGATTATGCGACGGTGAGAGGGAAGGACGTGAAATTATCTTTGAGGACAAGATCATGACCGACCGTCGCGCTTTTCTTCTGGCCCTTGGGGCCGCTGTGACCCTTCCTTCCCTTTCGCATGCCAAACCGGGCGTTGTTACGGCGCAGGCGGCGCATGATGCAATCTCGGTAGGTAAGATGATTCTGATCGACATTCGCACGCCGGGCGAATGGCAGCAGACCGGTGTTGCCGAGGGGGCTTGGCTTCTTGATATGACACATGAGGCCTTTGGGCCGCGCCTCATGGCGGTTCTGGAGCGCAACCCGGAGCATGACGTGGCTATGATCTGCCGCACGGGGAACCGGTCGGGCTATCTCATGGAGGTGCTGGCCAAGAACGGCATCACGCGGGTTCTTGACGTGTCCGAAGGCATGGCGGGCGGGCCGAATGGCAAGGGGTGGATTCCGACGGGGCTTCCGGTCATGGAAGCGCGCGCGGCGTTTGACGCCATGCCCAAGGATTTGCGCGCGATCTAAGACAGTAGGCTTGCGGGGAGATCGGCGTATGTTCTTGCGCCGATCTGGCCCATATTGGCCACCATGTCCTTGGCGAGAATGTCGACAAGATGATCCGGCCCCTTAGCACCGAGCGCGGCGAGGGCCATGTGGAATCCACGCCCCAGCATGACGAAATCCGCCCCGAGGGCGCGCGCGCGCAGGATGTCGAGCCCGGACTCAATGCCGCTATCGAAGATCAGGGGCAGGTCCGTAGCGGCGCGGATGGCGGGCAGGGCCTCGATGCTGGCGGGGGCGGCGTCGAATTGGCGTCCGGCATGGTTGGAGACCCAGAGTGCATCCACCCCGGCCTGTTCGAGTTTTGATGCGTCTGAGGGGCGTAACACGCCCTTGACGATGAGCGGTCCGTCCCAGTTGTCGCGCAGCCAGTGGAGATAGTCCCAATCCGGTGAGGTGCGCAGCAGGTAGCCGGCATGGGCGGTTGAACTCATCCCCGTGAGATTGTCGGCGTATTCGTCGATGAGGCGCATGCGCGGCATGCCCATACGTGCCGTGCCAAGCGCCCAGGCCGGGCGCATAGCAACCTGTGCCATGAGGCGCGGCGTGAGGCGGGGCGGGGTGGTGAGACCCGAGCGCACCTGTCTCTCGCGGCGGCTGGCGACGGGGACATCGACGGTCAGGATCAGGGCTTTGAAACCGGCAGCTTTGGCGCGGTTGAGCATGTCGGTGCGAATCTCGGGGTCGCGGGGGGGATACATTTGGAACCAGCCATGGGCGCCCAGATGGGGCGCGACGGTTTCCGGGGTTTGGCTGGCGACGGTGGAGAGGCAATAGGGAATGCCAAGCCGCGCACCCGCAGCCGCCAAGAGGCGCTCGGCGTCGGGCCAGATCAGGCCAGACATGCCCACAGGGGAAATGCCGATGGGAAGGGGGTAGTCTTCGCCGAGGAACGTGGTCGAGAGGTCGGGGTCGTATTCCCCATGCAGGATCGAGGGGGCAAAGAGGATGTCGTCGAGCTTGGCGCGATTGCGCGCCTTGGTGGCCTCGGTTCCGGTCGCGCTATCGAGGAATTCCCAGACGAATTTCGGCAGGCGTTTCTGCGCACGGGCGCGTAGATCGGAAAGGGCGGGGTATTTTGCGTGCAGGTCCATGGGGCATTTGTTGGCCGGAGTGTGGGGTTTGTCCAGCCACCGAATTCGTTGAAAGAAAACGGGGCCATGGAACATAAAGCGAACTTTTCAACGCGCGCGCGGCAAGCTAGATTGCCGGGCATGAGCAGTTTTGACGAATCCGACGCCTTCGAGGGCGCCTCTCTTGCCGCCCGCGCTATGGCCGCGCGGCCGATGCCGTACCTTGACGAATTGAATCCGGCACAGCGCGAAGCGGTGGAAAAGATGGATGGTCCTGTCCTCATGCTGGCTGGGGCGGGCACGGGCAAGACCAAAGCGTTGACGGCGCGGATCGTGCATTTGCTCAATACGGGCCGGGCGCAGCCCAATGAAATCCTCGCCGTGACCTTTACCAACAAGGCCGCGCGAGAGATGAAAAACCGCGTGGGCCGGATGTTGGGCGAGACGGTTGAGGGGATGCCGTGGCTTGGCACGTTCCATGCGATCTGTGTCAAACTTTTGCGGCGTCATGCGGAGCTGGTCGATCTCAAATCGAACTTCACCATTTTGGATACGGATGACCAAATCCGGCTTATGAAACAGTTGATCGTTGCCAATAATATCGACGAGAAACGCTGGCCTGCGCGGATGCTTTCAGGGCTGATTGATGGCTGGAAGAACAAAGCGTTGACGCCGGATCGCCTTCCGGCTGCGGATGCCGGGGCGTTCAACAATCGGGGCGGTGAGCTATATGCGCAATACCAGACCCGGTTGCGCGAGTTGAACGCGGTGGATTTCGGCGACCTTCTCCTACACATGGTTACGATCTTCCAACGCCACGAGGATATCCTCGCGCGGTATCAACGCTGGTTCAAATACATCCTCGTCGACGAATATCAGGATACCAACGTGGCACAGTATTTGTGGCTGCGGCTCTTGGCGGGTGGGCATAAGAATATCTGTTGTGTCGGCGATGATGACCAGTCGATCTATGGTTGGCGCGGCGCAGAAGTGGGTAATATCCTACGGTTTGAAAAGGACTTTCCCGGCGCGCATGTGGTGCGGTTGGAGCAGAACTACCGTTCGACAAAGCATATCCTTGCGGCGGCTTCGAACGTCATTCGCGGCAATGAAAGCCGTTTGGGCAAAACGCTTTGGACCGATCGGGATGATGGCGAGAAGGTTCGTCTGATTGGCCATTGGGACGGCGAGGAAGAAGCGCGCTGGATCGGGGAAGAGATCGAAGCGATGCAGCGCGGCACGCGGGGGATGCGGCCTCTGTCGCTTGACGATATGGCGATCCTCGTGCGCGCCTCGCATCAGATGCGGGCTTTTGAGGATCGGTTTCTGACCATTGGTTTGCCCTATCGCGTGATTGGCGGGCCGCGCTTTTACGAGCGTTTGGAAATCCGTGATGCGATGGCGTATTTCCGTGTCGTGGTTAGTCCTGACGATGACCTTGCCTTCGAGCGGATTGTGAACACGCCCAAACGCGGGCTTGGCAATGTGGCGCAGCAGAAAATCCAGACTTGTGCGCGGGCCAATGGCGTTTCCCTGTTGGAAGGGGCGCGACTCCTGCTTGAGGAAAAGGGGATTGGCGGTAAGGGCGCGAAGGAACTCAGCATTCTTGTCGAGAGCCTTGCGCGTTGGGGTCGGATGGCGGGGGATAATGACCTCACGCATATGGAGCTTGCCGAGATTATCCTTGATGAATCGGGCTACACGACCATGTGGCAGAATGACAAGACGCCCGAGGCGCCGGGGCGGCTTGAGAACCTCAAGGAATTGGTGGGACACCTAAAAGAGTTTGAGAACCTTCAAGGGTTCCTTGAACATGTCAGTCTGGTTATGGACACTGGAGCTAGCGAATCCGAAGAAAAAGTAACCCTGATGACTTTGCATGCTGCAAAAGGCACAGAGTATCCTGCGGTGTTTTTGCCGGGCTGGGAGGAGGGGTTGTTCCCTTCTCAGAGAAGTTTGGATGAGGGGGGCGTTATCTGGAATAAAGATGGAAAGCCCATTTCCAAGGGGCTCGAAGAGGAGCGTCGCTTAGCATATGTGGGAATTACCCGGGCAATGGAGGTTTGCACCGTGTCATTTGTTTCCAATAGATTCATTTTTTCCGGTTCCTTCAAGGGCTGGACATCCATGGTTGCTTCAAGATTTATTCAAGAAATGGCTGGCGATGAGGAGCCAGAAGAACACGTGACTATTCTAGTTCCTCCGAGTTTGAATGGCGGGGGTTACGGGGCTGCGAGCAATGTTGGGGTGTCGGATGTCGAGACCCGCGTGGCGCAGGCCAATACTTATAATTCTCCGGGCTGGAAACGGATGCAGGCGCGTTCGAGCGAGCAAAGCTATGCCAGCCCTAAGAGCCGACAGAGCACGATAATCGACCTTGAGGCTGTGTCGAGCTTTACCCTTGGCGAACGCGTGTTCCACCAGAAATTCGGCTATGGGATCGTGCAGGATATCGAGGGCGATAAGCTTGAGATCGCCTTTGATAAGGCCGGGGTGAAAAAGGTTGTGGCCAAGTTCATCTCGCCTTCGGACGACATTCCCTTCTGAGGCCAACCTCCTCTGCAGAAAAGAAAAACGGCGGCGCCAGGGAGGAGGAGGGCGCCGCCGTTCTTGTTTTCAGAAACACCAATGGGAGGAAAGGCGGTCTGATCTCTGTTGGCCGTGAGGCCGAATTTCGCACGGCGGCCCCCAGGGAGGAGGAGAGGGAGCCGCCGCTTCGTAACAAGACGCATGGGAGGAGGAGAGCGCCTTGATCCGGTTGAGCCAATCGAGGGCCCTATGTTCTTGTGCGGCGACACCCAGGGAGGAGGAGGGGTGCCGCCGCTAGTCCAAGTCGCCCAGGGAGGAGGAGGGGCGGCTTGTTCCGTGTGAGCCGTGAGGCCCGGTATCTTTGGCGACGACAACAAGGGAGGAGCGTTGTCGTCGCAGTTTCGGAAAACAAAGGGAGGAGGAGTTTTCCGAAGCTATTCGTGTCAGTCGCCGTAGACGGCCTGGAAGGCCACCCGGCGGATCATCGAGCGGTGAAGACCCATGTCACGCAGCTGAGCGTCCGGCAGTGCGGCCAGCTCGTTATAGGCGCGGCTGAAGGCGCGGGCTTTGCGGGTCCGCTCGCCGAGATCCGCGAAGAAGGCGGAGATACGGTCGGTGAGACCGTGTTTAGAAGCGGTGAAGTCCGTGGCCAGTGCCATGTTCGTGTCCTCAGGTTGTCGTCGATTGTGTGTGTCTGTCGCTGTTACAGAAGGGATATAGGGTTATGCTGCAACTGCACAATAGGCGCCTCTGCAATGCTGCTATGCAGCGACGGAATAGGGGAAGTTACGTCAACTCAAGACTGCACAGGGATTGTGCAACTGTTTGAATTCCTGTTCAAAAGAAGAGACAGAGGCTTGTCCGGGCGGGGTATGCGCGCCATTTCAAGGGGCAACTGAGGAGAGAATTATGACGGTCAAAGAACAAGACATCCTCGATGCGCTGGCGCGTCTGGCATTGCCGGATGGGGGCACATTGGTGTCGCGGGATATGCTGCGGGCGTTGAATATCGAAGGCGGAATGGTGCGGTTTGTGATCGAAGCGCCGAACCCGGATCTGGCGCGCCGTATGGAGCCGCTTCGCCAGGCTGCGGAAGATGCGGTGAAGGGGCTGCCGGGGGTCGAAAATGTATCGGTCGCGCTCACGGCGCATGGACCCGCCGCAGCACCTAAAGCCCCCCCGAGCCTCAAGGTTGGGGGGCATCCGAAGCCGCAGCAAGGGCCAATGAAGGTCAAGGGCGTCAAGCGTATCATCGCCGTGGGATCTGGTAAGGGTGGTGTTGGGAAATCTACTGTTTCCAGCAACTTGGCGGTTGCCCTAGCGAGGAAAGGCAAGCGCGTTGGGCTTCTTGATGCGGATATTTACGGGCCATCGCAGCCGCGGATGATGGGGGTCAATAAACGGCCTGCGTCGCCGGATGGGCAGACGATCATTCCGCTTCAGGCGCATGGGGTGACGATCATGTCGATCGGCTTCATGGTGGATGAGGCCAAGCCGGTGGTTTGGCGCGGGCCGATGCTCATGGGGGCATTGCAGCAGATGCTTGGGCAGGTGCAGTGGGGCGAGTTGGATGTGCTTCTCGTGGATATGCCGCCGGGCACCGGGGATGTGCAATTGACGCTTTGCCAGAAGACCGAGTTGAGCGGGGCCATCGTGGTTTCGACGCCGCAGGATGTGGCGCTGATTGATGCGCGCAAGGCTTTGGGAATGTTCGATCTTTTGAATACGCCTGTGTTGGGCCTGATCGAGAATATGTCGTCCTATGTGTGCCCGAAATGTGGGCATGAGGAACATATCTTCGGGCATGGTGGTGTTGCTGCGGAAGCAAAGAAGATGGGTGTGCCACTATTGGGAGCCTTGCCGATCGACCTTGCGACGCGCCTTGCGGGGGATTCGGGCGTGCCGGTGGCCGCAGGAGACGGGCCGATGGCCGAGGCCTATGGGCGAATCGCAGATGGTCTGATCGCCAGCGGGATGGTCTGAAAAGGGCCGAAAAACCCACGTCGGTATAACGTCGGTATTACGTATGTATCGCGTCGGTGTGTATTCTGGGGCGGCTCGGGCTTTGGTTCGGGCCGCCTCAGGCGTTTTTGAGGAAGTCGTGGAGTTCGCCGTAGAGGGCCTTGCGCTCGTCCTCGGAGAGGAAGCTGCCGATTTCGACCGTGCGGCCATTGCCGGTCAGGGTCACGTAATGGGGCACAGGGCCGCCATGGACGTGCATCTCGGGGCGGGCCCAGTAGATATTGCATTCCCATGTTTGGGTTTCGCCGCGTGCCGGACGGTGGGTCAGGGTCAGCATGTCGCCATCAAGGCGCAGCTCTTCGAGGATGTCACCGTCTTTGTAAGAGCGCTCCAAGCCCCACCAGAGCGCGGCGACCATCAACAGGATGAACGGCAGAATGCCCCAAAGGAAGACAGTCCCCAAAAGACCGTAGAGCGGGACCGTGCCGAAGAGAAAGGCCATCAGGATCATCGCCGCGAATCCCTTGCGGGGGAGCGAACGGTAGGGCCAGAGGGTCAGCACGACCTTGGTGTCAGGGGCGTTGGGGGTCCAGTTGTGGGGCATGTCTTTGGGTTACCCTTGTTGATCCGAGCGTATTCCAGTTGCCAGAAGAACGCATCTGCCAAGCACGGATGTGTCATTATGCGTAACCGAGACGCTGCGGAAGCCCGCCTTCTCAAGTAGCGAAACATATTCGGGTGTCGAGAGGCTGGCGTGGTAAACGGTTTCACCATTAACGGTTCCGGTAATGGCCCCTTCGCCCCAACCAACCGTGAGCATCATGGCGCCGCCGGGATGGAGTAGGGCAGACATCCGGGGCAGTGCGGCGCGCTGTTCCTCGGGGCTTAGGTGAAAGAAACCGTCCCAGCTCAGGATTCCATCAAATCGGGGGCTTTCCGGCGGGTCACGCATATCCGCCACGTGCCAGTCTGCATGAGGCCAGTCCGTCTTGGGAAAGTGGCTTTGGGCGAGGCGGATCATTTCAGGGCTATAGTCATAACCGGTCAGGTGGTGGCCTTGTCCAAGCAGGAAGGGGGCGATCGGTCGTCCCGAGCCACAGCCGAGATCAAGAAGTCGGGCCGGGCGGGGCAGGGTTTCGAGCCAGGTTTGCAACCAGACCTGTTCGTAGAGGCCGAGCTTGTCATGGGTCTGTTGACGCTGGTCATCCCAGGCTTTGGCCTGCCGGGAGTAGACGGCTTGGGTCTGTTTCTTGATTTCGGTGAGGGGCTGGGTGCTGTCGGTCATGGTGGCGGCTGCGGGGAAAAGAAAAGAGGCCCCGGCGGTAAACCGGGGCCTCTTTGGTGTTTCAGAGGCTGGAGGCGCTTAGTGCGCGTGGCCTTTGTCCCAGTCTTCCTGTTTCGGAAGCTGCTCGAACGTGTGCTCGGGCGGCGGGGAGGGCAGGGTCCATTCCAGCGTATCGGCGTATTCGTTCCAGTAGTTGTTTTCGGTGACGCGGGCGCCACGCAGCAGCGCGTATATCACGATGCCGAAGAACAGAACGAAGGAGGCAAACGAGAGCAGCGCGCCATAGGAGCTGATCTTGTTGAAGTAGGCGAATGCCTCCGGGTAGTCGATGTAGCGGCGCGGCATGCCCTGACGGCCCAGGAAGTGCTGGGGGAAGAAGGTCAGGTTGACGCCGATGAAGAACATCCAGAAGTGAATCTTCGCTGCGAACTCGGGGTACTGACGGCCCGTCATCTTGCCGAAGTAGAAGTAAATCCCGGCAAAGATGGTGAAGGCTGCGCCCATCGACATGGTGTAGTGGAAGTGTGCCACGACGTAGTAGGTATCGTGATAGGCACGGTCGACGCCGGCTTGGCTGAGCACGATGCCGGTCACACCACCGATGGTGAAGAGGATCAGGAAGCCGAGGCCAAAGAGCATCGGTGCCTTGAACTCGATCGAGCCGCCCCACATGGTCGCGATCCACGAGAAGATCTTAACCCCTGTTGGTACCGCGATAACCATGGTTGCGAGCATGAAGTAGCTCTGCTGGCTCAGCGACATGCCGACGGTGTACATGTGGTGCGCCCACACGACAAAGCCGAGCGCGCCGATGGCGATGATCGCCCAGACCATCGGCAGGTAGCCGAAGACCGGTTTGCGCGAGAAGGTGGCAAACACGTGGGAGACAAGGCCAAAGCCGGGCAGGATCACGATGTAGACTTCGGGGTGACCGAAGAACCACAGGATGTGCTGATAGAGGATCGGGTCACCACCGCCTGCGGGATCGAAGAAGGTCGTCCCGAAGTTACGGTCGGTGAGCAGCATGGTGATGGCGCCGGCCAGAACGGGCAGCGACAGAAGGATCAGCCATGCAGTGACAAAGATCGACCAAGAGAAGAGCGGCACCTTGAACAGGGTCATGCCGGGGGCACGCATGTTCAGGAAGGTGGTGATCATGTTGATCGCACCGAGGATCGACGAAGCGCCCGAAACGTGCACTGCGAAGATCGCGAGGTCCATGGAATAGCCCGCTTCGCTTGTCGAGAGCGGCGGGTAGAGCACCCAACCCACGCCCGAGCCGAGCTGATCGTTGCCGCCGGGCGACAGAAGCGAGGCGACACCGAGGGAGACGCCGGTCACATACATCCAGAACGACAGGTTGTTCATGCGCGGGAACGCCATGTCCGGCGCGCCGATCTGAAGCGGCATGAAGTAGTTGCCGAAACCGCCGAACAGTGCCGGGATCACCACGAAGAACATCATCAGGACGCCGTGATATGTAATCAGCACGTTCCAGAGGTGTCCGTTCGGGGTACATTCCGCAGAGGCGTCCGCGATAAAGCGCGCGCCTTCGAGGCACATGTATTGAACGCCGGGTTCCATGAGCTCAAGGCGCATGTAAACGGTGAAGAGAACTGCGATCAGGCCGACAAAAGCCGAGACGATCAGGTAGAGAAGACCAATGTCTTTGTGGTTGGTCGACATGAACCAGCGGGTGAAGAAACCGCGCTCGTCTTCATGGTCGTGACCGTGAATGGCTGCGTCTGCCATACTGTTGCCTCCCTTAAGGTGGGTTGAGGGCACGGGGGATTCTTCCCGCACCCTGGTTCATCGTCTTTTTTAGATGTGTCAGGGGCTGGTCGCAATCACCGTAATTGACATAGATCAAAAAAAATCGTCGCACCCATCTTGATTAAGGTCAAATTTGACATGTCCAGAGAAAAAGGTGCGGCAAATCGGATCATTTTTAAAGAAAACCCCCGCGTGATGCGAGATCACGCGGGGGCATCGTGCCGGGCGAACCCGGCGAAATTAGGAGAGACGCTTACTCGGAAGCGGCTTCTTCGGTGGCTTCCGGTGCCGGTGCAACGGATGCGAGGTAGGCCGCAACGTCTTCGCCGCCTTTCTTAAGCTTGAAGCTCATGCCGGATTTCTTGGCGTAGCCGTTGTCGCCGAGCCATGCTTTGGGGTCTGCAACATATGCTGCAACCGCTTCTTCGGTCCAGACGAAGCCCGCTTCGGCGGCGTCTTTGAGGCCGTCCTTGTAGCGGAAGTCTTCAACGGAGCCAGCAACACGACCGATGATACCGTAGAGGTTCGGGCCGGTTTTGCCGCCCTTGAAGATCTCTTCACCTTCCGGGGAGACGATCATGTGGCAGGATTTGCATTTCTTGAAGGCCTTTTCGCCTTTGGCCGCGTCGCCTTCGGCGAATGCGGGGGCGGAGAGAGCGATCAGAGCTGCGGTAGCAACAAAAAGGTTCTTCATAAGACTTCCCTTAGCTTAGTGGCTTAGTGTGTTTCCTTGCTGGAGCGCAACATAATGTCTCAGCGCGGCAAATGCGATAGCTGATATTGCGGCAGGTCGCCTCAGGCCGGGTTTCGGCATTTTGCTGCGCAAAGGTCTCTGCAGGGCAGTCATTAACATATTGCTTTATTTGAATTACTCAAAACAAATTTTTTCTCGCGAACTTGATCCATTCGCTACCGCGGTGCGCAAAATCGGCGTTCCATTGTAACGCAAAGGCCGTTTTTCCGATTCGGGGAAGTGGCTGTCAGTGAAGGAGAAATGACGTGACACGTTTGGTTTCCACACATGTGATTGCAGCTTTGGCGGCGGGTGTCTTGGCTCTGTCTGGCACGACGGCACTGGCCACAGATTTTGAAGGGGCTTATGTCGGTTTGAGCATCGGCAGCGCCATGGGCGAGGGCACGCATACGCCGAGCGGATCAGCGACGCCTTATGGGACGGCTTCGACGGATACCGAAGTGGTTGGCGGCGTGCTGGGATGGAACCAGCGGCAGGGTGATTTCGTTTATGGTCTGGAACTCGGGCTGTCGACGGGGCTGTCGGATGGTGGCGTGTTCAACCATAGCTGTGCCTGTAGTTCGATGCGGTTGAATTACCAAAGTTCGATTGAGCTTGGGGCGCGGGGCGGCTGGGTCTCGGGCGATACACTGTTCTACGGGGCCGTGGGGGCGGCGTATCTGCGCTATGAAGAGATATTCACATCGACCTCTGCACCAAGCGCGATTTCCATGAAGAACAATGACACAGTGCCGTTCCTCGGTCTTGGGGTCGAACATGGATTCGCGGATGGCTGGTCGCTTCGGGGCGAATACCGCCATTACTTTGGCGTTTCGACAAGCAACCCAGCGACGGCTTTCCCAGGATCATTGACGACCCTGAGCAGCGGCACGCGTGATTACGACCTTGGGGTCTTTGCCGTCACGCTGACGCGTTATTTCTGATCGAGGGGATCAAATACGGTGTCGAATGTCGCCCGCAAGGCGACGTCGACATCGGTCATAGTGACGGGCAGGCCGAGATCGACAAGCGAAGTCACGCCGTAATCGGTAATGCCACAAGGGACGATGCCGGAGAAATGGTCGAGGTCGGGTTCAACATTGATGGAGATGCCGTGGAAGCTCACCCATTTGCGCAGGCGGATGCCGATGGCGGCGATCTTATCCTCGGCAGGGGCGCCAGACGCGGTCAGGGGTTTGTCGGGGCGGGCGACCCAGACGCCGACACGGCCCTCGCGAATCTCACCGATGAGGGCGAACTCGGCAAGGGTCGCGATCACCCATTCTTCGAGCTGTTGGACGAAACGGCGCACGTCATGCCCGCGTTTGCCCACGTCGAGCATCACATAGGCGACGCGCTGGCCGGGGCCGTGATAGGTATATTGCCCGCCGCGTTTGCTCTCGTAGACGGGAAAACGATCGGGGTCGGTCAAATCAGCAGGTTTGGCAGAGGTGCCGGCAGTATAGAGGGGCGGGTGTTCGACCAGCCAGATACATTCCCCGGCCTCGCCGCGTGCAATCGCCTCGGCGCGGGCCTCCATGAAGGTGACGGCCTCGTCATAGGGAAGCAGCCCATCATGTGTGATCCATTCGACCATTGCTGCGCTCCTCGCCGTTGTCGTGCCTCGAAAATGGTTCGGTGCAGGCATAGGGCGTCATGGCGCCGCCTGTCCAGAGGGCGGGATTGGCTCTCGCCGCAAAAAGTCTCGCGCGACTCGCTTGATGGGCCTAAACTCGGTCCATCAATAAATTTTGAAGACGTTTTATAGGGAGAGTACGGATGTTTTCACGTTCTTTGAAAACAGGGATGATTGCCGCGTTGATGGCGACGTCCAGCACCGCCGCGATGGCAGATAATCTTGGGGCGGCGATTGTTGGCGGCATCATTGGCGGCGCCATCATGAACGAAGCCAACAAGAATAAGAAGCGCACGTCCAGCACCCGCTATTCCGCGACGCGGGCCCATAACCGGGAAACACAGGCGTCGCTCAACTATTTTGGTTTCAATGCGGGCACGCCGGATGGCGTTATGGGACAGCGCAGCCGCGCCGCGATTACCCAATACCAGCTTTATGTCGGCTTTCCGGCGACCGGGCGTCTGACGCAGTATGAACGTGATTTCCTCGTCTCGTCCTATAATCGGGCGCAGGTCGGTGGGCCGCAGGTCATCAAGGCGATGCAGAGTCCTGACGGCACGCGCAGCCTTCTTCAGACTTGGCATGGCGAGGCGACTGGCGTGCGCTCGGCCGGGCATACCTATAACGGGATGCCGGTGGATGTCTCGGCTGCGGTTGACGAAGTTGCGGCCAGTTCGGATCCCAGTGCTGAACAGCTTCTTCAGCGGTCGGGCTTTATCCAGCTTGCCGATCTCAATGGTGATGGCAAAACCGATTACATTCTTGATACCTCCAAATCCGGGAGCTCTTTCTGGTGTGGGGCGCAGAGCTGTACCGTGATGGTGTTTGCGTCGACGCCGCAAGGCTATGCACGCAATGACTTCCTCAGCCATGATGCGACCCCGGCGCTATTCTCCTGTCATCAGGGTGTGTGCCGAATGGGGGATGCGACCGGGCAGCCGCAGATGGCCGCCGCCCCGCAGCCCGTTGCGCCTGCGCAGGGCGGGACGGTAATGGCATCTGCCAGCTCGCAGCCCGCGCCGCTTGGCGGAATCACCCTGTTCAACACCGCACCTGCCAAGGAATCTGGGCCATCGCTTGCCTCGCTTTGCAGCAAGGTTTCGCTTCTGACCAATTCCAATGGCGGCTTTACCACTGTTGCGACGCTCAACGATCCGGCCTTTGCGCTTAACGAGCAATTCTGTCTTGCGCGGACCTATGCGATTGGCACCGGTGAGACGTTGGTTGAGGGGCTTGCGGGCGTGACGCCGGCACAGGTTGATGCGCAGTGTGATGCGTTTGGTCCGGCACTCGAACCGTTCCTTGCCAAGCTCGCCACTGCCCCGGCTTCGACAGTGGTTTCGGAGGCGCAGGCCTTTGTTCTCAAGTCGAACATGTCGATCGAGCAGCTTTCGGGCACGGCGAAGATTTGCCTCTTCTCGGGGTATCGTCGTGACGAGATGTCGGTGGCGCTCGGGTCGGCGTTGTTGATGGTGGCGACGGGGCAGAAACCCTATGCCGAGCTGATCGGGCATCACCTTGCACAGGGCTTTGGGGTTCCGGCCTCGCAGGCGCAGGCCGAGGATTGGTACATGATGGCGATCGAGGCAATGGAAGCTGGCGCAGAGCCGGTCTTTGCTCCGGGTCAGCCGGAACGTGTCCAGCTTCTGCGGACTGCGGTCACGGCGGGGGATACTCCCATGGTCGCTCCGCAACCCGCCGCAGCCCTGCCGAGTTTCAATCTCGGCGACTGAGGCAGGGCCGCGTTGCGGATCATGAAAATGCGCGGCCTCGGCGAAGAAAAACGCCGGGGCCGAAATTTTTCAAAAACGTCTCTTTTGCCTCTTCACATCCCTCAGTGGCTTGTCTATACGGCTCCTCACCAAGTCACAGACAGTGCGGTCGTGGCGGAATTGGTAGACGCGCAGCGTTGAGGTCGCTGTGGGGTAACTCCCGTGGAAGTTCGAGTCTTCTCGACCGCACCAT
>JAAEZB010000057.1:0-16352 GCA_018223085.1 Paracoccaceae bacterium
GCATCGAGTTCTTCGCGGGCGCGATCAAAGGCGTCGGCGTGCCCGGCGAGTTCGAGGGGCGTTGCGACGTTTTCAAGGGCGGTCATGGTCGGGATCAGGTGAAAACTCTGGAACACGACGCCCATGTGATCGCGGCGAAAGCGCGCGAGGGCATCTTCGTTCATGTCTGTGAGGTCATGGCCGAGCGCCGTCACGGTGCCGCCGGTGGCGCGTTCGAGGCCGCCCATGAGCATCAGGAGCGAGGATTTGCCCGAGCCGGAGGGGCCGACGAGGCCGAGGGTCTCGCCCTTTTGAACGTCAAGCGTCACGCCGTGAAGAATTTCCACGCGCCCGGCATTGCCTTCGAGCGCAAGACGCGCATCTTGGAGGGAGAGAATATGCGTCATGAGGGAGCCTGTGTGATGATGTCTTACTGGCAATATGGGGGATTGCGGCGGCTGGGCAAGGTCGCGGCGGCGGTTTTGCTCCTGAGCGGGGCGGTTCGGGCGGAGCAGGTCGATCTTGTGGCGCTGGGCGATAGTCTGACGCAGGGCTATGGGCTCATTGAGCAGGAAGGGTTCGTACCGCAAATGCGGGTCTGGCTCAAAGAGCATGGGGCTGAGGTGCGGCTCGTCAATGCGGGGGTGTCGGGGGATACCACGGCGGGCGGGTTGGCGCGGGTCGATTGGACCCTGACGGAAGAGATCGACGGGATGATTGTCGCGCTTGGCGGCAATGACATGCTGCGCGGGATTGATCCGGGGGTGTCCAAGGCCAACCTTGCGGGCATCCTTGAGGCGGCAAAGGCCAAGGGGGTGGCGGTGCTTCTTGTGGGGATGGAAGCGCCGGGGAATTACGGGCCGGACTATAAGGCGGCGTTTGACGCGATGTATGGGGAATTGGCCGAAGACTATGGCGTGTTGCTTGCGCCGAGTTTCTTTGCCGGAATGGGAGAGGCGAGCCCGGAGGCGATCAGGGATCTGATGCAGCCAGACGGGATTCACCCCAATGGCAAAGGCGTGGCGTTGATCGTTGAGGCGCTTGGGCCAGAGGTTTTGGCACTTGTGGAGAGGGCGCAGTAGTAGGGCGCATAAAAAAGGGCGAGAGATACCTCCCGCCCTTTTAAAATCTTTCGGGCATGAACCCGATTATGCCAGTGCGATATCGACCGCGCTTTCGCGACCGTCACGGCCGGCCTGAAGCTCGTATGTGACCTTCTGGTTGTCAGCCAGCCCGGTCAGGCCGGAACGTTCCACGGCTGAGATATGGACGAAAACGTCCTTGCCGCCCTCGTCGGGCGCGATGAAGCCGAAGCCTTTGGTGGTGTTGAACCATTTGACGGTGCCAGTTGCCATCGTCGTGTCTCCTATCTGTGTCGTAACTGCCCGCGAACATGCGGCAGCGTGGCGCGGTCAGTGCAAAATCGAGTCACTGAGCCTGAGGGAACAGAAGGTCGATAAAGGTAACGTTGCGCCTCTATTTAAGGGTAAGCCAGAGGCGTTTCGCAAGATTGAACTGAGTATTTGGCGTGATATGGGCGGAAAAATGCGCTGAAACTTTGGGCGTTTGCACTTTTTTGTCCGGGCAATTAAATTTTACCAGTTGATAAAAAACAGAACCCGTGCCAGCTTTTTCTCGATAGCCAAACGATGACTATGGGGAGAGGTATGACCAATTCACCGTTGAGCGAAGGTATCGTGGGAGGGCGTCTTGGCCCCGACCAGCTTGCCGATAATTTTGGGGATTTGCACCCCCGGTTCGACGATCACGAGGCGCTTGTCGCGGCGGATCGGTGTTATTTCTGTCATGACGCGCCCTGCATGGAGGCCTGTCCGACGGATATCGACATTCCATTGTTCATTCGTCAGATCGCGACCGGCACCGCCGAGGCGGCGGCCAAGACGATCCTTGAGCAGAATATCCTAGGCGGGATGTGCGCGCGGGTTTGCCCGACCGAGACACTCTGTCAGGAGGTCTGCGTGCGTGAGGTCGCAGAGGGCAAGCCGGTCGAGATTGGCCGGTTGCAGCGTTATGCGACGGACGTTCTCATGGAGGCCGGTGTGCATCCATTCGAGCGCGGCGCAGCCACGGGCAAGCGTGTGGCGGTTGTTGGCGCGGGGCCTGCGGGTCTTGCGGCGGCGCACCGGTTGGCGATGCATGGGCATGACGTCACGGTGTTTGATGCACGGCCCAAGGCGGGCGGGCTCAATGAGTTCGGCATTGCGAGCTATAAGTCGGTGGACGGGTTCGCGGCCAAGGAGGTCGATTGGCTTTTGCAGATCGGCGGTATCACCGTTGAGACCGGTAAGGCGCTTGGCTCGGGGCTGACGCTTGAGGCGCTCAAGGGCGACTATGATGCGGTATTCCTCGGGATCGGGCTTGGCGGTGTCAATGCGCTGGGCGTTGAGGGCGAGGAAAAGGACGGCGTTCTCGATGCGGTCGATTTCATTGCCGAGCTGCGTCAGGCGTCGGATATGGCGGATGTGGCCATCGGGCGCGACGTGGTTGTGATCGGCGGCGGTATGACGGCGGTGGATGCTGCGGTGCAGGCGAAACTCCTCGGGGCGCTCAATGTGAGCCTTGTCTATCGCCGGGGCCGGGATCGGATGAACGCGAGCGTCTTTGAACAGGACCTTGCGGCATCGAAAGGCGTTCGGATCATCACCAATGCCTCGCCCAAGGCCGTGATCGGCAATGGCGCGGTGCGCGAGATCGAGTTCGAATATACCGATGATGATCTCAAACCGACCGGGCAGACGGTGCGGCTTGCGGCCGATCAGGTGTTCAAGGCCATCGGTCAGACACTTGAGGGCGCGGACCTGCCGGAAACTGAGCGCGGCAAGATCAAGGTCGGGGACACGGGACGTACGAGCGTCGCGGGCGTTTGGGCCGGGGGCGACTGTGCGAGCGGGGGCGATGACCTTACCGTGACCGCCGTGGCCGAAGGGCGCGATGCCGCCGAAGACATTCACGCCGCGTTGATGGCGTAAGAGAGGAGATAAGCGACATGGCCAATCTTCAAAGTGATTTCGTGGGGATCAAATCCCCGAACCCATTCTGGCTGGCGTCTGCGCCGCCGACGGACAAGGAATACAACGTGCGCCGCGCCTTTGAGGCGGGCTGGGGCGGGGTCGTGTGGAAGACCCTTGGCGAGGAAGGCCCGCCGGTCGTCAACGTCAATGGCCCACGCTATGGTGCCATTCACGGGGCGGATCGCCGGCTTTTGGGGCTCAATAACATCGAGCTCATCACGGATCGTCCGCTTGAGGTTAACCTTCAGGAAATCAAGTCGGTGAAACGGGACTACCCGGATCGCGCGGTTGTGGTTTCGCTCATGGTGCCTTGTGAGGAAGATTCGTGGAAGCGCATTCTGCCGCTAGTCGAAGAGACTGGCGCGGACGGGATCGAGCTTAACTTTGGTTGTCCGCATGGCATGGCCGAGCGCGGCATGGGCGCTGCGGTTGGGCAGGTGCCGGAATACGTTGAGATGGTCACGCGCTGGTGCAAGGCGACGACCCGGATGCCGGTGATCGTCAAGTTGACGCCGAACATCACCAATATTCTCAACCCGGCGACGGCAGCGATGAAGGGCGGCGCGGATGCGGTCAGCCTTATCAACACCATCAACTCGATCACCGGGGTGGACCTTGATGTGATGGCGCCGATGCCGACGATTGACGGCAAGGGCACACATGGGGGCTATTGTGGTCCGGCGGTCAAGCCGATCGCGATGAACATGGTGGCCGAGATTGCGCGCAATGCGGAGACGGCCAATCTGCCGATGAGCGGTATTGGCGGCGTGACCACCTGGCGCGATGCGGCGGAGTTCATGGCGCTTGGGGCGGGCAATGTGCAGGTCTGCACTGCGGCGATGACCTATGGGTTCAAGATCGTGGAAGAGATGATTTCCGGCCTCAGCCAGTGGATGGATGAGAAAGGGCATACAAGCACCGCCGATTTCGTCGGCATGGCGACGCCCAATGTCACCGACTGGCAGTATCTCAACCTCAACCATGTCACCAAGGCGGTGATTGATGAGGACGCATGTATCAAGTGTGGGCGCTGCTATGCGGCCTGTGAAGATACCAGCCACCAGGCGATTGCCATGTCCGAAGATCGGGTGTTCTCGGTCAAGGATGAGGAATGCGTCGCCTGTAATCTCTGCGTCAATGTTTGCCCGGTCGAGGGCTGCATCACCATGCGCACGCTTGAGCCGGGCGAGATGGATGAGCGCACCGGCACGCCGGTTTCGGAAGAATATGGCAACTGGCTTGGCCACCCGAACAACCCGTCGGTGCAGGCGGCGGAATAAGACACATCTGATGTCTGTGCAGGGCGGGTTTGTTGCGGCCCGCCCGTTACGGAGAACCCGGTGGGAGAGTCCTTCATCCTGCCGGGTTTTTTCGTGTCTGAATTAGGGAGCGAGCATCTTGCGGAACAGCGTGTCGAGATAGGTGCGCGCGCCGTCGATCACGTCTTCGTCGCCGGGCATCAGCACCTGAAGCTGGGCGTCGAAATCGGCGTAATGTTGGGTCGTGGCCCAGATCGACACGATGAGGTGTCGCGGGTCCATGGGGGCAAGTTTGCCTGCGTCGATCCAAGATTGGATCAGGGCGCATTCCTCGTCGAAAAGCGGCTTGAGCGCGGTTTCGAGATGCGGGCGCATGCGCGGCGCGCCTTGCAGGATTTCATTGGCAAAGAGGCGGCTTTCACGGGGGAATTCGCGCGCCATATCAAGCTTGCGATAGACATAGGCGAGGATTTCCTCGACCGGATCCCCATCGGCATCAAGATGGGCCAGCGGGTCGAGCCATGTCTCCATCAACTGGTTGAGGAGGGTGACGTGAATCTCTTCCTTGCCGGAGAAATAATAGAGGATGTTGGGCTTGGAGAGCCCGGCCTCGGCGGCGATCTGGTCAAGGGTGGCACCGCGAAAGCCATGCTGGGCGAACACCTCAAGCGCAGCGTCGAGAATACGCTTGCGGTTGCGCAGTTGAATGCGGCTTGGTTTCTTCTCGGGTTTTTCGGCGGATGATACCATGTCGCCTGTCCTGATACTGCCTCGGAGGTTGAGGATACGTCAGAGCAGGCGGGGCGTCCAGCGGGTGTTCAGGTGGTGATGCCAATGCCGCGCAGGATGATCTCTTTGACGCTTTGCGTGGCGGCGTCCCATTGCGCGTCAGAGAGGGGCGTGCCGCCATTCAACGTTTCAATCTGGTGGTTGAAATCGGCGTAGTGCTGGGTCGTGGCCCAGAGCATGTAGAGCAGATGGCGGGGATCGACGGGCTCCATGCGCCCCTCGGCAATCCAGCGCTCGATAATGGCGGCGCGGCCTTCGGTCCATTCCATCAGTGTGGTTTCTAAGTAGTCCTGAATCACCGGCGCACGGTGCATGACCTCGGAGGCCCAGACCTTGGAGCCCGCCGGGTGGCGGCGGGAGATGTCCATCTTGGCGTCGATATAGGCGCCGATTCCCTCGGCGGGGCCGTCGGCCTTGTCAAAGACATCCGCAGCCTCAAGCCAGATCTGAAAAATGTTCTGAACCACCTGACGATAAAGCGATTCTTTGGTGGGGAAATAGTAATGCAGGTTGGCCTTGGGCAGCCCGGCCATGTCGGCGATGAGCTGCATCGTGGCGCCGCCAAAGCCCGCTTCGGCAAAGACTTTTTCTGCTGCTTCCAAAATAAGCTTTTCGCTTTCCTGGCGGCGTTCTTTTTTGCTGTTTGGTTTTTGCGCGCGCGGCATTGGAAAACCCTTGTTGAGAAAAATCTTGACCGGTTGGTCAGACTGTGGTGGCCTCAGGTTGACCATATGGTCAGGATTTACCCGAGCGCAAGAGTCCCGAGGGAGAAGGCGCCGGGAGGACATAAAAACCAAGCAACGGATCGGGCCTTTGCCGAAAAAGGCGGCCCTGATGCGATGAGCAAGGGAGATACGAGATGGCTGCGCCCGGTGAAAACCTCAAGATCAATGCTGACCGGCTTTGGGACAGTCTCATGGAGATGGCCAAGATCGGCCCCGGCGTCGCGGGCGGCAACAACCGCCAGACGGTGACGGACGAAGACGGCGAGGGCCGCGCCCTGTTCCAGCAATGGTGTGAGGCCGTGGGCTGCACCATGGGGCTCGACCAGATGGGCAACATGTTTGCCGAATATCCGGGCACCGATCCGCAGGCGCTTCCGGTGTATGTTGGCTCGCATCTCGATACGCAGCCGACGGGCGGCAAGTATGACGGTATCCTTGGCGTGCTTGGCGGGCTCGAAATCCTGCGCACGATGAAAGACCTTGGCATCAAGACGAAACATCCGATCGTTGTCACCAACTGGACCAATGAGGAAGGCACCCGATATGCGCCAGCGATGCTCGCGTCGGGGGTGTTCGCGGGTATCCATACACAGGATTGGGCCTATGACCGCGAAGATGCCGAGGGCAAGAAGTTCGGTGACGAGCTGAGCCGGATCGGCTGGCGCGGTGAGGAAGAAGTTGGCGCGCGCAAGATGCATGCGTTCTTTGAGCTGCATATCGAACAGGGGCCGATTTTGGAGGCCGAAGGCAAGGATATTGGCGTTGTCACGCATGGGCAGGGCCTGTCGTGGACCCAAGTCACCATTGAGGGCAAGGATGCCCATACGGGATCGACCCCGATGCCGATGCGCAAGAATGCGGGCCTTGGTATGGCGCGGGTTCTTGAGAAGGTGGACGAGATTGCGTGGAGCCATGCGCCGCACGCGGTTGGCGCGGCGGGGCATATTGATGTCTATCCGAACTCGCGCAACGTGATCCCCGGCAAGGTCGTCTTTACCGTCGATTTCCGCAGCCCTGAGCTTGACGTCATCACCGACATGGAGAACCGTCTAAAGGTCGAAGGGCAAAAGATTGCCGATGAGATGGGCTTGACGATCTCCTTTGAGAAAGTCGGCGGGTTTGACCCGGTGAAATTCGATGAGACCTGCGTTGGGGCAATCCGGGGTGCGGCAGAGCGGCTGGGCTATAGCCACCGCGATATCATCTCGGGTGCCGGGCATGATGCGTGCTGGATCAACCAGGTGGCACCGACGGCGATGGTTATGTGTCCCTGTGTGGATGGTCTTTCGCATAACGAGGCGGAAGAGATTTCCAAGGATTGGGCCGCAGCGGGGGCAGATGTCCTTATGCATGCGGTTTTGGAGACGGCGGAGATCGTTGAGTAAGCGGATAGCGGAGGACCGGGGGCCAGCCCCCGGACCCCCGGAGTATTGTCACAGAGAAGAAATAGGGGGTCCGCCTCCGAGCCGAGAGGGAGAAAAAGATGGGAACCAAGGTTATCAAGGGCGGCATGGTGTGCACCGCCGACCGGACGTGGAAAGCGGATGTCCTGATCGAGGGCGAAGTCATCAAGCAGATTGGTGAAGACCTCAAGGGCGACGAATATATCGACGCGGAAGGTGCCTATGTGATCCCCGGCGGGATCGACCCGCATACCCATCTTGAGATGCCTTTTATGGGCACCACCGCAGCCGAGACATTTGAGACCGGCACATGGGCGGCGGCCGTGGGTGGCACGACGATGGTTGTTGATTTCTGTCTTCCGGGCGAAGACGGGTCAATCAAGAACGCGATCAACGAGTGGCACCGCAAGAGCGCGCCGCAGATTTGCTCGGATGTGGGTTATCACATGGCGATCACCGGCTGGAACGAGCAGGTGTTCAACGAGATGAAAGACGCCGTTGATATGGGCGTCAACTCGTTCAAGCATTTCATGGCCTATAAGGGCGCGTTGATGGTTGAAGATGACGAGATGTTTGCCTCGTTCAAGCGTTGTAAAGAGCTTGGCGCGCTGCCGATGGTGCACGCGGAGAATGGCGACCTTGTGGCCGACATGCAGCAGACGATGCTTGAGAAGGGCATCACCGGGCCGGAAGGTCATGCCTATTCCCGCCCGCCGGAGTTCGAAGGCGAGGCGGCAAACCGGGCCATTACCATTGCCGACGCAGCGGGCGTGCCGCTTTATATCGTGCATGTGTCCTGTGAGCAGGCGCATGAGGCGATCCGGCGTGCGCGTCAGAAGGGGATGCGGGTCTATGGCGAACCGCTTATCCAGTTCCTGACCCTTGATGAGAGCGAGTATTTCACCGGCGACTGGATGCATTCGGCACGTCGCGTGATGAGCCCGCCTTTCCGTAACAAAGAGCACCAGCAGAGCCTCTGGGCCGGGTTGCAGTCGGGGAGCCTTCAGGTTGTGGCGACGGACCATGCGGCCTTTACCAGCGATCAGAAGCTTATGGGGAAAGACAACTTCTGTCTTATTCCGAACGGGTCGAACGGGCTTGAGGAGCGTCTTGCGGTGCTTTGGACCGAGGGCGTGGAGACGGGCCGTCTGACGCCGAACGAATTCGTGGCGGCGACCTCGACCAATGTGGCGAAGATCCTCAACATCTATCCCAAGAAGGGGGCGATCGTGGAAGGGGCGGATGCCGATATCGTGGTTTGGGATCCGAAGATCACCAAGACGATCAGCGCCTCGAACCATCATTCGATTCTCGACTACAATGTGTTCGAAGGCTTTGAGGTCAAGGCGCAGTCGCGCTACACCCTGAGCCGGGGTGAAGTTATCTGGGCCTGGGGGCAGAACAGCCAGCCGCAGCCCGGCCGGGGTCGGTTTGTGCCGCGTCCGGCCTTCCCGAGCGCCAATATCGCGCTTTCGAAGTGGAAGGAGCTTACGGCCCCGAAACAGATTCACCGGGATCCGATGAACATCCCGGCCGGAATCTAAGACACCAACCTGCGGCCTCGCCATCGCGGCGGGGCGGCCAACAAGCGAGCCAAAACGGCCAGCGGAGCGAAGACTTTGACAAGCGAACCTGTGATCAGCGCGAAGAACCTGTCGCTGACCTTCGAGACCAACGACGGTCCGGTGCATGCGTTGAAAGACGTGACACTTGACATCAACAAGGGCGATTTCGTGAGCTTCATCGGCCCCTCGGGCTGTGGCAAGACCACGTTCCTTCGGGTGATGGCCGACCTTGAGAAACCGACAGCGGGCGAGATTACCGTCAATGGCGTCAGCCCCGAAGAGGCGCGCAAGGCGCGGGCCTATGGCTATGTGTTTCAGCACGCCGGTCTTTATCCGTGGCGCACGATTGGCGGCAATATTCGCCTGCCTCTCGAAATCATGGGGGCGAGCAAAGCGGAGCAGGACGCGGCGGTCAAAGAGGTGCTTGAGCTTGTGCATCTGGACGGGTTCGAAAAGAAATTCCCCTGGCAGCTTTCGGGCGGGATGCAGCAGCGTGCGTCGATCGCGCGGGCACTGGCGTTTCATGCCGATATCCTGTTGATGGACGAGCCGTTTGGGGCCTTGGACGAGATCGTGCGCGATCACCTCAACGAACAGGTTCTCGAACTTTGGGCGCGCACCAACAAGACGATTGGGTTTGTGACCCATTCGATCCCTGAGGCGGTGTATCTCTCGACCAAGATCGTGGTTATGAGCCCGCGTCCGGGGCGGATCACCGATGTGATCGAAAGCACATTGCCGAAAGAACGCCCGCTTGAAATCCGGGATTCACCAGAGTTCATCGAGATCGCGCACCGGGTGCGTGATGGGCTTCGTGCGGGCCATGAGGATGACGCGTAATGGCGGGGCTATGGCATAGGCTCGGTCCCATCGTGACGGTGGTGATCGCGATCTTCGTGCTTTGGTATGCGGGGGCGGTGGCGCTCAACGCGGCCTGGGCGCAGGATAAAGCGAAGCGCAACAATATCGAGCTTTCCTTCTCGGAGCTTGTCGCGGACACGATGAGCCAGAAGAAACCGAAACTGCCCGCGCCGCATCAGGTTGGGCAGGAAATCTGGAAGACCACCGGGGCGATGGTTCTCAAGGGCAAGGCCTTTTCCAAACGCTCGCTGCTCTATCATAGCGGGGTGACGCTTTCGTCGACGCTTTTGGGTTTTGCGATGGGCACGGCGCTTGGCATCGCGCTGGCGGTGGGGATTGTGTACAATCGGACGATGGATATGAGCGTGATGCCTTGGGTCATTGCGAGCCAGACCATTCCCATTCTCGCCATCGCGCCGATGATTATCGTGGTGCTCAATGCGGTGGGAATTTCGGGGCTTCTGCCGAAGGCGGTGATCTCGATGTATCTTTCGTTCTTCCCGGTCGTGGTCGGCATGGTGAAGGGGCTGCGCAGCCCCGATCACATGCAGCTTGACCAGATGAAGACATGGAGCGCGACGGACGGGCAGGAGTTCTGGAAACTGCGCCTGCCGTCTTCGATGCCTTATCTCTTTACCTCGCTGAAGATTGCCATGGCGGCGTCGCTTGTCGGCGCGATCGTGGGCGAGTTGCCGACGGGCGCGATTGCCGGTCTTGGCGCACGTCTTCTTGGCGGGAGCTATTATGGACAGACGATCCAAATCTGGAGTGCGCTTATCACGGCGGCGGCCCTTGCGGCGGCGCTGGTCGGGTTGATCGGGCTGATGCAGACTATGGTCCTCAAGCGAATGGGGATGGTGCGATGATCTGGGTTATTGCAGGGCTTGCCATCTGGGCAATCGGCTGGTGGACCAATGTCATGCTGGCGCGCCGTCCGAAAACGCGTCTCACCGGTTTTGCCGTGCCAGCCATCTTTGGGATTACGATCCTGTTGATTTGGGAATGCATGGTGCGGGGTCTTGAGATTTCGCCGGTGCTCTTGCCGCCGCCGTCGATGATCGCGGTGCGGTTTGCTGGCTCGACCGGTATCCTTTGGGAAGACTTCGTGCAGACCGTCATCAAGGGGGCGCTTTCGGGCTATATCCTTGGGTGTGGCGCGGCGTTCCTCATTGCGGTGCTGATCGACCGGTATCCATTCCTTCAACGCGGTCTGTTGCCTGTGGGCAACTTTGTCGCCGCTCTGCCGATCATCGGTATGGCGCCGATCCTCGTCATGTGGTTCGGCTTTGACTGGCAATCCAAGGCGGCGGTTGTCGTGGTGATGGTGTTTTTCCCCATGCTCGTGAACACGGTGCAGGGGCTTCAGGCCACCGATCACATGCAGCGGGACCTGATGCGCACCTACGCGGCGAGCTACATGCAGACATTATTTAAGCTACGTCTGCCTGCGGCGATGCCGTTTATCTTCAATGGGTTGAAAATCGCTACCACGCTCGCTCTCATCGGGGCTATCGTGGCGGAGTTCTTCGGCTCGCCCATCAAGGGCATGGGGTTCCGGATTTCCACATCGGTGGGCCAACTCGCGCTTGATCTCGTCTGGGCCGAGATCGTCGTGGCCGCCGTGGTGGGGTCTGCGTTCTATGGCGGGGTCGCGCTGCTCGAAAAGGCAGTGACCTTCTGGCATCCGTCACAAAGAGGCTGAGCAAAGTTAAAAAAACCAAATCTAACAAGCCAAGTCCAACAAGGAGAAGTAAGAAAATGAAAACCATGATGAAGACATTGAGCGCTGCGGCGCTTGGCCTTGCGGCCTCGATGGCGCAGGCCGCCGATGACGTCACGCTGCAGCTTAAATGGGTCACCCAAGCCCAGTTCGCGGGCTATTACGTGGCTCTCGACAAAGGGTTTTACGCAGAAGAAGACCTTGACGTTACGATCAAACCGGGCGGCCCCGATATTGCGCCCGCACAGGTTATCGCCGGTGGCGGTGCCGATGTGGTTCTCGACTGGATGCCGTCGGCGCTTGCCAGCCGTGAAAAAGGTCTGGCGCTCGTTAACATCGCGCAGCCGTTTAAATCCTCGGGCATGATGCTCACCTGCCGCAAGGATGCGGGCATTGCATCCCCGGCCGATTTCGCCGGCAAGACCCTTGGCGTTTGGTTCTTCGGCAACGAATACCCGTTCCTGAGCTGGATGAGCAAACTCGGCCTGTCGACCGAAGGCGGCGCGGATGGCGTGACCGTTCTCAAGCAGGGCTTTAACGTTGATCCGATCCTTCAGGGTCAGGCGGCCTGTGTGTCGACCATGACCTACAACGAATACTGGCAGATCATCGATGCGGGCCTCAGCCCCGATGACCTCGTCGTGTTCAAGTATGAAGATCAGGGCGTTGCGACGCTTGAGGACGGCATGTATGTGCTCGAAGAGAACCTCAACGATCCGGCCTTCACCGACAAGATGGTGCGTTTCGTGCGCGCGTCCATGAAGGGCTGGAAATGGGCCGAAGAGAACCCGACCGACGCGGCCATGATCGTTCTCGACAATGACGCATCGGGCGCTCAGACCGAAGAGCATCAGATCCGCATGATGGGCGAGGTTGCCAAGCTGACCGCCGGTTCGAACGGCGCGCTTGATCCGGCCGATTATCAGCGCACCGTCGACAGCCTGATGTCGGGTGGGTCTGATCCGGTCATCACCAAGGCACCGGAAGGTGCATGGACCCATGCGATCACCGATAAGGCTCTGAACTGAGCCTGACCCGCGGGGAGCGGGAGAGGGGCCGGGGGGAAACCTCCGGCCCCTTTGCTTTTGTCACAAGCGGCAATGTGGTAGCGCGAGACATGCGGACTTTGATCGAGACCAATCTTGTTGTGCAGACCCTTGTGACGCTGGCGCTTGGGGCGATTGGCGCGGGGATCGGGCAGGTCATCGGACTGCCGCTTTATCCGATCACGGGGCCGGCGCTTTTTATTTCCGCGCTGAGCCTTGCGGGGCTGCCGCTTGGTCTTGCCATCCCGTTTCGCAATCTCGCCTTCCTTGTGGTCGGAGTTGGGATTGGCGCAGGCATGAATGCCGAGGCGCGGGCGGCAATGCTGCATTGGCCTTTTGCCTTTGCAGCTTTGGCCGGGCTGTTGCTTCTGATCCTTGTGGTCAATCGTTGGCTTTTGGAAACGTTATTCGGGTTTGAACGGCGCGCGGCGCTTTTGGCGGCATCACCGGGGCATCTCAGTTTTGTGGTCGCGATGTCCTCGGCGATTGATGCGGATGTGGCGCGGATTTCGGTGATCCAGACGGTGCGGGTTTTGATCCTGTCGGTGCTCGTGCCGTTTGCGCTTGGGGCGCTTGGGGCGGATGTGGGCGCGCCGATGCCGCAGGCGGCGCAGGTGATGGGCTGGGGTGCCATGGCGGTGTTGATGCTTCTTGGCGCAGGGCTTGGACCTGTGTTGAAGCGCGTAAAAGTCCCGGCGCATTTCCTCATTGCAGGGCTTCTTGTCTCGGCCAGCAGCCATTTCTTTGATCTCACGCCGGGGGCGATACATCCGGGGATCGCGCTTGCGGGGTTCACGGCGATTGGCACGCTGATCGGGACGCGGTTTCGCGGTATTACCCTTGCGGACCTGCGCCGGGCGCTTCTTGCGGCGCTCTCGGCGACGGCGGTGACCTTGGGTCTCACGGTGGGGATTGCCGCGCCGGTGGCGGGGTTGTTGGGGATGCCGGCGGCACATGTGGTCGTGGCTTTTGCGCCGGGCGGGCTTGAGACGATGATTGCCATGGGCGCGATCCTTGGGGCGGATGCGGGGTTTGTCGCGGCCTGTCATCTTGGGCGGCTTTTGTTCCTACCGGTGCTATTGCCGATGATGCTTGGCCGGGGTTCAAAACCCGCGTGAATGCCTTATGTATGAAAAAGCGAATATGTTGATGGAGTATGCGCCATGAGCGGTAAGAAAGTGACCTGTCTTGATTGTGGTCAGGTGAACCGGGTGCCTGTGGAAAAACTGGGCTCGGGGCCGAAATGCGGC
The DNA here is from genome assembly GCA_018223085.1 of Paracoccaceae bacterium. Taxonomy (GTDB): domain Bacteria; phylum Pseudomonadota; class Alphaproteobacteria; order Rhodobacterales; family Rhodobacteraceae; genus Shimia. The sequence continues at coordinate 13,630 of JAAEZB010000057.1, forward strand.
ACCTGCGGTGCGCCGTTGATGAAGGCCAAGGTGGCCGAGGTGGACCTCGCGACGCTTGAGAAGGCGGCGCGCAATGATGAGGTGCCTTTGGTGGTTGATTTCTGGGCGCCGTGGTGTGGGCCGTGTCGCCAGATGGCACCGCAGTTTCAGCAGGCGGCCCAAGAACTCTCTGGTCAGGCGCGGTTGGTCAAACTCAATACCGAAGAGCATCCGCAAGCGGGGGCGAAATACCGTATCCGTGGCATTCCGACCATGGCGGCCTTTGCAGGCGGTCGGGAGCGCGGGCGCGAGTCTGGAGCGATGCCCGCAGGCGCGATCGTCAAATGGATCCGCGCGAGCGTTTGATCCGGTTGAGAAGGTAGCGCGGCAGGCGGCGTAGCACCGCGCGGGCCAGTTCGGGATATTCGACCTCGCCCGCGAGGAGCCGCATGTATTGCATCCGCACTGTGCCGGAGCGCTCAAAGGTGCGGGTAAACGCGCCCTGCCAGCGCGGGGAAAAGATGATCGGGCGTAGCATCCGGGCGATGCGCAGGCTTTGGTGCATCTCGCGGAGTGCACGGCGGTAATGGCCATAGGCGCTGCGGGGCTGGCCTTCTTTGAGGGAAGTGACGGCGGCGTCGGCAGCGAGTTGGCCGCTCTTCATGGCGAGGGCAATGCCTTCGCCGGTGATCGGATCGACAAGCCCCGCCGCATCCCCTGCAAGGAGGATATGCCCACGGCCTGGCGCTTTGCGAAAATCGCCGAAGGGGAGGTAATGTCCCTTGAAGCGTTTCGGCGCGCCATCAAGTCCAAGGGATTGAAGATAGGCGGAAAAATGCGCCTTCATATCAGGGTTTGGAGCGTGGAGGCCCCCGACGCCGACGGTTGTAGATCCCTGTTTTGGGAAGGACCAGCCATAGCCCCATGTGGCGGCGGCAAAGTCGATGCGCAGGGGATGATCGGCGGGGGATTGTTCCTCGGGGCGTGCTTCGATTTCGAGGCCAAAGCCGATCGTACCCTTGTCGAAAGGCGCACCGAACAGGTGGCGTGCGGTGATGGAATTGACCCCATCTGCCCCGATCAGGATCGGGGCCGTGAGGCGGGTGCTGTCGCGCAATGTCACGCCGTCATCGTCGAGCGTTGCGATCGGGTGTCCGGTATAATCCACGGCCCCGGCGGTGAGGGCATGGGCCAAGAGCGTCGCGTCGAGATCAATCCGCATGGTCAGGTTGACGGGGGGGATATCCGTCAGGCGGGCAAGGCGGCGTCCCTTGGCCCAGAATTCGATGTCCGTCTTGGTCACGGCATGGGAGGGATCGAACTCCTGGCCGAAAACCTCCTGGTAATAGGCGCGGCTCCGGCCGGTGAAGAGGCCGCCGCAGAGCTTGTTCCGGGGAAAGGCGGCCTTGTCGATCAGGGCCACGCGCACGCCTTGTTTCGCAGCCCAGCAGGCCGCCGCGCTCCCGGCGGGGCCGGCGCCGATCACGAGGATATCGAAACTCTCTTGGCTCATGCGTGCTTCTACCAGCTTTCTTGTTCAGAGGCATAGGGTTAGTCTGGGCCAAAGCAAGAGGAAAACGGCAATGAGCGAAGAGATCAAACCCGAAGGCGAAGCCACGCTGCGTACGGTGGCAACACCGGCGGATGTCAACGTCAATGGCGACATTTTCGGCGGTTGGGTTTTGGCCCAGATGGACATCGCCAGTGGCATCGTTGCGGCGGCGCGGGCGCAGGGGCGGGTGACGACTGTGGCGGTGGATGCGATGAAGTTTATCCGGCCTGTGGGGGTGGGGGATATTTTGTGTGTGTGGGCCTGGGTTGAGCGGATTGGGCGCTCGTCGATGGCGATCCGGATCGAGGCCTGGGCGGTGCGGCATGGGGCGCTTAATATGGAGAAGGTCACGGAGGCCGTCTTTACCTATGTGGCCATTGATGAGAACGGCAAGCCGCGCCCCGTGCCGTCGGAATGATTATATGCTGAGTATTGAATATTTATTTTATCTCGGGTAAAACACTCGGGAAATCGCGGCTCCCCTCGGGCCGCCAACCCGAAAAAAGGAAGTAATTTCATGTCTCTTGACCGTGCCGTGATGGCTTTTGCCGGTGTCATGATTCTCGTCAGTGTCCTGCTCACCGCGTATGTTTCGCCGCTCTGGATGTGGTTCACCGTGTTCATCGGTGCCAACCTGATCCAGTCGTCCTTTACCGGCTTCTGCCCGGCGGCGATCATCTTCAAAAAGCTCGGCATCAAGGAAGGCACCGCGTTCTAAACGCCGCCTGATCCGATGCGACAAGGCCCTGCCGGATGGCGGGGCCTTTTGCGTTTTGGGGGGTGAAAACGCACATACGCATCGCGTCTGTATCGCGTACGCATCGCGGTGGTGCGCCGTTCGGAGGGGAAATGTGGGGTTAAGACGGGTTTGAGAGGGTTGGGGCAAAGGAGATTTGCCCATGACCGATATGACGAAACGCCCCCAGACCAAGGCCGCACAGAATGCCCGCGCACAGCTTATCTGGGATTTGACCTATCTGCGCCGGGAGCGGCTTGTCGGAGCGGATATCCGTGACGAGGTGCCCGACGCATGGCACACGCTTGAGGCGGATATCCCGACGGAAGAGACCAAGGAGAAGGTCACGCTCTACCTCGACCGGTCGGTGGCGCGGTTCTACAAGGCGATGGGCAAAGGGTATCAGGCGCGGGTCAACCGGCTCTTGCGGGTCTGGGCGCAGATGAAGATCGCCGA
>JAAEZB010000057.1:17154-20063 GCA_018223085.1 Paracoccaceae bacterium
GGGATGTGCGGCGAAAGATGCGTAGGGCGGGCATTTGCCCGCCAACGGATTTGCCCGTGGTGAAATCGGGGAGATATGCCGGGCTGAAGCCCGGCCTACGGGAGGACAAGCGTGAAGCCGGGATTTGGCAACGGCGGTTTTGGGAGCACCATATCCGCGACGAGGCCGATTACGCGGCGCATGTGCGATATTGTTGGATCAACCCGGTGAAACATGGGTTTGTGGAGCGCGCCGTGGAGTGGCCGTATTCGTCGATCCACCGCGACATTCGCGCGGGATTGGTTGAGGCGGAATGGTCGGGGGATGTGCCGGACGGGGGGTTCGGGGAGTAGGGCGGGTTTTGAACCCACCGTTTTGAGGATGGTGAGGTTGGATGGTGGGTTGAAAACCCACCCTACGGGGTGTTCTCGGAATGCATGATGCAAAGCATCATGCATCGCGCCCGACCCCGCCCCCCAGGGCGGGCGCGATTGCGCCCACCCTCGGGATCGGGCGCTGGGATTCCTGAAAACGAAACCTCAAACCAATATTGTACAAACAAGACCGAACAACGAAACGTACTGCAGTACCACTATTCTTCGGTGTCATTCTGAAGTCGTTTTGAGTTTAGAGCCTGAAATCTGGCAAGGGCAGTCTTGACGTTTTCCTTCGCGCGGATTGCCATTATCTGTTGAAACAGATCTCGTTGCCTTGCACCTTCCAGCCAAAATATGGTGACACCTAATATATCTGAAAAACGGTTGCCTTCCGGCTGTTTCAAGAGATGCTCTGGTGCCTTTTCTCTCAGTTTCTGAAGATGTGATACATCTAACTGAAAACCAAACTCATGCGCCATCTTGTTTCGTAACCGGTTGATTTCTTTAGCTAGAATGTAAATCTCGTTCTCGAACAAGCCCAATGCAAAAGCTAAATCAAGCTTTTGCATGAAGGACCATCTGTCCAGATTGATGACACGATCATGTTCGAGCTGTTGCTCAATTAATCTGGTTAGAACATGCTCCATCGCCAAATGGGAATTGAGAAGCTGTTGCTTCTTGTTTCTAAGTTTGAGGGGACGCATGATGTCCTTCGCATCAAAGCACGTTTCTTCACATAGTGAGGCAATTTCTTCTTCTTGAAGCTCTACTATCGCTTCTAGTGAATTGATGCCGTGCTTTGACAGAAAGCGCTTAACTGCTGTTTTCAATGCACCCTCACCGCGAAAACTTCTTGTGCTTCAGCCGTTTCGGCTCAAGCGCATCGGCCCCCAAGCGGCGTTTCTTGTCTTCTTCGTAGTCCTCGAAGTTGCCTTCGAACCATTCCACGTGGGCTTCGCCTTCAAAAGCGAGCATGTGGGTACAGATACGGTCGAGGAAGAAACGGTCGTGTGAGATCACCACGGCGCAGCCGGCGAAGTCGACGAGGGCGTCTTCGAGGGCGCGCAGCGTTTCGACGTCGAGGTCGTTGGTCGGTTCGTCAAGGAGGAGGACATTGCCGCCTTCTTTGAGCAGGCGCGCCATGTGGACACGGTTGCGTTCCCCGCCCGAGAGCAGTTTCAGCGGTTTTTGCTGATCGCCGCCTTTGAAGTTGAAGGACGAGCAATAGGCGCGGGAATTGACCTGTGCGTCGCCGAGCTCGATGATCTCGGCCCCGCCGGAGATCGCCTCCCAGACGGTTTCGTCGTCTTTCAGGTCATCGCGGGACTGATCGACGTAGGAGAGTTTCACGGTATCGCCGTATTCGACGGTGCCGCTGTCGGGCTGTTCCTGACCGGTGAGCATGCGGAAGAGGGTCGATTTACCGGCGCCGTTGGGGCCGATGACGCCGACGATGCCGCCGGGCGGCAGGCTGAACGACAGGTCTTCGATCAGTTGCTTGTCGCCGTAGTGTTTGGCGAGGTTTTCGACCTCGATCACCTTGGAGCCGAGGCGCGGGCCATTGGGGATCACGATCTGGGCGCGGGAGATTTTTTCGCGCTCGGATTGCGAAGCGAGGTCGTTATAGGCGGCGATCCGGGCCTTGGATTTGGCCTGACGGGCTTTCTGGCCCTGACGCATCCATTCGAGTTCGCGCTCAAGCGTTTTCTGTTTCGATTTGTCCTCGCGGGCCTCTTGTTCGAGGCGCTTGGCCTTTTGTTCGAGCCAAGCGGAGTAGTTGCCCTCGTAGGGGATGCCCGAGCCGCGGTCGAGTTCGAGAATCCAGCTTGTGATGTCATCGAGGAAGTAACGGTCGTGGGTCACGATGAGGATCGTGCCTTTGTAGTCGATGAGGTGCTGTTGCAGCCAGGCGATGGTCTCGGCGTCGAGGTGGTTGGTCGGCTCATCGAGGAGCAGCATGTCGGGCGCTTCGAGCAGGAGTTTGCACAGCGCAACGCGGCGTTTTTCACCGCCCGAGAGGTCGGCGATATTGGCGTCGTCGGGGGGGCAGCGCAGGGCCTCCATGGAGACGTCGATCTGGCTATCGAGATCCCAGAGGTTTTCGGCGTCGATCTTGTCCTGAAGCTCGGCCATTTCGGCGGCGGTCTCGTCCGAGTAGTTCATGGCGAGATCGTTATAGCGGTCGAGGATGGCCTTTTTCTCGGCCACGCCGAGCATGACGTTTTCGCGCACCGAAAGGCTCTCGTCGAGCTGGGGCTCCTGCGGGAGGTAGCCGACCTTGGCGCCCTCGGCGGCCCAGGCCTCGCCGGTGTAGTCTTTGTCGATGCCGGCCATGATCTTCATCAGGGTCGATTTACCGGCACCGTTGACGCCGACGACACCGATCTTCACGCCGGGCAGGAAGTTCAGATGGATGTTCTCAAAGCATTTCTTGCCGCCGGGGTAGGTCTTGGAGACCCCCTGCATGTGGTAGACGTACTGATAAGATGCCATGTGCCGCGACTCCGGTTGGAAATGGGTATGTTGCCGGGTGTGATAGCGGATGGGTGGGGG
>JAAEZB010000135.1 GCA_018223085.1 Paracoccaceae bacterium
ACGCCCTCATCGTCTGGGAAGAAAAAACCCCCCAGCTCGCGCCGGAGGGTTTCGAATATCTCGACTGTCGCAAATACGGTGACACCCATGTCACCTTCCTGCGCGCTGCTTAGACTGCGGCCTTAAGGCTCTCCTCAAGGTAAATCTCGCGCAGACGCGTCGCGATCGGCCCCGGCGTCCCGCTACCAAGCGCCACGCCGTCAATCTCCACAACCGGCATCACAAAGGCACTGGCCGAAGTGGTGAACGCCTCATCTGCGCCTTGCGCCTCTTCAATGGTGAAAAGCCGCTCTTCCACCTGCATCTGCGCCTCTTCCGCCATCCGCAGAACCGCCTTGCGGGTGATCCCGTGCAGGATGTCGTTCGAAAGCGGACGGGTGACGATCTTGCCGTCCTTGACGAAATAGGCGTTGTTGCTGGTGCCCTCGGTGACATAGCCATCCTCGACAAGCCACGCATCATCCGCGCCTGCCTTCTTGGCCATCATCTTACCCATCGACGGATAGAGAAGCTGCACCGTCTTGATGTCGCGACGGCCCCAACGAATATCCTCGATCGAAATGATCTTGGCGCCCTTCTTGGCCGCCGGGTTATCGGCAAGGCCCGGCTTGTTCTGGGTGAAAAGAACGAGGGTCGGCATGGTGTCTTCCGACGGAAAGACAAAATCACGATCCCCATCCGACCCGCGTGACACCTGAAGGTACACAAGCCCCTCGTCGATCCCATTAAGCTCAACAAGCTTGCGGTGAATTTCAAGAAGCTCGTCCTTGGTGCAAGGTTCCTGCATCTCCAACTCATCAAGCGACCGCTTAAGGCGCACCGCATGGCCTTCAAAGTCGATGAGCTTACCGCCCAGAACCGACGTGACCTCATAGACCGCATCCGCCATGAGGAACCCCCGGTCGAAAATCGAAACCGTGGCCTCTTCCTCGGGCAGGTACTCTCCGTTGACGTAAACAGTGCGGCTCATTTCGTGTCTCCTTACCCCCAGAGCGCCGCTTCAGGCGGATGCACTCCGGATTCGTCAAATATCAAAGGTTGCGGACGGTCTTCGGCTAGAAGAAGCGGCCCGTCAAGGTCCGTCACCATCGCGCCTTGCGCCACAAGGGTCGCCGGGGCCATGGCAAGGCTCGACCCAACCATGCAGCCAACCATGACCTGATACCCCTCGGCCAAAGCCGCCTCACGCAACGCAAGCGCCTCGGTCAACCCGCCGGTTTTATCGAGCTTGATGTTCACCACATCATATTTGCCCTTGAGCCCCTGAAGGCTCCCTCGGTCATGACAGCTCTCATCGGCACAAACCGGCACCGGACGTTCCATCCCGATCAGGGCCTCATCCTCGCCCGCGGGCAAAGGCTGCTCCACAAGCGCCACCCCAAGCCGCACAAGATGCGGCGCGAGATCGGCATAAACCTCGGCGCTCCATCCCTCATTGGCATCGACGATGATGGTCGAATTCGGCGCCCCGGCGCGCACCGCCTCAAGGCGGGGCATATCATCCGGCGTGCCAAGCTTGATCTTCAACAACGGCCGAAACGCATTCTCCGCCGCCTGCGCCCGCATCTTCTCGGGCGTGTCGAGCGACAAGGTATAGGCGGTGATCTCCGGCCCCGGCTTTGGCAGACCGACAAGTTCCCAAACCCGCTTGCCCGCACGCTTGGCCTCAAGATCCCAGAGCGCACAATCAACCGCATTGCGCGCCGCCCCTGCGGGCAAAAGATCATAGAGCGCCGCCCGATCAAACGTCGCCGGCAACCCTTCAATCTCCGCCGTCACGCTCTCAAGCGTCTCGTCGTAACGCGCATAAGGCACGCATTCGCCCCATCCCGTGACCCCGTTCTCCTCAATCCGCACCGTGAGAACCTTCGCCTCGGTCCGCGACCCCCGCGAAATGGTAAACACCTGCGCCAGTTTGAAAACGTCACGCGTGACGGAAACCTGCATGCCCCGCTCCTTCCTCTTGCTGAAAATATCCCGGGGAGCGCGAGGGGCTGGCCCCTCGCTCCCACCCGCTGGTCAGGCGACCTTACAGAGCCGCCAGCGCATCCACCAGCTTGCCCGCGCCAAAACGATACGGATCCGTCGCCGGAAGCCCCATGCTTTCTTCAAGACCGCTCAGGTAGGCTTTCGCCTCATCCTCACCCATATGCTGGGTGTTGACCGAAATCCCGACCACCTTACAGTCCGGGTTCGCCACCTTCGCCAGCGTCAGCGCCACATCGCGCAGCTCTTCAAGGCTCGGCTGCTGATACTCCGGCAGTCCGCGCATATGCGCGCGCGTCGGCTCATGGCTGAGGATAAGCGCGTCCGGCTGCCCCCCATGCACAAGCG
>JAAEZB010000058.1:0-11534 GCA_018223085.1 Paracoccaceae bacterium
TGCTTTTCAGGCGCACGTTACCGAAGCCTAAAGCAGAGCAAGCTTAGTATGCGGACCTCCCGCAAGAGAATGGAAAAGACGCAAATGACGGGGCGTCACGGCCCCCGAGATCAACATGCCACCCGCCTATACAGCAAAGGCCACGCGGCACACTCAAAGTACACCTCCGCTAATTTCGGAAGGTTTGACAACGTTTTACGATGAAATAGAAAAAGTGGTGAGCCGTGAAGGGTTCGAACCTTCGACCTACTGATTAAAAGTCAGTTGCTCTACCAACTGAGCTAACGGCCCACTCTGTGGCGCGCTTACTATGACGCCTGTTGCGGGTGGTCAAGCCGAATCTGTGAGAAAATTTCACATGACTGGAAACCTTTTCTGAACAGGCGTATATGCCGCTCATGATTACGCGTGGAAAAACAGGACAACTGCCCTTTGAGAAGATGCACGGGCTTGGCAACGACTTTGTCGTGCTGGATGCGCGTGCGCGTGATCTTGGGCTGACGGAAACGCTCATTCGGGCCATTGCCGACCGCCATCGCGGCGTCGGTTTCGATCAGCTTGCGGTGATTTCAAACGGCGCGCATGATGCACATCTGACCTTTTATAACAGCGACGGATCGACCTCGGCCGCCTGTGGCAACGCCACGCGCTGTATCGCACGCAAGATCATGGACGAGACCGGCCTTACGAGCCTGCGCCTGACCACGGATCGCGGCACGCTTTTGGTGCGGGACGCGGGCGACGGCCTCACCTCGGTCAACATGGGCCAGCCCCAGCTTGATTGGCAGGAGATTCCCCTTGCCGAGCCGATGGAGACGCTCGAACTGCCTATCGACGGCGCCCCGACGGCAACCGGCATGGGCAACCCTCACTGCACCTTCTTTGTCGAAGATGCCGAGGCGGTCGATCTCGCCGCATTCGGCGCGGCGCATGAGCATCACCCCCTCTACCCCGAGCGCACCAATGTGCAGGTCGCGAGCATTATTGGCCCCGATCATATCCGCATGCGCGTCTGGGAACGCGGTGTCGGCATCACGCTGGCCTCCGGCTCTTCCTCCTGCGCAACTGCCGTCGCCGCCGCACGCCGTGGCCTCACCGGGCGCAATGTACTCATTGACCTTGACGGCGGGACACTTCGGATTCGCTGGGCCGAGGATGGCGTTTGGATGACCGGTCCCACGGCACATGTCTTCTCCGGTGCCTTTACCAAGGCTTTCCTCGAGTCGGCCCGATGATCACCCCACCCAAGTTCACGACCCTCGGCTGTCGCCTGAACGCCTATGAAACCGAAGCGATGAAAGCGCTGTCGGAAGAGGCGGGCTTGGACAATGCCGTGATCGTCAATACCTGCGCCGTGACCGCCGAGGCCGTGCGCAAGGCCCGTCAGGAGATTCGCAAACTACGCCGCGAAAACCCCGAGGCCCGTATTATCGTCACCGGCTGCGCCGCCCAGACCGAGCCCGAAACCTTCGCCGCCATGGACGAGGTCGATACGGTCATCGGCAACACCGAAAAGATGCAGCCCGAGACATGGAAAACCATGGCCGCTGATTTCGTGGGCGAGACCGAAAAGGTCATGGTCGACGACATCATGTCGGTGACCGAAACCGCCGGACACCTAATCGACGGCTTCGGTACCCGCTCTCGCGCCTATGTGCAGGTCCAGAACGGCTGCGATCATCGCTGCACCTTCTGCATTATCCCTTATGGCCGCGGCAATTCCCGCTCTGTGCCGGCCGGTGTCGTGGTCGATCAGATCAAGCGCCTCGTCGACAAGGGCTTTAACGAGGTGGTGCTCACCGGGGTCGACCTGACAAGCTGGGGCGCCGATTTGCCGATGACCCCGCGCCTTGGCGATCTCGTCATGCGCATCCTGCGCCTTGTGCCCGATCTGTCGCGCCTGCGCATTTCCTCCATCGATTCGATTGAGGCCGACGAGGCCCTGATGCAGGCCATCGCGACCGAGCCACGCCTCATGCCGCATCTGCACCTGTCGCTGCAACATGGCGATGACCTGATCCTCAAGCGCATGGCCCGCCGGCACCTGCGCGACGATGCCATCGCCTTTTGCGAAGAGGCCCGTCGCTTGCGCCCCGACATGACCTTCGGCGCCGATATCATCGCCGGTTTCCCGACCGAGACCGAGGCCCATTTCGAGAACTCGCTCCGCCTCGTGACGGAATGCGATCTGACATGGCTGCACGTCTTCCCTTATTCCAAGCGCGAAGGCACCCCCGCCGCCAAGATCCCGTCGCAGGTCAACGGCAGCATCATCAAGGACCGCGCCGCCCGCCTGCGAGCGGCCGGCGATGCACAAGTCGCCAAACATCTCGCCGCCCAAATCGGCAAGACGCATCACATCCTGATGGAAAACGCTCATATGGGCCGCACCGAGCAATTCACCGAGGTCCATTTCGACGCGCCCCAGACCGAAGGCAACATCGTCACCGCGAAAATCACCGGCATCCGCGATAGCCAGCTTCTCGCATGACCCCCATCCTCTATAGCTTCCGGCGCTGCCCTTATGCCATGCGCGCCCGGCTTGGGCTGACGAGTGCGGGCATCGCGGTCGAACTGCGCGAGGTGGTCCTGCGCGACAAACCCGCCGCTTTCCTCAACACATCCCCAAGCGGCACTGTCCCTTGCCTCAAAACCGACGATACGATCCTCGATGAAAGCCTCGACATCATGCTCTGGGCTCTGGCACAGAACGATCCCGAATCCCTTCTCGACATGCCCGACGAAGGCCACGCCTTGATCGCCGCCACGGATGGCCCCTTCAAGACCGCTTTGGATCGCTACAAATATCATACGCGCTACACGGATGCAGATCGCGACACCGAACGCGCCAAGGCCTCGACCCATCTCGATACGCTAAACACCCTTCTCGCCGGACAAGACTGGTTCTTCGGCGCGGCCCCGCGTCTTGCCGATCTCGCGATCCTGCCCTTCATCCGTCAATTCGCCATGACTGACAAAGCATGGTTCGACGCCCAGGACTGGCCACATCTCCAACGCTGGCTCGAAACCTTCCTCGCATCGCCCCGCTTTGCCGCCATCATGGCGAAATACCCGCAATGGCACGAAGGCGACGCCCCTATCTTCTTCTCTGGGTAAATACTCCCGCCGGAGGCAAATCGCTCCCGAGCCCGAACGGGCACGGGAGCTCATATATGCGCGCCGCTTTGCGGCGCACCGCTCAATTACGCCGCCAACACCGCCGTGCGGACCTTCACGATTCCCAATGCCGCCTGCGCGGCCTCGCGTCCCTTCTCGACGAAATGCGCCTGGTAAATCGCGTTGTGATGCGCCGTTTCCTGATACTGATGCGGCGTGAGCGAGACCGACAGAACCGGCACGCCCGTATCCATCCCGGCACGCATGAGACCGTCCACCACGGCCTGCGCCACGAAATCATGTCGGTAAATCCCGCCATCTACGACAAACGCCGCACAAGTCACCGCGCCATAGCGCCCACTCGCCGCCAAATCCCGCGCCAATAGTGGCATCTCGAACGCGCCCGGCACGTCGAAAACATCGACCTGCGCCGCCGGAATAACCTCGCAAAACCCTATAAGCGCACGGTCAACGATATCGGCATGCCACGCGGCTTTGATGAATGCATATCGGGTGTGTGTCATCTGAATGATCTCCTTTCGCAACAGACACGTCACCCAAGGCGATCACGCGCAATGGCACCGCCCCCATGGGCGGCTCCTCGCGCATTCTCTTTCATCCGGACTATAACCGTCGGCTCCGGCCTCTCACCGGATCTGCTGACCCTCCACCAAAGGCAGAGGCGCTCGCGGGCTTACGGGTCATCGCCCGCATACCGCCGGTGGGGAATTTCACCCCGCCCTGAGAACAACGCCAGCTTGCCAAGTCCCGGCGCGCAATGCAACATCCCCGAAACCGCCGACAGGACAGATGATGCACCCCAATCCCGCCTTCCATATCGCCACCCGCGAAGAAAACATCGCCTTCGCCCGTGAGCGCGGCTTTGGCATGCTGGCGCTTTCCGGGGAGGGTGCGCCACACCTGTCCCATGTCCCCTTCCTGCTTTCCGAGGATGGCACCACGGCCGAGCTTCACCTCGCCCGCTCAAGCGCCACCGCCCGCGCCACCAAGGAACCCCGCGCCGCCACCATCGCCGCGACCGGCCCCGATAGCTATATCTCGCCGGATTGGTACGACATGCCCGATCAGGTGCCGACTTGGAACTACATCGCTGTGCACCTGACAGGTCGCCTTATACCCCTACCTCAGGAGGCCCTCCTCGATCAGGTTGATCGCCTCAGCGCCCAGTTTGAAACCCGCCTCCTGCCCAAACCCATTTGGCAGAGCGCCAAGATGGATAAAGAGGCGCTCGCCCGCCTCCTGCGCATGATCCGCCCTTTCCGCCTTGAGATCGAAGATGTGCAGGGCACGTGGAAGCTGTCCCAGAACAAACCCGACGCTGCCCGCCTTGCTGCCGCATCGCATGTCGCAGGCTCTGCAATCGGCACCGATGCGGCGCTTCTCTCCGGCCTGATGCAGGCCCCCAACGCAAAGGCCCCCGAATGAAACTCGTTTCCGCCTCCGCCTCTCCCTTCGTGCGCAAGGTGCGCGTGCTTTTGCATGAAACTGGTCAGATCGACGATGTCGAACTTGTCGGGGTCGCAACATCCCCCCTCGCCACGGCGCAGGACGCCCGCGATGCCAATCCCTTGGGTAAAATCCCGGCCCTCATCCGCGAAGACGGACGCTCCCTCTTTGATAGCCGGGTGATCTGTCGCTATCTCGACGCGCGCGCCAATGGCGGCCTCTACCCCGAGGATCGGCTCTGGGATGTTCTGACACTTGAGGCGATGGCCGACGGCATCATGGATGCCGCCGTTCTGATAACTTACGAAGGCCGCCTGCGCGCGCCGGAACGTCAGGACCCGGCCTGGCTCGATGCGCAATGGGCCAAGATCGTCAGTGCGCTGGATGTTCTCGAAGCGGACTGGATGACCGACCTGAATGGCCCCCGCGACATGGGTCATTTTGCGCTCGGCTGTGCTCTTGGGTATCTCGATTTCCGCCATGATGCGCGCAGCTGGCGGACCGGGCATCCGGCTCTGGCAGAATGGTTCGAAAAAATTTCGGCATGCAAAAGCATGCAATCGACGGCACCGGGCGATTAACACCAACCCTGAAAGCGATTCGCACGGTTTGGCCCGAATTGCCTCTCGATAGCGCAAACAACTGCAACATATAGATTTTCGTGAATGCGTTACAAGCGCGACAGAGGGACGCTAAGGCCATTCTTGGGCGAAACATCGCTGGACGGTTTGGCGTAGCTTCGCTAAATAGCGCCGTGTAGAGGCTGCCCAAGGTGCGGTCTCGACGGTTTTGGCCCGTTACTTGGTCAAGAAAAAATGGAGAGAACCTCGTGTCCCACGCAGAAGATCACGAAGGCACCCGCAGAGACTTCCTCTACTACGCCACCGCTGGCGCAGGTGCAGTGACCGCCGGAGCCGCCGTCTGGCCTCTGGTCAATCAAATGAATCCCTCGGCAGACGTTCAGGCCCTTGCCTCGATCATGGTCGACGTATCCGGCATCGAGCCGGGGACCCAGCTGACCGTGAAATGGCTCGGCAAGCCGGTCTTCATCCGTCGCCGGACCCAGGACGAGATCGACGCTGCGCGCGCCGTGACCGCCGACGAACTGCCCATCGACAAAATGTCCCAGAACCGGAACAACATGGAGCTGGACGCGTCGGACGAAAACCGCACCCTCGATGAGGCTGGCGAATGGCTGGTGATGATCGGTGTCTGTACCCACCTCGGCTGTGTGCCGATCGGTGATGGCGCTGGTGATTTCGGTGGCTGGTTCTGCCCGTGTCACGGGTCGCACTACGACACCTCCGGCCGTATCCGCAAAGGCCCGGCTCCCGAGAACCTTTGGGTTCCCGTGGCCGCATTCGTCGACGATTCGACGATCAAACTCGGTTAAGGAGCACACGCAATGTCTGGTATTCCCCACGACCATTACGAGCCGAAGACCGGAGCAGAGAAATGGCTCCACAGCCGCCTGCCCGTTGTCGGCCTGATCTACGACACCATCATGATCCCCACCCCCAAGAACCTGAACTGGTGGTGGATTTGGGGTATCGTTCTCGCATTCTGCCTCGTTCTGCAGATCGTGACCGGTATCGTTCTGGCGATGCACTATACACCGCATGTTGATTACGCTTTCGCGTCGATCGAACACATCATGCGTGACGTAAATGGCGGGCATATGCTCCGCTATATCCACATGAACGGCGCTTCGCTGTTCTTCTTCGCTGTTTACATCCACATTTTCCGCGGCCTGTTCTACGGCTCCTACAAAGCGCCCCGCGAAATCACGTGGATTGTAGGCATGCTCATCTTCCTGATGATGATGGGCACCGGCTTCATGGGCTACGTTCTGCCTTGGGGTCAGATGTCCTTCTGGGGCGCAACCGTGATTACCGGCCTCTTCGGCGCGATCCCGTTCATCGGCGATGCACTGCAGACCTGGCTTCTCGGCGGCCCGGCGGTGGACAACTACACCCTGAACCGCTTCTTCTCGCTGCACTACCTGCTGCCCTTCGTGATCGCCGCTCTCGTGGTTGTTCACATCTGGGCCTTCCACACCACGGGCAACAACAACCCGACCGGTGTTGAGGTGCGTCGCGGCTCCAAAGAGGAAGCCAAGAAAGACACCCTGCCCTTCTGGCCCTACTTTGTCATCAAGGACCTCGTTGGCCTCGCCATCGTGCTGGTTGTGTTCTTCGCTGTTGTCGGCTTCATGCCAAACTACTTCGGTCACCCCGATAACTACCTCGAAGCCAACCCGCTCGTGACGCCTGCACACATTGTGCCGGAATGGTACTTCCTGCCCTTCTACGCAATCTTGCGCGCCTTTACGGCGGATGTCTGGGTCGTGATGGCGGCAAGCTGGATCACCGGTGGCATCATCGACGCCAAATTCTTTGGCGTGATCGCCATGTTTGGCGCCATCGCTGTGATGGCCATCGTGCCATGGCTCGACACAAGCCGCGTGCGCTCGGGTCGTTTCCGTCCGATGTTCAAATGGTGGTTCTATCTGCTGATCCTGGATTTCATCGTCCTGATGTGGGCTGGTGCAATGCCCGCCGAAGGCATCTACGCGATGATTTCACTTATCGGCTCGGCCTACTGGTTCGGCTACTTCCTTGTGATCCTTCCGATCCTCGGTGTGATCGAAAAACCGACCACCCCGCCGACCTCGATCGAGGAAGACTTCAACGCCCACTACGGCAAACCTGCTGAATAAGAAGGAAACAGGATAATGCTTAAGAAACTTAGCATCGCCGCAGTCGCTGCCCTGTCCCTTACGGCAGGTGGCGCCCTCGCGGCTGGCGGAGAAAGCCACGTCCATGACGTGGACTTCTCCTTCGAAGGCCCGTTCGGCAAGTTCGACCAGAACCAGCTTCAGCGCGGCCTTCAGATCTACACCGAGGTCTGCTCGGCCTGCCACGGCATGCGCTACGTCCCAATCCGCACCCTCGCGGATGAGGGCGGCCCGCACCTGCCCGCAGATCAGGTCCGCGCCTACGCGGAACAGACCTTCGAAGTGTTCGACGCCGAACTGGACGATTACCGTCCGGCCAAGCCGACCGACCACTTCCCCGAAGGTGGCGATCCCAACGCACCTGACCTGTCGCTGATGGCCAAAGCCCGCGCGGGCTTCCACGGCCCCTACGGCACCGGCATCAACCAGATGTTCAAAGGCATGGGTGGCCCGGAATATATCGTCTCGATCCTGACCGGTTACACCGGCGAGGAAAAAGAAGAAGCCGGCACCACCTATTACGAGAACACCGCCTTCCCCGGCGGCTGGATCTCGATGGCCCCGCCGCTCTACGGTGAGGACGTGGAATTTGCCGACGGTCACTCCAATGAACTGCATCACGAAGCCGAAGACGTCTCGGCCTTCCTGATGTGGGCAGCAGAACCGAAGATGATGGCCCGCAAACAGGCTGGTTTCGTCGGTGTTCTGATGCTGGTCCTTCTGGCCTCGCTCCTGTTCCTCACGAACAAGAAGCTTTGGGCCCCGATCAAGGGCAAGGAGTTCCACGGCTAAGCCGCGGACCGACACATCTTCTCCAGAAGGCCCTGCCCACCCGGCAGGGCCTTTTTCGTTACCCGGGGTTTGCACACCCCACCCACGGCTTGCTATCTCTGCCATCAAAGCACAGGAGGCTGCCATGACCCACGCCCTCATCGTCATCGACGTTCAGAACGACTTCTGCCCCGACGGCGCGCTCGCTGTTCCCGGCGGGGACGAAATCGTACCCGGCATCAACGCCCTGATGCGGGATTTCGACCACGTCATCCTGACCCAGGACTGGCACCCGGCCGGTCACTCCTCCTTTGCCTCCTCGCACCCGGACAAAGCGTCCTTTGACATGACCGACATGCCCTATGGCCCGCAGGTGCTCTGGCCCGATCATTGCGTGCAGGGCTCGCAAGGCGCCGCTTTTCACCCCGATCTCGACACGGATCGCGCCGCCCTGATCCAACGCAAGGGCATGAACCCCGCCATCGACAGCTATTCCGCCTTCTTCGAGAATGACCGGACAACCCCAACCGGCCTTGCTGGTGCATTGAAAAACCTCGGCATCACCGACCTGACCTTTGTCGGCCTCGCGACCGATTTCTGCGTGGCCTATTCTGCGCTTGATGCGGCCCGCCTCGGCTTCAAGGCGACCCTACATCAGACCCTCTGCCGCGCCATAGACCTCGATGGATCACTTAACGCCGCCTTGGCGGAAATGCGCGCGGCGGGAGTAGCTCTCGCTTGATCCCGGCACCAACATTGCGATTTTGTTAACCGCCTCCGCGCTATCGTTTGCCACCACTCGCGAACAGATCTGCAAAGGCGTTTCATGACCACGATCCAACCTGCCCCCAAGGCCGCCTTCCTGCCACAGCCCGAGGCCTTCGACGGGCTGCGCGTCCTTCTGGCCGAGGACAACCGCACCAACCGCATGTTGATCCGCGCCTTTCTGTCCGGCCTGCCCTTGCACCTGACTTGCGCCCATGACGGCCATGAAGCCGTCGAAAAAACCGCAGAGATCGGCCCCGACATCATACTCATGGATATGTCCATGCCCGGCATGGACGGGCTTGAGGCCACTGGCGCAATCCGCCGCCTTTCCCTACCGCAACCGCGCATTATCGCCCTGACCGCGAACACGGACGAGGCGCATCAGACCGCCTGCCTCGCGGCGGGGATGGATGCCTTTCTTGCCAAACCGGTACAGCGCGATCACCTCCTGCAACAACTCGCGACACAGGCCCGCCGCTGACGCCCGGTTAAAACGGATTGGACCCCTCGCGCTTTCTTCGTTATCACCTTGGAAACTTTGGCAAGCGAAAGCCCTCTCCATGGTCGATATCGCGACACGCGTCTGGAATCAGCAATGGAAGATCGACCCGATCGTCCGGTCTCTGATCGACAATGATTTCTACAAGCTCCTTATGTGCCAGTCGGTGTTTCGCAACCGCCCCGACGCGCATGTGACCTTCTCGCTCATCAACCGCACAAGCTCGGTTCGGCTTGCCGAACTGATCGACGAGGGCGAACTGCGCGAACAGCTTGACCATATCCGCTCGCTCTCCCTGACCCGTGGCGAAAGCACCTTCCTGCGCGGTAACACCTTCTATGGCAAACGCCAGATGTTCCGCCCCGACTTCATGGAGTGGTTCGAAAACCTCCGACTGCCCGATTATCACCTCGAAAAACGCGACGGCCAGTATGAGCTGACCTTCGAGGGCAAATGGCACGAGGTCATGCTCTGGGAAATCCCGGCGCTGGCGGTGCTTATGGAACTGCGTGGTCGCGCCGTGCTGCACGACATGCGCAAATTCGAGCTTCAGGTGCTTTATGCCCGCGCTATGACCAAGCTCTGGGAAAAAATCCAGCATATGCGCGATGTGCCCGGCCTCAAGATCGCCGATTTTGGCACCCGCCGCCGCCATTCCTACCTCTGGCAGGATTGGTGCGTGCAGGCCATGGGCGAAGGCCTTGGCGATAAATTCATCGGCACCTCAAACTGCCACATCGCTATGAAACGCGACCTCGAAGCCATCGGCACCAACGCCCATGAGCTTCCCATGGTCTATTCCGCCCTCGCCCAAACCGACGAAGAACTCGCGCAGGCCCCTTATCAGGTGCTCGCCGACTGGCACGAAGAACACGAAGGCAACCTCCGCATCATTCTGCCTGACACCTACGGCACCGAGGGATTCCTTAAACGCGCGCCCGATTGGCTCGCTGGCTGGACCGGCATCCGCATCGATTCCGGCGATCCCGCTGCCGGGGCCGAAGTCGCCATCAACTGGTGGAAAGAACGCGGCGAAGACCCCAAGAAAAAGCTCATTATCTTCTCCGATGGCCTCGACGAGGCCAAGATCGTCGAACTCGCCACCCAATTCCAAGGCCGCGCCAAGGTCTCCTTTGGCTGGGGCACGCTGCTGACCAACGATTTTCGTGGTCTGACCCCGGACGACGCCCTCGCGCCCTTCTCGATGGTCTGCAAGGCGATCTCGGCCAATGGCAATCCGACGGTGAAACTCTCCGACAACCCCAACAAAGCCATGGGCCCGGCGGATGAAATTGAACGCTACAAACGCGTCTTCGGTGTTGGCGAGCAGGAAAAGATAGACGTTATCGTCTGAGCCACCGCTCACACATCGCCACCGCCCGCGCCGCATACCCGGCGGTCTCGGGCGCGTCCGGCGCATAGCGTCCAATGACCCAGCCACAACTGGCGAGGCCCCGCATCACGGTAAACGCCTCCAGAAGCGCCGCATCCCCCGGCGCAGGGCGCACCGTGCCATACCCCTCCAAGAGCGCCGCGCCCAATTCCGCGCGGTTCGACTGATCCCAGTTCTGCGACATGGCCACGCCAAGCTCATACATACGGAACCCGAACGCCCCGTCGTCAAAATCAATGAGTCGCACTGCATCCTCGTGCACCATCACATTCTCCCGCAGCGCATCCGCATGGATCAGCCCGAAATCCCCCCCGGTGGCATGATCCCCAATCACCTCCCGCAACCGCGCACGCGTCTCAAGTAGCACCGCCCGCTCCCCCTCCGAAAGCGCCGGGTTCTCCCAAAACCGCCCCCACGCCGGATCGCCCCCCAAGAGCGCATCAACATCCAAAACTGCCCGCTCAAACCCGTCCGGCAAAACGGCTGCATCGCTCGCCGCATGTAGCCGCGCCAATTCCGCCCCGAGGGCATGGTGCAATGCTGCCTGCCGCTCCGGAGAACCGCCCAAAGGCACATCCCCTTCCCCCATCGGCGCGCCGTCCATCCATGTGACAATCGACGCCTTACGCCCCGCCTGCGCCACATCGGCAATCACGTCTCCAGCCTTCGTCCGCACCGGCACCGGCACATCCATCCCCGCCGCGACGAGCGCCTCAGCCCACCAAAGCTCCGACCGAATTGCCGCATCGCTCTGGTATCCCGGTCGATGCAACCGCAACGCC
>JAAEZB010000058.1:11785-13517 GCA_018223085.1 Paracoccaceae bacterium
ACCCCGCGATTGCGCATCTCCTCGACCACCTCACCGCAGAGCGCCTTGGCCGGCACACCATCGCGCCAAAGCTCGGCCCCAAGGAACAACCCTGCACCGCGCACATCGGCAATCACCTCGTGACGCCCCTGCACCTCCCGCAAGAGAGAGACTGCATAATCCCCCACATCGCGAGCATTCTCGACCAACCCTTCGTCCTCAATGACCTGCAAAACCGCCATGGCTGCCGCCGCACTGACCGGGTTGCCGCCGAAGGTATTGAAGTATTTGAACACATCCTGAAACGCACCAAGGATCTCGGGCCGCGTCACCACCGCCGCCACCGGATGCCCGTTCCCCATCGGTTTGCCAAGCGTGACAATATCGGGCGCAAAGCCAAGCCGCTCATGCCCCCACCAATGGCTGCCGATGCGGCCAAATCCGGGCTGCACCTCATCGGCGATAATCAATCCCCCCGCCCTACGGACTGCCGCCACGGCCCGATCAAGGAACCCACGTTCGAGCGTCGGAAACCCTTCATTGGCGAAATACGGGCAAAGGATCATCGCCGCGACACCATGGCCGCTCTCTTCCAACTCGGCAATCGCCGCCTCGACACCGCGCGCAAAGGCCTCTGCCTGTCCTTCCCGCGTCCCGCCAAGCGGCTCCATATTGTCCGGCGCGGGCACCTGCCGCACGTGATCCTTATACCCGCCAACCGGGACTTTCTTAGAATTGAGCTGCGACACCGCCGCAGTATTGCCGTGATAGGTGTTGTCGGTGCCAATGATCCCGGTCTTACCCGTCACCGCCTCCGCCATCCGAAGCGCCACATCATTGGCCTCCGACCCGGAACAGACCATGACAAGACTGTCGAGGCCATGCCCGAACTTCGCCGTCAACGCCTCGCCATACTCAAGGATGCCGTCATGGACATAGCGCGTATGGGTGTTGAGCGTTGCCGCCTGTGTCGCAATCGCCTCGACAACGCGCGGATGACAATGTCCCACATGCGGCACGTTGTTATAGCAATCGAGATAGCGCCGCCCGTCCTTATCCCAAAGACAGGCCCCCTCCCCGCGCACGACATGCACCGGCTCGCGATAAAAGGTCGTCATCTGCGGCCCCAAAAGCCGCGCGCGCCGTGCAAGCATCGTCTCGTTCAAAGATCTACCTCCCCCTAAATCACTGTCGGCCATTCAAAACACCTTCGTCAGAGCCGCAACGAAAATCGGCAGGGTTTCCGCATCAATTCGCCCTTTTTTCGCCATCACTCTCCCCTAGGTTTATTCGAACTTTAATAAATCCCAAGAGAATACCCCAAGAAGAAGACCAATTCATAATCCAAGAGCCCAACTCCAAAGGAGGGCACTATGACTGGAAGACCAATAACTCGATTTCTTAAACGCTTCATTTTTGAAGAGGTGGGCGCCGTGACCGTTGATTTCGTGGTCCTTGCGGCAACCGTGGTTTCACTCGCCATCTCGGCAACCGTCTCCGTGCAGAACTCGACAACCTCTCTCGCTGGTGCCACCGCTGAACAGATTTCAGCTGAGGGCGCCGACGGCACTGCGGGCTCAAGCGGCTCTTCTGCCACGTCCGCTTCTTCTAGCAGCGAAGAGAAACAGAAAGATGAGAAGCAGAAGCAGAAAGAAGAGAAAGAGAAGAAAAAGGCTGAAAAGAAAGCCGAGAAAGAGGCCAAGAAGGCAGCTAAGGAAGCCAAAAAAGCTGAAAAGAAAGCTAAAAAGGCCGC
>JAAEZB010000058.1:13551-19847 GCA_018223085.1 Paracoccaceae bacterium
AAAAAGGCCGCAAAACAAGCCAAGAAAGACGCCCAGAAAGCTAAAAAACAAGCTCAGAAAGATGCCAAGCAAGCTAAAAAGACGGCGAAAAAGTAAACCCATCCATCACATGGGGTCAGATCTCCGCATCCGGCTCGTTTTCTCCCTAATCCTCGCCTCTGATCTGCCCCCGAAGCGCCTTAACCTCTCCGCGTACCTTCTTCGCCTTGAGCCGACGTTGCTTTGATCCATAGGTCGGCTTGGTCTTGATCCGCCGCTTCGGCTTGACCAGCGCCTTGCGCACCAACTCTGCAAGGCGCTCCCGCGCGATCTCGCGGTTGCGCGCCTGACTGCGGGTTTCATCACATTGAATGACAACCGCGCCATCCTTGGTCCAGCGCCGCCCCGCCAACCGCTTGAGGCGCGCTTTGACCGCCCCTTCAAGAGAAGGCGATCGCTCCGCTTCGAACCGCAACTCGACCGCCGTCGCAACCTTATTGACGTTCTGCCCGCCCGGCCCGCTGGCGCGAACGAACTGCTCCGTCAATTCCCAGTCCTGCAAACTGATCTGATCGTCGATCACGAGCATCGCCCGGTCCTTCTTCTCTACCTCAAATACGCCCGCCAAAGGCGCCTTGCTTATTTTCGCACCGATGCAATACCGACGTAATACCGACGCGATACATATATACGATTTTCCAACGAAAAGGGCCGCTCTTCGCGATGAGCGGCCCTTCGAGATGATAGGAGGTGCATCGGTTAGGTGCGCACCAATTCGGATTGGGTATCAGCCAAGGGCTGCCTCAGAGATCCTTCCTCCGAACTGTTCCAACACTGATCTCCATAGCTTCTCTAGACAATGGGCACCTCCTTTCAGATTGTTTCGCGTATCCTCAGCCTGCCATAGGCTGTGGATAAGTCAAACAAAATCATGTGGTGCGAGGTGTTAGTACCCCCACGATGATGCGGAATGGCACAAGAGCGAGCAAAGCCAGAGACAGTTTGACCATCCAGTCGGCAAACCCAAGGCTGACCCAAAGCGGCACAACCGGCCCCGCCCCAAGAAGCGGCAGCATTTCACCGGCCCAGCTCACATCATTGCCCGGCTCAAGCACGGTCAGCGCGCCGGAAAAAGCAATGGTAAAGAAAATCGCGGTATCCACCGACGATCCGACCAACGTCGACGCCAACGGCGCCCGCCACCAGGCCCCCTCACGCAGTCGGTTAAAGACCGCAACATCAAGAAGTTGCGCCATAAGGAACGCCAGGCCCGAGCCCAGCGCGATGCGCAGCGTCACGGCCGGATAGGTATAACCATCGCCCTCAAGCATGATCTGCGTACCGATGGCGGAACAGATGACGCCGACGACGAAACCCACGACAACCACACGGCGGGCCGCAGCCACGCCATAGACGCGGTTCATCACGTCGGTCACAAGGAAAGCGAGCGGATAGGTAAAGGCACCCCAAGTCAGCCATTGGCCAAACAGGAACTGCACAAGGATATTCGAGGCCACAACAATGGCGGCCATGGCAATAATGCCGGGAAGATGGATCGTTTTCATAACTCTGAATCCGTTTTTACAAGGTAGCGGCGACTTGGCCTCGCGTGCATCGCGGGACGGGCGGGGTCTATAGAGGCCCGCACTTTAAATCAAGGGGTTTCCGCAACCACGTATTCGACGATCTCGGTGCGCTGGAAGGACATGAAGTTGTCGTCTGACACCATGGTCAATCGAATAGCCCCCGCATCATCCCGCCACACCGAGAGCGCTTCGAGGTTATCATGCGCACCCGTGACCGAGCGGAAGATCTCCACCCCATTGACGAGTCTGTCATTCTCAACATCAAACCGGCGCACACGACTGCTAAAACCGATAACGTTGAAACTCCGCTCAAGCAGGTAGAACCGCCCGTCCGGCCCGAAATCTGCGCCCACGGGCCGGAACCCACCAAAACGCGGAATTTCGTCGAGGACGTGCCATTCCCCTTCGGCCAGACGCCAAACCGGAAACCCTTTCCCGGCTCCAGATTGCGCTTCCAGGACAAGAACAAGGCGTCCAACCCTGTCCACCGCAAGTGCCTCAAGAGACTCGTTCTTCGAAAATTCCTCAACCCCCGGCAACGCTGGCAAACGCCGCGCCGGAGCACCCGGGTAATCGAAGGCCTCAACCTTGTGCTGTCCTTCGAAACAGACGAACACTGGTCCGCCTCCCGCACCGCGCGCCAAACCCTCGCTGTTGCGCTCATAGACACGTGGCCGCTTTCCGTTCCTATCGCGAAGCATCGCGGTGCTCAGATCGGAGACCCCACGAATATGAGCGTCCTCATCACGCTCAAACCGGCCTTCCACGAAAACGCCCCGGTCTGTCACCATGAGGAAATTGCGCCCATCCTCCGAAACCTCCATCCCGGAAAAACCGCCAAACCAGTCCTCCGATATCTCCCACGGGAAAACCGTGTCGAGCCGGGCATGATCTGCCCCCCAAGCCATACTGCCCATGGCAGCAAGACACGCCGCGCCTATTGTGATTGCAGGACTGAGACGCATTGGCGTGGCAAATCGGCCATCTCAAGCTGACGGCGGGGTTTCGGTTTGGGGGCGTTGGGATCGGGCGGCGGCGGGTTGAGGATGTCCTGCACCCACTTCTCCGCATCCTCACAGCCATCGCCCGGCGGCGGCGCTTTTTGGTCAACGCACCCTTTGGCACCCTTCGGACAATTCAGCCGCACATGGAAATGATAATGATGCCCCCACCACGGGCGCACTTTCCGAAGCCAGCTTTTGTCGCCCTTTTCATCTTTGCACATACGCACCTTGGCGCCTGGAAAGACGAAAATACGCGCGACCCGTGAATCCTTTGCCGCGGCCTTGAGAATCTCGTGATGTTGCCGCGTCCAATGCTCGTTGACATAGGCCCCATTGGCCCGGCGCAGCGAGATCGACGAAATATTCTCTCGTTCTGCCACGCTCAGGTCGAGCCGCTTGGGCGGCAGCATCCAGACATCAACATCAAGCCCGATCTGGTGACTGCGATGCCCCGAGAGCATCGGGCCACCACGCGGCTGACTCACATCGCCGACATAAAGCCCTTGCCAACCCGGCTGCGCCGCGGCCTTGGCCGAAAGGTCCTTAATAAAGGAAACGGTTTCTGGATAGCCCCAGTTTCGATTACGCGAAAGGCGCATCGCCTGCCACGTGGGCCCGGTTTCAGGAAGCTCCACACCCCCCGCAAGACAGCCTTTGGCATATCCCCCATGGGGAACCGGGTCTTGCCGAGATCCATGAGAATGAGCCCCAAACAATTGCCGCGCCTCAACCCCCTGCATCGCCGCCGGAACCTGTGCTTGGGTCGAAACCGTCGTTCGACCAGCCGTCTCGGTCCGGCAAGCTGCCAGACCGGTCAATGCAATCAGGATGAGGAGGCGTCGGACCATTTCGTATGATCTCCTTCCGGTTTCACCCAGACTAGCAGGATCATTCCGAGAAGAAAGAGGCCCGCAATCGGCGTGATGCCAAGGCGCTGACTTCCGCTTATATCCGACACCACGGCGATTAATGCCGGGGCAAGGAAGGTCGTCGCCTTGCCTGACAGCGCATAAAGACCAAAGGCTTCGGTCATGCGTTCCGGGTTCGACTGACGCACGACCATGGTACGGCTGGCCGACTGAAGCGCGCCACCTGCGGCGCCGATCATGCCGCCAGCCAGGAAGAACAGGATATCCGGCAAGGCAGAGCCTTCGGCAACCGGCATCCCAAAAACCGCATCCCGTGACAGGCCAACAATAAACACCGCCGTGAACAAAAGCGCCGCGATACAGATGACAATAACGGGTTTCGGCCCAAACGCCGTATCCGCTTTACCGCCAATCCAGGCAAAAAGCGCGCCCGTCATAGCCGCGACAATGCCGAAGATGCCGACTTGCATGATGCCCCATTCAAGAACCCCAAAGGCGTAGATGCCGCCAAACGTATACATCCCGTTGAGCGCATCGCGATAAAACATGGACGAGGTCAGGTAGGCCAGCAGGCTCTTATGCACCGGCAAACCACGCAGCGTCCGCCCCAGATCACGCAGGGCCACGCCAACCTTGTAGGGTTCATGGTTCGGATCGGGCTGTTCTTTCACCCAGAGAAAGAACGGGATCATGAACACCGCATACCAGATCGCCGTAAGCGGCCCGACCGCCCTTGTGTCCGCACCCGTCGCCGGATCAAGCCCAAGGATCGGCGCAAGACCGGCCATGGTCTTGCCACTTTCGCCCGCCTGGAACAACAAGAGCATGATCGCCAGCGCGATTACCCCACCGACATAGCCAAAGGCCCAGCCAGTGCCGGAAATCTTGCCAATCTCCTCCTTGGTGCCAAGCGACGGCAGCATCGCATTGGTAAAGATCGTCGCAAACTCCATCCCGATCAGACCAATGCCGAAAAAGATCAGCGTGCGGGTGATGTCGAACTGCTCTGGCGCTGTGTACCAAAGCGCATAAGCCCCCACGACATACATCACCGAGAAGACCCAGACCCAAGGCATCCTTTTACCCGTGCTATCCGCCACCGCGCCAAGGATCGGCGCAAGAAGCGCGATGGTCACACCCGAAACCGTCAGGCCATAGCCCCAATAGGCCTGCGCCTGCGCCTTGGCTGCGCCCACGTCCATGCCAGAGTCGACGAGCAGCTCGCTTACCACCTTGGCGAAATACGGGCCGAAAATGAAGGTCAGGACCAGCGTGTTATAGGGCTGACTCGCCCAGTCAAAAAACCACCAACCCCAGATACGGCGACGCTTGGAAATATCGGCCATTCACACTTCCCCCCATGCTTTGGAAATACTTAGACAGGGTGGGCATGATTCAAGCAAGTTAATCTTGCATCGGTGGCCAGGGTCGCGTCGCTTCCGCCGCGATCCAGTTGGCAATCCATTCCGGCGGCTCGGGGCTCTCCGCCTCTTGTCCCAACGCCGCAAGGATACGTGTCGGGGTCACAATACCATCCCCATCCGTCACCGCCGCACGGTAAAGCGCGTGATTGGCGCATTCCCCGTCGCGTTTCCACATGGATTGCTCAAGATAGACAAACTTGTCGTCCCAACAGACAACACGGCTCCGGATTTCGAACCGCTCGAATGTGCGAATACGGCGTCGATAGCGCACC
Source organism: Paracoccaceae bacterium (assembly GCA_018223085.1). GTDB lineage: Bacteria > Pseudomonadota > Alphaproteobacteria > Rhodobacterales > Rhodobacteraceae > Shimia. The sequence goes on from JAAEZB010000058.1 coordinate 18,686, forward strand.
GATACCCCCGCCATGGTCAACGCCCAGCGCTTTTTGCGCAGCACCTCGATAAGCCCGATCCGATGCGCCAAGGGAATGCGGCCCAAATCCAGAAGGGTAAGGGTGCGCCCGTTGTTAAGCTCCATCCAGATATCGATGTCCTGCGGCCAGCAGATATGCTGCGATACATGCGTGCCCGTCAAAGGAAGCGGCTCCGCATTGCGGGTCACGATCAGCTCTTTGATCATCCGGATGACAGGGTACATGGGCGGCTCCTTTTGCGTCGTCTTCTCTGCCCCCTCTCCTGCCGCGTCAATCGTGACCTTGCGCGAGGCTTGCCCTTTGCTTCGCGCGCGCTTACCTGTTGGGCAGTAAAACAGGAGATTACGGCTCATGATGGCAATCTACGGACCGCTGCGGCTCATTCTGGATGTGGCTTTCTTCATCATGCTCATCCACATCATTATGAGCTGGCTCATCAGTTTTCAGGTCTTGAACCTGGGTCAGCAATTCGTGGCCCAGATTTGGTTCGGCCTCAATCGCCTGCTAGAGCCGATCTACACACCAATCCGCAATATTCTGCCCGATACGCGCCCGCTCGACCTCGCGCCGCTGGTGGCTTTCATCATCATCATCTCCCTGCGCGACTACATCCTGCCCGCCATCCTCTTATGATCGCCGGGTAAACGATTTTCGTCCAAGACATCGAACCGGAATGATTGAAAAATTCCGGCTCTGTCGCGCGGGTTGTGACGCCCGCATCAATATGAAAAACTGCCCTCAAGAAGCAGTTGACCAACCAGAGCAGGACTTCCATGGCCGCCGCCACTTTGCTGCGTGACGTTTTCGGATTCGAATCCTTCCGCCCGGGCCAGGAAGAAATCGTCGATGCCGTAGTGCGTGGTCAAAACGTACTCGCCATCATGCCCACGGGCGGCGGAAAATCCCTCTGTTTCCAACTCCCCGCCCTTGTGCGCGACGGAGTCACCGTCGTTATCTCCCCCCTGATCGCCCTCATGCGCGATCAAGTCCGTGCCCTGCGCGAAGCCGGCGTTGAGGCCGGCGCCCTCACCTCCGGCAACACCGAAGAAGAAACCGCCGCCGTCTGGGATGCGATTGAGGCCGGGCGCCTCAAGCTCCTCTATATTGCCCCCGAACGCCTCGCCTCCGGGGCTGCCTTGGG
>JAAEZB010000059.1:0-5068 GCA_018223085.1 Paracoccaceae bacterium
ATTGAAAATCCTCGTGTCGGTGGTTCGATTCCGCCCCTGGGCACCATTCATCACCTTGCTGTATTTAGATGCGCCTGATGGCGGGGGCATGTGTGGGATTGTTGGGGGTTTCTCTGGTTTCTCGCGGTGATGTACCCGGCGATTCCTAATTTTGAGGGGGTGCGTTTTCGAGCGGCCTCCTTTCTTTGGCTAATAATTGTGCAGTTTTGTGTGTCGTGTGGCAAAAGCAATCGCCTGATCGTAGCTGACACATGGGGCCACTTGAGCTGGGCGTCGGGGTTGGGCATGACATCGGCATGAACACAAAACTCACGATTGTCGTTGTTGAGGATGACCACGACCGCGGCGGATCCATTGTGGATGCGCTGGAAGCGGCCGGAGATTATGACGTGTTCATGATTCAGGAGCCGAAGGGCCTTGGTCAGAAAATTGCCGCGATCGCGCCGGATGTGGTGTTGATCGACATTGAAAATCCGACACGGGATATGCTTGAGGAATTGACGTTGGCGTCCGGGCCGCTGGAGCGGCCTGTTGCGATGTTTGTGTCGGGGACGGATGGCACGTTGGCCCAGACCGCGATTGAGGCGGGGGTGTCGGCCTATGTGGTGGATGGTCTTAAGCCCGAGCGGCTTCGGCCCGTAATGGACACCGCTATTGCGCGGTTTCGCATGTTTCAGCGGATGCGCACGGAATTGGCCGAAACCAAACGCGCCTTGGAAGAGCGCAAGGTCATCGACCGCGCCAAGGGCATGATTATGAAGGCGCGCGGGGTCGAGGAAGACGAGGCCTATGCTATTTTGCGCAAGGCGGCGATGGATCAGGGTAAGCGGTTGGCCGATGTGGCCGAGGCATTGGTGATTGCGGCGGGGATGCTCTCGTGAGGTCTGTGACGCTCAAGGTGGGGTTTTTGCCGCTGGTGGATGCCGCGCCGCTTATCATGGCGGAGGAAATGGGGTTTGCCGCGGAAGAGGGGATCGCGCTTGATCTGATGCCGTCGCCCTCATGGTCGGCGCTTCGGGATATGCTGAGTTTTGGCCGGGTTGATGCGGCGCATATGCTTGCGCCTGTGCCTGTGGCCGGGGCCTTGGGGCTTGGCGGTGGCGGGGCGGCGCTAGAGGCGGTGTCGGTCCTGTCGGTCAATGGCAATGTGATCGGGGTTAGCCCCCAATTGGCCGAGAAAATCCGCGCGGGCGGGCATGGTTTTGGCTTTGATGATGCCGAAGCAGCGGGCCGCGCGTTGATTGGGGCGTCGGGAGAGGCGCTTCGGATCGGTGTGCCGTTTCCGTTTTCCATGCATGCGGAGCTTGTCTTTTATTGGCTGACGGCGCTTGGCCTGCCAGCGCCGCAGAATGTTCAAATTCGCACCGTGCCGCCGCCTTTGATGGCGGATGCCGTGGCGGCGGGGGAGGTGGATGCCTTCTGTGTTGGCGAGCCATGGGGCAGTATGGCGGTCGAGAACGGGGTTGGAGAGCTTCTTTTGCCGTGCTCTGCGATCTGGGCGTTTTCGCCGGAAAAAGTATTGGCCATGCGCGCGGATTGGGCCGCGAATGAGCCCGCGTTGCGCGGGCGGATGATCCGCGCCGTCTGGCGGGCGCAGCGTTGGCTTGCCGAGCCGGGGTCCGTCATGCTTGCGGCGGAGATCCTGTCGCGTCCGGCCTATCTCGACCTGTCGGCAGAGATGATTGAGCGCGCTTTGACGGGGCGTATCGTGATTGATGGTCGGGGCACGACACGCAAGGTTGAGTCTTTTGTGACGTTCTTTGATGGCGCGGCGAGCTTTCCCTGGCGCAGTCAGGGGGCCTGGATCGCGCGGGCCATGGCATCGCGGCTGGGGCTTGATCGTGGTGAGGCGATGCGCAAGGGCGCGGCGGTGTTTCGCCCGGACTATTTTCGCGAGGCCCTGCACGGCACGACAGCCGATCTTCCGGGGGCCAGCGCGAAAATTGAGGGGGCCAACCCGTCCGAAAGTGCCGTTGCTTCGGAGCATGGCACTGTGATTCTCAAGCGGGATAGCTTCTTTGATGGTCACATTTTTGATCCGAACGAGGCACTTTGACTATAAATCGTGCAGAATCCCGGATCGTTTCCGGGGCGCTGGCAAGATTCAGGCCTGAATCGAGAAATCTTTTTGCAGTGCAGCATTTTGTTGGGTCATCATAAAAACAGGCCAGCAACGACGCGAGCCGAACTGATTTTCCCAGAGACTGGGTATTTGTGAGCAAAGCCGCTCAAACGTCCGCCACCTCCTCCCGGCGGATCGTTTGCGCGGCTTTTTTCTGTTTGGAACCCTCCTTTCCGAACGCATCTGACATAGGGACGCACCCGATGAAGAAACTCCTCCTTGCCCTTGCGGCGACCACAGCCATCACCAGCCCGGCGCTGGCTGAAATGCTCGATCTTGAAAAAGAAGAACTCACCTTTGGCTTTATCAAGCTGACGGATATGGCGCCGCTCGCCGTGGCCTATGAGCAGGGCTTTTTTGACGATGAGGGGCTTTTCGTGACCCTCGAAGCACAGGCCAACTGGAAGGTGCTTCTTGATGGGGTGATCGACGGCACGCTTGATGGTGCGCATATGCTTGCGGGTCAGCCGCTTGCTGCGACGATCGGTTTTGGCACCGAAGCGCATATCATCACGCCGTTCTCGATGGACCTTAATGGCAACGGGATCACCGTTTCCAACGAGATCTGGGACCAAATGAAGCCGCATATTCCGCTCATGGATGACGGCCGCCCGCAGCACCCGATTTCCGCCGAGGCGCTTGCGCCGGTGGTTGAGAAATACAAATCCGAGGGCAAGCCCTTCAACATGGGCATGGTGTTCCCGGTTTCGACGCATAACTACGAGCTGCGCTACTGGCTTGCGGCGGGTGGCCTGCATCCGGGGTATTATTCGCAGGATAACATCACCGGGCAGATCGGCGCAGATGTGCTTCTTTCGGTGACGCCGCCGCCGCAGATGCCGGCGACGCTCGAAGCGGGCACGATCTATGGCTACTGTGTGGGTGAGCCGTGGAACCAGCAGGCCGTGTTCAAGGGCATCGGTGTGCCTGTGATTACCGATTATGAACTCTGGAAGAACAACCCGGAGAAGGTTTTCGGCATCACCAATGAGTTTGCCGAAGAGTACCCCAACACCACCAAGGCGGTTGTGAAGGCGCTTATTCGTGCGGCGATGTGGCTTGATGAAAATGACAACGCCAACCGTGCGGAGGCTGTCGAAATCCTTAGCCGTCCCGATTACGTCGGTGCCGATTACGAGGTGATTGCCAACTCGATGACGGGCACGTTCGAGTATGAGAAAGGCGACAAGCGCGAGGTTCCGGACTTCAACGTGTTCTTCCGCTACAACGCGACCTATCCCTTCTATTCGGATGCGGTCTGGTATCTGACGCAGATGCGTCGTTGGGGCCAGATCACCGAGGCCAAGTCGGATAGCTGGTACGACGAGGTGGCCAAGTCGGTCTACAAGCCGGAAATCTATCTTGAGGCGGCCAAGCTGCTGGTTGAGGAAGGCCTTGCCAATGAGGCGGACTTCCCCTGGGACAGCGACGGCTATAAAGCGCCGACCCCGTCCGAGGATATCATCGACGGTATCGCCTATGACGGCAAAGCGCCGAATGCCTATCTCGATAGCCTGCCGATCGGCCTTAAAGGGGCGCAGATCGTGAGCGGCACCGAGGTCAAGGGCTAAGCCTTTGGGGTGGGGCGGCATCGCTGTCCCACCCAACGCACCGTTCCCCCAACCCTGCACGCCCCCCGCTACTATCCGACGAGGACACGTCCCATGACTGCCATCGACCCGCAATCGCTTGACGCCGAGGCCCGCGAAGCACGCCGCGCCCGGCTTTTCACCCGCATCAACAAGGCGGATAATTGGTTTCAGGTGCTTGGCCTGGCCTGGATCACGCCGATCCTGCGCGCTGCTGCCGGGGACAATCCTCGCGCCCAGATGAAAGAAATCTGGCGTCTGTTGATGGTGCCGGTGCTTGCTATCCTCGCGTTCCTCGTTCTCTGGGGCACGCTTGCGCCGAAGGTGCAAACCTCGCTTGGCGCTATTCCCGGCCCTGCTGCCGTTTGGACCGAAGCGGTCAACCTGCATGCGGACGCCAAGGCGAAGGCCGAAAAAGAAAGCAAGCACTATGAGCGCGTCGAGGCCCGCAACCAGCGGTTCATCGACAAGGGCCAGCCCGAGAAGGTCAAGAACATCCCCTATACCGGGTCGCCTTCCTATTATCAGCAAATCTGGACCTCGATCAAAACCGTGTTCTTTGGCTTTCTGATCGGGTCGGCGATTGCCATTCCGCTTGGTATTCTTGCGGGCCTGTCGCCCTATGCCAACGCAGCGATCAACCCGCTTGTGCAGATTTTCAAACCGGTTTCGCCGCTGGCGTGGCTTCCGATTGTGACCATGGTTGTCTCGGCGCTTTATGCCACGAATGACGGGCTTTTTTCGAAATCCTTCCTTGTGTCGGCGATCACTGTGACGCTCTGTTCGCTTTGGCCGACGCTGATTAACACTTCGCTTGGGGTTGCCTCGATTGATAAGGACCTGATTTCGGTCTCCAAGGTTCTCAAGATGAATACCTGGACCAAAATCACCAAGCTGGTCCTGCCTTCGGCCCTGCCTCTGATCTTTACCGGTCTGCGCCTTTCGCTGGGTGTTGGTTGGATGGTTCTTATCGCGGCGGAAATGCTGGCGCAGAACCCCGGCCTTGGGAAATTCGTCTGGGATGAGTTCCAGAACGGGTCATCGCAATCCCTGGCCAAGATCATCGTTGCGGTGCTGACCATCGGGATCATCGGCTTCCTGCTCGACCGTGTGATGTATGCCCTGCAGTCGCTCTTTACCTTCTCGAATAACCGGTGAGCGCCATGGGTATGATCGAATTCAAAAACGTCTCGAAATCCTTTGGGGCTGGCACGGCGAAGACCGACGTTCTCAAGGGGATCGACCTGAGCGTTGAAGAGGGTGAGTTCCTTGTGTTGCTGGGCTTTTCCGGCACGGGCAAGACCACGCTTATCAATCTGATGGCGGGGCTTGAGATGCCGTCGAGCGGCGAGGTCAC
>JAAEZB010000059.1:5477-12316 GCA_018223085.1 Paracoccaceae bacterium
CTTCTGGCGGATCGGATCATCGCGCTTAATCCTGACGGGACATTGGGCGAAGAGTTCAAGGTTTCGCTTCCTCGTCCGCGTGATCGCAGCGCGATGAACCATGACGAGACCTTCAAGGCGTTGCGCGTCAAGGTCACGAATTACCTGATGGATGTGGGTATCGGGGCCAAGGTTGAAGGCACGACCCAGCTTCCGGATGTGACGCCGATTCATGCGGTGCCAGCCGCCGTGGCCGAAGCGCAGGAAGGCGGGATCGAAAACCGCTATCTCGATTTCTCCAAGATCCACAAGATTTACCCGACGCCGAAAGGCCCGCTGACCGTGGTCGAGGATTTCGATCTCAAGGTGGATCGCGGCGAGTTCATTTCGCTTATCGGGCATTCGGGCTGTGGCAAATCCACGGTTCTGACCATGACGGCGGGGCTTAACGAGGTATCCAAAGGCGTCATCAAGCTTGATGGTTTCGAAGTGCGCGGCGCGGACCCCGAGCGCGCCGTGGTGTTCCAGTCGCCCAACCTGTTTCCGTGGCTCACCGCCAAGGAGAACGTGGCGATCGGTGTGGACAAGGTCTATCCCAAGGCCAGCATGGCCGAGCGTCAGGATGTGATCGAATACTATCTTGAGCGTGTGGGGCTTGCCGATGCGATGGACAAGGCCGCGTCCGAGATGTCCAACGGCATGAAACAGCGTGTCGGTATCGCCCGCGCCTTTGCCTTGTCGCCCAAACTCCTGCTTTTGGATGAGCCCTTCGGGATGCTCGACAGTCTTACCCGCTGGGAACTGCAGGAGGTTCTCATGGAGGTGTGGGAGCGCACCAAGGTCACCGCGATTTGCGTGACCCATGATGTGGACGAGGCGATCCTTCTGGCGGATCGCGTGGTGATGATGACCAACGGCCCGCAGGCGACCATCGGCAAGATCACCAATGTGGACCTGCCGCGCCCGCGCACCCGCAAGGCGCTTCTGGAGCATCCTGACTACTACACCTATCGGCAAGAGGTTCTCGATTTCCTTGAGGAATACGAGCATGGGGCGAAACCCCAGAAAAAGCCTCAGCCCAAAGCCATTGCAGCGGAGTAACCCCATGACTGCGAAACAGAAACTTATTGTGATCGGGGCCGGGATGGCGTCGGGGCGGATGCTTGAGCATCTGCTTGAGGCGGACCGCGAGGCCTATGACATCACTCTTTTCAATGCCGAGCCGCGCGGGAACTATAACCGGCTGATGCTTTCTCCGGTTCTGTCCGGCGAGAAGACCTATGAAGAAATCGTCACCCATGATGATGCATGGTATGCCGAGAATGGCATCACCTGTCGGTTTGGCGAACAGGTAACGGCGATTGATCCGGCGGCGAAAACCGTGACGGGCGAGAAAGGGGTTCTTGCCTATGACAAGCTGGTGATTGCCACCGGTTCGACCCCATTCATCATCCCGATGCCCGGCCATGATTTGCCGGGGGTGATCGCCTATCGCGACCTTGAAGACACCGAAGAGATGATTGCCTTGGGCGACAAGGCCGGCAGCAAGGCCGTTGTCATCGGTGGCGGTCTTCTGGGGCTTGAAGCGGCGGCCGGGATGGCCGCGCGGGGCGTTGATGTGACGGTTGTGCATATCATGGGCCACCTGATGGAGCGTCAGCTGGACGAGGCCGCAGGATATCTTTTGCGCAAGTCCCTGATGGACAAGGGCATCAAGGTGCTGTGTCAGGCGGTGTCGAAAGAGATTGTCGCCGGGCCTGACGGGCGGGCGGAAAAGCTCGTCCTCGAAGACGGCACAGAGCTTGCGTTTGACCTTCTTGTCATGGCGGTCGGTATTCGGCCCTCTATCGCATTGGCGAAAGAGGCGGGGCTTGCCGTGGGCCGCGGGGTTCATGTGGATGACCAGATGATTACCTCGAATGAGGACATTCTGGCGCTTGGGGAATGCGTGGAGCACGATGGCGAGATTTTTGGCCTTGTCGCGCCGCTTTACGATCAGGCGAAGGTTCTCGCGCATACGCTTGTGGGTGTGGCGGATCGTTTCATCAACAAAGAGGTTTCGACCAAGCTCAAGGTGACGGGCTGTGATCTTTTCTCGGCGGGTGATTTCGCCGAGGGAGAAGGCCGCGAGGACATCGTGTTCCGCGATCCCGCACGTGGGGTTTACAAGCGACTGGTGCTTGAGGGCGGACGCATTGTAGGCGCCGTGATGTATGGCGATACTGCGGATGGGGCATGGTTCTATTCCCAGATCAAGGACAGGACGGATATCGAAGAGATGCGCGAGACGCTGATCTTTGGCCCGGCCTATCAGGGAGGGGGTGCATCGGACCCTCTCGCAGCCGTTGCAGCCTTACCGGATGATGCAGAAATCTGTGGTTGTAACGGCGTCAACAAAGGCACCATCGTTGAAGCGATCAAAGGCGGGGCAGGTGACCTGCCGACCTTGAAAACCTGCACCAAGGCCAGCGCGTCCTGTGGGACGTGCACCGGGCTGGTGGAGCAGCTTCTGGAACTAACTTTGGGCGACGATTATGCGGCGCCCCAGACGCAGGCGGTTTGTGGTTGCACGGATCTCAGCCATGAAGATGTGCGCCGCCTGATCAAGACGCAGGATCTCAAATCGCAGGCGGCTGTCTGGCAGGAGTTGGGCTGGAAAACGCCCAATGGCTGTCATGTCTGTCGCCCGGCGATCAATTTCTATCTGCTGGCGGATTGGCCGCTTGAGTATCAGGATGATCCGCAATCGCGGTTCGTCAATGAACGCAAGCACGCCAACATTCAGAAAGACGGCACGTTCAGTGTTGTGCCGCGCATGTGGGGCGGGATCACTACGCCTGATGAGCTTCGGGCCATTGCCGATGCGGCGGATAAATACCAGGTGCCCACGGTCAAGGTTACCGGGGGGCAGCGGATCGACCTTCTTGGGGTCAAGGGCGAGGATTTGCCCGCGATTTGGGCCGATCTCAACCGTGCGGGGATGGTGTCGGGGCATGCCTATTCAAAGGGGCTGCGGACGGTGAAAACCTGTGTGGGGTCTGACCATTGCCGCTTTGGCACGCAGGATAGTACCGGCCTTGGGATCAAGCTTGAAAAGGCGCTTTGGGGGTCGTGGACGCCTCATAAGGTCAAGCTGGCGGTGTCAGGATGTCCGCGCAACTGTGCCGAGGCGACCTGCAAGGATGTGGGCGTGATCTGTGTCGATAGTGGCTATCAGATCAGTGTCGCCGGTGCGGCGGGTATGGACCTCAAGGAAACCGAGCGTCTGGCCGATGTGCCGAGCGAGCAGGAGGCCATCGACCTGTCGATCGCGTTCATTCAGCTTTATCGCGAAAACGCCAAATACCTCGACCGCCCCTATAAATGGGTGGCCAAGGTGGGTCTGGATTGGGTCAAGGAGCGCGTGGTTGATGACCTTGAGGAACGCCAGCGCCTGATCGACGCGTTCGAACTCTCCCAAAGCATTTATCGCAAAGACCCGTGGGCCGACCACGTGGAGCGCAAGGCCGAGGGCTATGCCCCTCTCGCCGATCTTACTCTGGAGGCCGCAGAATGAGCTGGATTGATATCGGATCTGTCGAGGACATCCCGTTGCGCGGGGCGCGCATCCTGAAAACCCCTGAGGGCTGTGTGGCGGTGTTTCGCACGGAGGAGCAGGAGGTCTTTGCGGCCTCGAACACCTGTCCCCATAAGGGCGGTCCGCTTTCGGAGGGGATTGTGCATGGGCGTTCTGTCACCTGCCCGTTGCATAACTGGGTCTTTTCGCTGGAAACCGGCGAGGCGCAAGGAGCGGATGAGGGGCGGATTGCCACCTATCCGGTGCGTCTTGAGGGGGGGCGTATCCTGATTGATGGCGAGAGCCTGCGCACGCGGAGCGCCGCATGAAGGATAGTGCCGAACAAGCCCCCTGGACCTGTTCCACGTGCCCCTATTGTGGTGTGGGCTGCGGTGTTCTCCTGCGTCAGGGGGATGACGGGCGCCTTGAGGTCAAGGGTGATCCGGATCACCCGGCCAATTACGGCAAGCTCTGCTCGAAGGGTTCGGCGCTGGGCGAGACGGTGGGGCTTGAGGGGCGGTTGCTTGCGCCTGTGGTGCAGGGGGAGACACGCGATTGGGATAGTACGCTTGATCTGGTGGCGGAGCGGTTCAAGCGCACCATTGCCGAGCACGGGCCCGATAGTGTGGCGTTCTATGTCTCCGGGCAGTTGCTCACCGAGGATTACTATGTCGCCAACAAGCTGATGAAAGGGTTCATCGGGTCGGCCAATATCGACACGAATTCGCGCCTTTGCATGGCGTCGTCAGTGGCCGGGCACAAACGCGCCTTTGGGACCGATACCGTGCCCGGCACCTATGAGGATCTGGAAGAGGCCGATGTGATTGTGCTGACCGGATCGAACCTCGCATGGTGCCATCCGGTTCTCTATCAACGCATTCTGCGCGCCCGGAAGACGCGCGGCCTGAAACTTGTGGTGATTGATCCGCGTCGCACGGCAAGCTGTGACGGGGCGGACCTTCATCTTGCGCTTGAGCCGGGATCAGATGTGGCGCTTTTCAATGGTCTGCTGAGTGAGATTGCGCGGCGCGACATGCTTGATGGTGATTTCCTGACCCATGTGGACGGGGCGGAGGCGGCCATTGCGGCGGCGCGGGGCGATGATCTTGCCCTGACCGGATTGCCTGCGGATCAACTGGCGCAGTTTTACGATATGTGGCTTGGCACCGAGAAGGTTGTCACGATCTACAGTCAGGGCGTGAACCAATCCACGTCCGGGACGGATAAGGTCAACGCGATCATTAATTGCCATCTGGCGACGGGCCGGATTGGGCGCGAAGGCATGGGGCCGTTTTCCGTCACCGGCCAGCCCAATGCTATGGGTGGGCGTGAGGTTGGCGGCTTGGCCAATATGCTGGCCTGTCACCTTGACCTTGAGAACGCCGATCATCGGGTGGCGGTGCGTGATTTCTGGTCTGCGCCTGCGATACCGGACGCCGCCGGATTGAAAGCCGTAGATATGTTCCGCGCGGTGGGAGACGGGCGGATCAAGGCGCTTTGGATCATTCACACCAATCCGGCTGTGTCGATGCCGGACGCCGACCGCGTGCGTGCGGCGATTGCGGGCTGCGACTTTACGGTTGTGTCGGACATCACCGGCGAAACCGATACGGCGCGGCTTGCGGATGTGTGTCTTCCGGCGACGGCTTGGGGCGAGAAATCCGGCACCGTGACCAATTCGGATCGCACGATCAGCCGCCAGCGCCCTGTTCTCCCGGCGCCAGAGGGGACGCGCGCGGATTGGGACATTCTGGCCGAGGTAGGCCGGCGGATGGGTTGGGCCAGCGCGTTTGATTACGCATCGCCCGCCGAGATTTTCCGCGAATATGCGGCGCTTTCCGGTATTGCGGGCGCTTTTGGGCGGGACTTCGACATCTCGGGGCTCTCTGATCTGGATGATGCGGGGTATGCGGATCTTGCGCCTGTGCGCTGGCCTGTGACGGCGGCACGGCAGGGCGGCCGGTTTTTTGCGGATGGCCAGTTCTTTCATGCGGATGGCAAGGCGAAGATGCTCGCCGTCAATTGGCGCCCGCCGATGTCCAAGCGGGATGCGCGGCATGGTTTCCGGCTCAATACCGGGCGCACGCGCGACCAATGGCACACGATGACCCGCACCGCGCGGTCGCCGCGTTTGGCGGCGCATCTGGCCGAGCCTTTTGTCGAGATACATCCCGCAGATGCACGCCGCCTTAAGATCGGGGCGGCGGATCTTGTGACGCTCAGCAACGATCAGGGGCAGGCGGTTGTGCGGGCGCTTATCACCGATGCTGTGCGCCAGGGAGAGATGTTCGTTCCGATGCACTGGACGGGGGAAACCGCGCCGTCTGCGCGGATTGACGCCTTGGTTGCGGCACATGTGGACCCGGTTTCGGGGCAGCCCGAAAGCAAAGGCTCGACCGTGGCCGCCGCGCCGTTCGAGGCGGCATGGTTCGGGTTTGCGGTTTCAGCGCAGCGTATCTTGCCCGATTGTGCCTATTGGGCGCGGGTAAAGACGAATGCTGGCTGGCGCGTTGAAATGGCGGGGGATACGCCGGTTGACGACTGGGAACAGCATGCACGCGAGATGTTTGGCCTGTCCGAGGCCCGCGTTCAGACAATGATTGACGCGGCGCGGGGCGAAGCACGGTTGGCGTTCCTTGACGATGAGGGCGGGTTGCTTGCCGCGCTTTATGTCAGTCGCACGCCGGTCAGTGTGCAACGATCCTATCTTGCGACTTTGCCCGGCAAGGACGGAGGGGCGGCGGTCACTGGTCGTGCGCCGGCGGACCTTCCCGATCCCGGCCCGATTGTGTGTTCGTGTTTCAGCGTTGGGGCGAACGAGATTTTGCGGGCGGTCGAAAGCGGCATTCCGATGACCGTTGAGGCGGTTGGAGAGGCGCTTCAGGCGGGGACGAATTGTGGCTCCTGCCGTCCCGAGATTGCCGATCTTCTGGCGCGTATTCCGCTTCGTGAGGCCGCCGAATGAGCCTTGCCCCATATGTGCGTATTCTGGGTCGGGGACCGGGGCGTTCCCGGTCTTTGACGCAGGATGAGGCGCGCGAGGCGATGGAGCTGATGCTGGCGGGCGAAGCTGCGCCCGAGGCGATTGGCGCGCTTCTCATGCTTTTGCGGATGAAAGGCGAAACGGCACAAGAGATCGCAGGGTTTGCCGCCGCCGCCCAATCCGCCGTGGCCCCGATTGGTGGTGCGGACCTTGATTGGCCCAGCTATGCGGCCGGGCGCACACGTGGCGCGCCCTGGTTTCTCTTGTCGGCTAAGCTCGTGTCCGAGGCGGGGTATCCTGTGCTGCTGCATGGTTGGAACG
>JAAEZB010000059.1:12540-15661 GCA_018223085.1 Paracoccaceae bacterium
AGTGTGCAGGGGGTTTTCCACCCGTCCTATCGTCTGCTTCAGGCCGATGCCGCCGCTTGTTTGGGGTGGCGGGCCCTGAGTGTCATCAAGGGCGGCGGGGGAGAGTTCGAGCGTAATCCAGCCAAGCAGATTGAGGCGTTTGGCCTGCGGGATGGGGCGCTTTGGCAGAAGACCTATGTCGCGCGCAGCGGTGAGACCCGCCGTTTGGCCGAGAGCGAGCCAGACATCTTCCGAACCTTGTGTGCGGGCGGGGAGGGGCCGGATTTCGAGCTCCAAACCGTTCTGGGCACTGCGGCCATGGCTTTTGAAGCTTTGGGCGCAACGGACGGTGCCGCCAAAGCTGCGCAGGCCTGGGCCGCGCATCGCCAACCTATTCCGGCCTGAGAGGACAGACCATGAAAGCCTTTCCAATGTTCATTCGCACCACGGGACGCCGCGTTGTCATCGTGGGAGGAGGCGAGCAGGCCGCACAGAAAGCGCGCCTGTTGCTCAAGACCGATGCCGATTTGGTTTTCATCGCGCGAGAGCCGGATGATGAAATTCATGACCTGATCGATTCCGGGCGTGCACGTCTTGAGGCAGACCTCAGTGCAGAAACACTTGCCGGTGCGGCGATGGTTTTTGTGGCTACGGGGTGTGTCGCGGCGGATGAGGCGGCCCACGGTATCGCCAAGGCGGCGGGATGTATCGTTAATGTTGTGGACCGTCCCGACCTTTGTGACATGACCACGCCGGCGATTGTTGATCGGGATCCGGTTGTCGTCGCGATTGGTAGCGAAGGCACAGCGCCTGTTCTGACGCGTGAGATCAAAACCAAACTGGAGCTGATGCTGCCCCAAAAGCTGGGCGGGTTGGCGGGTTTGGCCGGGCGGCTCCGGGGGAGTGTGGCCAAGCGGGTTGCGCGCGATCAGCACCGTGCATTCTGGGGATGGGTTTTCAAGGGCGCTCCGGGCGATGCCTGGTCGCGCGGGCAGGAGCGCGAGGCGGCGCGGATGATCAAGGCCGCGATTGAGGCCGGTGGGCGGCCCGAGGCGGACACAAATGGGCGGGTTTCTCTTGTCGGTGCGGGGCCCGGTGCGCGCGATCTGATGACCTTGCGGGCGGTACAGCGTTTGCAGGAGGCCGATGTAATTTTCTATGACCGTCTGGTGGATGAAGAGGTGCTTGAACTGGCCCGCCGCGATGCGAGGCGGGTTTTTGTGGGCAAACATGTTGGGGCGCATGCCTGGCCGCAGGAGCGGATCAACGCCATCATCCTTGCCGAGGCGAAGCAGGGCCATCGTGTTGTGCGTCTGAAATCCGGCGATCCCTGTGTGTTCGGGCGTGCGGGTGAAGAACTGAAAACGCTGATGGATGCGGATATTCCGGTCGACATTGTGCCGGGCGTGACGGCGGCTTTTGCGACCGCTGCGGCCTTTCAGCAGAGCCTGACGGAGCGCGGCACGAGCGATACTTTGATCCTCACCACGGGCACCGGTAGCGAGGATGATCCGCTTCCGGATTGCGTGCGCCATGCCCAGCCGGGCAGCACGACCGCGTTTTACATGGCCGCGCGGCAGGCCGAGCGTATTCGCGACGCGCTTTTGGCGCGTGGCCTTCCGCAGGAGACGCCGGTTCAGATTGGTGTGGATGTCTCAAAGCCCGGACAGGCGCTTTTGCGCTGTGTCGTAGGGGAGATGCCAGATGTTATCGCGCGTAATGGGATCACCGGCACCGCGATGATCCTGCTCACATGGCCCAAAGCCTCTGAGGGTCTTCGGCGCGATCCGGCGGAGCATAAAGAGCGCACGCCCCTGCGCGTGGCTGGTTAGGTGCGTTGGTCTTTCAGGGCAGTGTGATCTGTAAGGCTCTGGGCGATGAGATCGGCGGTGCGGGGCCATTCGATGAAGGGCGGCAAGACGGGGCCTGAGAAGTCTGCCGAGGCGAGGGCCTCGGGCACGTCGTCGATATAGTGACCGGCGCGTAGGGCGAAGAAAGGCAGGCAGATTGCTTGACCGAGATCGCGGGCGATGTCGCCAAGGAAGGGTTCCTGTTCGACAAAACCAGACAGCGCGGAAGCAAACCCGAGAGCAGAGTGAAGGCGGGCGGTGAGCGCCTTGGTTGTCTCGGCGTTCTTTTGGGATACGGCGCTGCCATGGGCGGCAACAAGGAGGGTCGTGTCCGCCGCAGACCAGCCTTTGGTCGCAAGCAGGTCGGTCAAAGCGGTTTCGATTGCGGAAGGCAGCGCGGGTTCATGGCCGAAGGGCGGCAGGACGGTCAGGCCGTGGGTCTTGGCCTTGTCGCCGAGGATACGGCGGACGAAATAGCCATCGGCCATGAAGAACGGGTAGAGGAGCGGCGTGCCGAGCCCAGCAACGGCGGCTTCGAAACAGCCGGGCGCGGCGAGGGTGGTGCCTTTGACGCGGATATCCGGCAGGGCGGCATCTACCTGTGCCGCGAGTGCGGTCAGGGCGGCCTCTTGAGTGTCGGGATCGGAGGGGCTTCCGTGGGCGACGATGAGAACGGACGGGGCGCGTGTGTTGGGCATCTTGTTCGGGCTTCTGTGGCGGAGGTTGTGCTTGGATTTACTCTAGACGATGATTGCGGGCGCGTCCTGCCTTTCCGGGATGTGGCCTCATCAATGTGAGGCGGGTGTTTGGGGGGATGTAATGGGTTGGATCGAGTTCGTGGCCGCGATGACGCTTTTCCTGGCGTCGCATCGCATTCCGGCGCTGTTCGGGGTTAAGCGGCGGCTTGTGTCATTATGTGGGGCGACGGGCTACACGGTGTTGTTCAGCCTGTTCTCGACGGGTCTTTTGCTTTGGGTGATCTGGGCTGCGGGGCGGGCGCCGGTGGTGACGCTCTGGGATCAGAGCATTGCGGCGCGCTGGGCGGTCAACCTTGTCATGCCGCTCTGTGTTTTGCTTGTGGTGTTCGGCACGGCGGCGGCGAACCCTTTTGCCTTTGAGGGGCGTGCGACGGGGTTTGACCCAGAGAGACCGGGGATTGCCGGAGTGACGCGGCAACCGCTCTTGTGGGCGTTGCTTTTGTGGTCGGGGGTGCATCTTTGGGCCAATGGTGATCTGGCACATGGAATCCTGTTCGGGGTGTTTGCTCTGTTCTCGGGCCTTGGGATGGGCAT
>JAAEZB010000059.1:15905-19535 GCA_018223085.1 Paracoccaceae bacterium
CACGGAAATGACCAGTGGTTTCACGGTTTGGGCCTGAGTGCTGGTTTCAAGAAGCAATGAGCGGAAAAGGAAATTGCTACGGTAATTCCATGGTGGAAACGTTCTTCAAATCCATCAAGGCAGAGCTGATTTGGCGCAATCGCCGGGAAACCAGACGCCAAGCCGAGGGGGCGATAGTCCGACATATCAATGAGTTCTATAATCCACGACGGCGGCATTCGTCGTTAGGTGGCAAAAGGCCCTTGGCCTTCGAGCGAAGGGCTCCCTAAATGAGTGCAGAGGCCGGAACGTAAGCGTGACAGGACCAATGTTGGTTCGATCAGTGGCGGTAGCCTTGATCGACGCGTGGGCAGGCGACATCATCCATTTCGTAGCTATGCGCGCGATGCGTTGCGCCAGAGAATTAGGAAGAGCTTATGCGAATTGGAGTGCTTGGGACTGGCACGATTGCCAGTGCGGTTGTGCGGGGGATTGCCGAAGATGGCCATCAGATCACCGTTTCTCGGCGTAGTGCAGCGCGATCAGAGGCGCTGGCGCAGGAGTATGAGGCGGTGCGCGTTGCGGATAATCAGGAAGTCGTTGATCAAAGCGATGTGATTTTCCTTGGCCTGATGGCGGGGCGGGCTAAGGAAACGCTTGGCGCGGTGACGTTTCGGGCTGGGCAGCAGGTCATTTCCTTTATGGCGGATGTGCCGCTTGAAGAGGTGGGCGAGATGGTCCGCCCGGCAGGGGCGGCGGCGATCATGATGCCGTTTCCGGGGATCGCCAAAGGCGGCTCGCCAATCATGATGCAGGGCGATAGGGGGCTCGTCGAAGAGATATTTGGCGCCCGCAACTCGGTCTTTGCGCTTAAGGATGAGGCCGAGATGCAGGCTTATCTCTGTGCGCAGGCGGTTCTGTCGCCGGTGGCGGCGATGGTGGGCCAAGCAGCGGATTGGCTTGGGCAGCGGGTTGATGATCGGGCGCAGGGCGAAGCCTTTCTGCGCATGCTTGTAGCGTCGAGCCTTGCAGGGGCGGAATGTGGCGAGCTTGTCGAGGCGCTGAATACGCCTGGTGGCTATAACCAGCGCCTGCGCCTGCATATGGAAAGCGGTGGTATGGGCGCGATGCTTGTTGAAGGGCTGGGTGCGCTTGAAGGGGGGGATTGATCCTAATCAAAACGGCGCAAAGGGAAGTGGTGTAGGGACGATCATCAAAGATGATTATCGGAGACATGTTATGACCCAAGCATCGAAAACCCTGACTCGTCGGCAAACTCTGGCGGGGGCGGCGGCTTTGCTTGCGGCGCCCTCATTCTTGCGGGCCTCGTCGGGCGGGTTAGACCGTCTTGTGATGCAGGCGCCGCGTTCGGGGCCGGGTATCCTCCTTGCTCATGCCGAGGCGCGTGGGCTTTTGGCGCCGTTGGCGAAGGAGGTCGACCTTTCGGTCTGGACCACGCCGGACGACATGCGCGCGGGGTTTGTATCGGGGAAGGTGCCGCTGACCGTGATGGCGTCGCAAGGGGCGGCAAGCCTTTATAACAAGGGCCTTGATATGCAGATCGTGTCGGTTCTGACGGATGGGCATTGCGGGTTGATTGCGCGCGGGATCAAGGATTGTTCGGTTGCCGATCTGCGCGGCAGGAAGGTTGCCGTGCCGTCGATCAATGGCTTTACCGGGCATATGTTCCGTCTTGCACTGCGTTATTACGGAATTGCCGAGGATGAGGTGGAGATTCTTGCGGCGGCAACCAAGATGGAAGGCGCGCAGCTTCTTTTGGCGGGGCGGGCGGAGGTCGCGCTTGTGCCTGAACCTGTGGCGTCTGCGGCTCTCATGAAGGGGAAGGCGCAGGGGCAAGATCTCTATCGTGGCGAGCAAATGCGCGACGTGATGGGCAAGATCACCGGGATTGAGGCGTCCTTGCCGCAGGCGTCGCTTGTGGCGCGCAAGGGGTTTGTCGACGCCTATCCGGAGGTGATCCCGGCGCTGCAAAAGGCATTGGCCGAGGCGACCGTATCGCTCAACGCCGATCCGGCTGCTGCAGCGGCGGATGCGGCGCCGTTTCTTGAGCGCAACGCAAAGCTTCTTGAGATGGCGATCCCCTATGCCAACCTCAATGCGCAGAGTGCCAAAGAGGCACGACACAAGCTCAAGGCGCTCTATATGGCGCTTCTTGAGGCGGACCCGAAGATCATTGGCGGGCGGATGCCCGATGCCGGGCTGTATGGCCTTTGAGACCCGCATAAACCGGATCTCTTTGCGAGAGCGGCTTGGGGAGTGGCGCGAGATGGCGCCGCTCCTGTTGCTTGATGCGGTCAAACGCTTTGGGCCACCGGCGCTTGGCCTCGCGTTGTTCCTTGGGATTTGGCAGGCGGGGCATATGGCCTATGGCGGGTTTATCCTGCCGTCGCCGGTGCAGACGGTGCAGGCGGCCTTTGGCGTTTTGGCGACTGCGGATGGATGGATCATCCTTGGCGCGACGGTGGCGCGCGTCGTTCTTGCGCTGGCTATATCATTGATAATCGGCGGTTTTTTGGGGCTTATGGCGGGGTATGTGGAGTTCATACGCCAGATGCTCGCGCCGGTGGCGACGATCCTCCTTGGCATTCCGGCGACGGCTTGGGTTATCCTTACGATGATCTGGTTCGGGCCATCGCATGGGTCGATCCTGTTCACGATTTCGATCGTGACGGGGCCTATTTTGTATATCGGGATGGTCGATGCGGTGCTGACCCGTGACCGGCGGCTTGAGGAGATGGCGGCGGCGTTTGGCGCGTCGATCTGGGCCCAGTTCGCGCGGGTTGCCTTGCGCCAGATTATTGCGACGCTGGCGCCGGTGTTCGGGATTGCGCTGGCGCTTGGGTTCAAGGTCGCGATCATGTCGGAGCTTGTGAGCAACGTAGCCGGGATCGGGGCGGCTTTGGCCAAGTCGCGGGCGCATATGGATATTGATATGGCGCTGGCCTACGTGGTGCTTGCGGTGATGGGGCTTTTGGCGATTGAGCACGGGATTATCCGTCCGATGCAGCGGCGCGTGGGGCAGTGGAAGAGGGTTGGGCTATGAGCGGGATGACCCTTGCCACGATCAGCCATATTTATTCGGGACGGAAGGTTCTCGACACGGTGTCTCTTGTGATCCGGCCGGGCGAGATGGTCGCGTTGGTGGGGCCGTCGGGATGCGGGAAATCGACGCTGGCGAGCATCGCGGCGGGCATATTGAAACCGACCAAGGGTCGTATCCTGCGCCAGTATCGTCAGCACGGGATGGTGTTTCAGCAATCCCGCCTTCTGCCTTGGGCCAATGCGCGGGAGAATATTGCTTTTCCCTTGACCCTCAAGGGGTTGGGCAAGAGAGAGACACTTGAAAAAGCGGAGGAAACCGCCGAAAAAGTGGCGCTTTTGCCGGATGATCTGGACAAGATGCCGGGGGAATTATCGGGGGGGATGCGGGCCAGGGTGGCGATTGCCAGGGCGCTGAGTACGGAGCCGGATTTTCTTATTTTTGATGAGCCGTTTGCGGCGTTGGACCCGGCGCTACGGCGGCGGTTGCAGGACTTGGTTCTAAGCCTTGGGGAAGAGCGGGCCTTTGGGGGGATGTTCATCACCCATGACCTTGCCGAGGCGGCGCGGTTGGCGGATGGGATCGCGGTT
>JAAEZB010000060.1 GCA_018223085.1 Paracoccaceae bacterium
CAGCGCGAGCTTTTTCTATACTCCCCAGCCCGAGTGGCACCGGAGGTGCCAGCACCTATCGGTACAGGGCAGCGGCGGTTCTAGGGCCAGTTCGTGACTTCCATGTCTTTCCAGCCGGGGAATGGCTCGGTCTTTTCCGGCGCTTGACCGGAGCGCAGTTGTTCGAGGCTTTCTTTCAGCTCTCGTTCGCTTATGTCGCGGGCGATGATGACGACGCGCGAGGTGGTATCTCCGGCGGGCCAGTCTTTGAGCGGCAGGGGCGGTTCAAAGATGT
Organism: Paracoccaceae bacterium; assembly: GCA_018223085.1. GTDB lineage: Bacteria > Pseudomonadota > Alphaproteobacteria > Rhodobacterales > Rhodobacteraceae > Shimia. The sequence goes on from JAAEZB010000060.1 coordinate 275, forward strand.
GTTGAACCCCGTGGAAGACGAAGGGGAACTCGATGCCTTCGAGAAAGACGATTCCCTTGACGCGCAGGAGATTGGCGCCGCGCCGGGCCACCAGAGCATTCAGCCAATCATCAAAGGCCGTGTCGGTAAGGGGTTTGTCAAACGTGATCGAGGCGCTTCGAATGCGGGTATCATGGGATGAGACCCCCATCGGGGCGGGGGCCTTGGGGGCGAGCCCGGAGAGATTTGCCAGCGGATCAGCGGCGGGTTTGGGGAGTTTCATCCAGTCGAGCGCCTCTTTCGGGGCGACGCCCTGACGCAGACCGCTGAGGCCCCAGAGGCGGCCTTTGAGGCCCGCGCCGCGCACGGAATGCAGGATACGGGCACCGGGGTTGATGCCGCGCAGCCGTTCTTCGAACATGATGAGCTTTTCGGGGGACACGAGATCGGGTTTGCTTAGCACGATGAGATCGGCCATCGCGGCTTGTGAGACGGCCTCGAACTGGGCGTCGAGGGTCGCCGGGCCGTTGGCGCAATCGGCGACCGTCACGACGCCATCAAGGCGCGTGGTGTTGGCGAGGTAGGGATCGGAGGTGAGGGTCTGAAGGATTGGTGCCGGATCAGCGAGGCCGGTGGTTTCGATCACCACACGGTCGAATTCAAGCTCGCCCCGCTCGCGTCGTGCGTAAAGGCTTATGATCGTGCGGGCCAGATCACCGCGCACAGTGCAGCACAGACAGCCCGACTGCATCAGGATGACTTCTTCGCTGGTGCTTTCGATGAGATCATGGTCAAGCCCGGCCTCGCCAAATTCGTTGACGATCACGGCGATACGCCCTGCGGAAGACTCTTGGAGGATGGCGTTGAGAAGTGTCGTCTTGCCCGCGCCGAGAAAGCCGGTCAGCAGTGTGACGGGGGTTCGGGGGTCTTTCATGTTGACGTCCTTCTCATGCAAGCCGCTGGTTCGGAATGCGGCGTGTATTGCCAAGGGCAAAGGAGGCTCGCAGCGGTGGGGTGTGGTCCGGCCAGATGGCCGCGCGCGCAGCTAATCCCAAGGGCGCGAGCTTGGCAAGGGTGGCAATCCCGCCCAAGGCTCTCTCCCGTCTTTCCCCCGATTTCAGCGGGCCATCGCGTTTGGCGCGGCCTCGCTGAACGGTGTTTCAGTGTTGCTTTGGGTCACATAGTTTTCCTACGCGGCGTGAACCGAGGCTGCCTCGTTTTTGGAGTCGCGGGAAAACATCAGATCATACAGCACTGGTGCGGCCACCAATGTCAGGACAGAGGCAAAAGCCAGCCCCCCCATGATGGTGATTGCCATTGATACGAAGAACGCATCCGTCAGCAGCGGGGCCATTCCCAGAATGGTTGTCACAGCCGCCAACATCACAGGCCGCAGCCGCGAGGTCGAGGCGGTGATGATGGCCTCGCGCAGGGCAACGCCTTCGGCCCGAACGAGATCGATTTCTTCGACCAGAACGATGCCGTTCTTGATCAGCATCCCCGACAGCGACAACAAGCCAAGAAGCGCGGTGAAGGTGAACGGCATATCGGTTGCCAGAAGCGAGATCACCACGCCGTTGACCGACATCGGCACCAGAAGCCAGATTATCAACGGTTGGCGCAGGGCGTTGAACAAGAGTATCGATATCAGAACCATGATCAGTACCGAGACCGGGATCTGTGCGCCCAAGGCTTTTTGCGCCATGCGAGAGCTTTCATATTCGCCGCCCCATTCCATCGTGTAGCCGACTGGTAACTGCACCGCTTCGGCTGCGGCCTGAATTTCGGTCTGAACCTGTGAGGCGGTCAGTCCGGCCGGGATGTCGGCCTCGATCGTGAGGGTCAGCACCCGGTTGCGGCGATGCACAAGGGTGTTCTGTACTTGGTATTCCATCCCGTCGATCATCTGCTCAATCGGCAGGACCGCGCCGGTGGATGAGGAAAACACGACCTGATCCGACAATTCCAAATGGCTGTCTCGTGGCAGGCGGGTAATGATGGGAATCTGTCTGTCGCCTTCGCGGTAGACGCCGGAAGAGATGCCGTCGGTCGCCAGTTTGAGCATCTGGGCCACGTCATCGCGGTTGATGCCTGCGGTCTGGGCCCGTTCGGTAGCATAGATCGGCGTGAGCACCAGTTCCTGTTCGCGCCAATCGGTGCGCATGTCGATCAGGTTGTCGGACGCATGGTGAAGGACCGATTGCATATTGGCGGCCAGTTGGCGCAGCATGGCCGGGTCCTGACCAGAGAGGCGAAGCTGGATTGGGGCACCGCCACCTGGGCCAAAGACCAACCGTTTGGTGCGAAACTCGCCCTCAGGGAAACTGGCGCGGCCAAAGCTGTTCAACTCAGCACGCAGCGCAGGGATTTGATCCAGCGTTTCGGTCTGGATAATCAGGTGGCCATAGCTGGGGTTTGCCTTTTCGGATTCATAAGTCAGCATGAAGCGCGATGCGCCCTGACCGATGAATGTGGCGACGGAAACGACCTCATCCCGTTTGGCCAGCCACGTCTCCATCAGGCGCATGTGATCTGATGTTGTCTGGATGTCCGTGCCTTGCGGCAACTTGTAGTGAACAAAGAACATCGGAGTGTTGCTGTCGGGAAAGAAGGCCTGCTTCATCAGTCCGAACCCGGCAAAACACACCACGGTGATGGCGATCAACGCGGCCATCACCAGCCAGCGCAGGCGCAGGGCCAGATTCAGAGACCAGCCATACATGCGGAAAACCCAGCCGCCATAGGCGTCGTCCTCGTCGCCCGTGCCCTGTTTGAACAGATAGTGACCCAGTAGCGGAGTGACGGTCAGCGCCAGAACCCAGGAAAGCAGTAGGGAAATGCCGATCACGGCAAAAAGTGAGAACAGGAACTCGCCGGTGGCATCCGGTGACAACCCAATCCCGGCAAAGGCCATGATGCCGATCACGGTGGCCCCAAGAAGCGGGATTTGCGTTTTCTCGGCGGCATCATCGGCGGCAGAGCGGCTATTCTTGCCTCGCCGCATTGATATCTGCATGCCTTCCGCCACCACAATGGCATTATCGACCAGCATACCCATGGCGATGATGAGCGCGCCCAGCGAAATCCGTTCCATTTCGATGGAAAACAACGCCATGAAGAAAAGCGAGCCAACGACAGTGAGCAGAAGCGTTGTGCCCACCACCACAGCGGCGCGCCACCCCATAAAGATGGCAAGCACGATCACCACGATCGACACCGACATGGCAAGGTTCACAAGGAATGCCTGAGATGCCTCATCTACCACGACATGCTGTTGGTAGATCTGGTGCAATTCAACCCCGTAGGGGATGATGCTATCAAGTTCGGCCAGCCGCGCATCTGCACGGCGTCCGACTTCGACGATGTTTTCGGTGGAAAGCCCGGCCACGCCGAGCGTAAAGGCGTCTTGGCCATTGAGCCGCACCATCAGGTCGGGATTGTCCTGACGGTCGCGGTGAACATCGGCGATGTCAAACAGGTTGACCACATCGCCACCCGAACCGATGGTCAGCGCGGCAATCGCCTCGACCGTGCCCGAGCCTTTGGGAGCCCGGATGACGGTTCGAACGTCTCCGTTTTGAATAGATCCCGCATCGACAACCGAGTTTGCATTCGCCAGCGCGCTTATGATGGATTGCGGCGGCAGGCCCAGATTCACAGCGCGGGCCATGTCGGGTTCGACAAAGATTGCCTCGTCGGGCAGCCCCTTGACTTCGACATCGGCGACCCCGTCAACCACCAGCAATTCGCGCCGCAGGAAGGTGGCGAGTTGGTGTTTCTCGGCGTCTGAATAGCCATCAGAGGTGACGGCGTAGTAGATGCCAAACACGTCTCCGAAAGAGTCGTTCACATAAGGTTCGCTGACCCCTTCGGGCAGAGAACGGGCCGCGTCCGAAACACGGTTTCGCAACTTGGTCCAGATTGGCGGCAGGTCATCGCCGCCAAAGGTCGAAAAGACTTCGACCGTAATCAGGGATTGGCCGGGTTGATTGATCGAAGTGATCTTGTCGACTTCCCCCATCTTCTGAATCGCGGATTCAAGCGGCTCCGAGACTTCGACGGCCACCTGCTCGGCGCTGGCGCCGGGGTATTGCGTGGCGATCACCACCTGTTTGATGGTAAAGGCCGGATCTTCGAGGCGTCCCAGCGAAGTGAACCCCCAAAGCCCGCCCAGAAGGGCACCAAGGATGATTAGCCAGACGTAAAGCGGCTTTTCAATGGACGCTCGTGCGATGTTCATCAGCTTATCCTCAGTTCCCGAAGCCGGTGAAACGGCGGACGGTCTGGCCGTCTTTCAAGGCCGCGCCGCCAGTGGCAACAATTTCGCTTCCGGGCTCCAGCCCCGAGACCACCAGAATTCCCTCACCCGGTGCCGGGGCAACCTCGACAGTGATTTTCTTCAGATTGCCTTCGCTGGCGCCCTTGGGCGAGAAGACCAGAATGCTTGGCTGGCCGGTTTCATCGACGAAGACAGCAGTTTTCGGCAGCACGACCGCTTTGCGATGTTCCCCTTTGATGGTGGCGATCACCGTGGCTGAGGCTCCGGGCAGGATGCGTAGCCCTTTGGGAGGGGCCATGCCCAACGTCACGCGAAACGATTGGCCCACTTTCGAGGTTTCGGCGTTGTACTCAAGCACCGAAACCGGAAACAGCTTATCGGATGACGGGAACTTGGCGTGGATTTCCACATTCGGTGCGGATTCGGCGCGCAGAAACAGCACTTCGGGGATGTCGACCTCGACCCGGATTTCCGACATATCATGTAGGCGCACCACCGGGGTGCCCGCGCTTATGGTGGCGAAATTGGCCACATTGCGCGCCGCGACAAGCGCGTCGAACGGTGCAGAGAGCGTCGCATGGTTGAGGGCAAACTCGGCATTTTTCAACGCCACGCCGGCAAGGGCCGCCTGTGTCCCTGCATCGTCGATGCGCACCTGGCTGGCGGTTGAGGTCGAAAGCTGTTGCAGCCGGGCCAGAGTGCGGTCGGCCTGATCCTTTTGCAGCCGGGCCTGATCCAGCGATAGTTCGAAGGCTTCAAGATCAAGCTTTGCCACGAGATCCCCCTTGGCCAGTGTCGCGCCCTCGATCACTGGGAATTCGAGCAACTGACCACCAACCTGAAAGGCAAGATCAACAGTTTGACGCGCGACCACGTGACCAAAAAACTGTCGCGTGACGGTGGTTCCGCCATCACTCGCGGTAACGAGTTTGACCGGTTTCAAGGGAGGTTGCGCCATAGCGGGCATTCCGAGGGACAGGGCAAGGGCAAGGGTTGTGACAAATCTCAGTTGCATGCTTTAGCTCCTTCAGGCAGGCCGTTGGCCTTGATGTTACGAGTGACCTTGAGCATCAGGGCCGAGATCATGCGTGTCTCGGATTTCGCAAGTCCCGAGACCTCGGTGAATATTTCGGATGCATGTGCCAAAAAGTCCTGACGTTTCTTCACGCCGATTTCGGTTAGGTTCAGACGCCATGCGCGCCGATCCTCCGGGTCCCGTTCCCGCACAAGCAGGCCCTTTTCTTCAAGGCCATCAGCGAGCGCAGTCAGGGTTGAGGGCAGTATCTGCATCTCGCTGGCCAGCGCGCCCATTCGACAGGGCGCATCAAGGTTCACCAACAGATGGCGTTCATTACGGGTAAGTTCAGGCGATATGTTGATCGAGTCGACGAGCTCGTCGATCTTCCAATACAGCAGGTAAACCCCCATCAGCACGTTTAGCTCGGGAGGCAGATCACTTGGAATCCCGTCGGGGAGCGGTGTTGTTTCAGATTGCATGTGCGGCCTTTATGTCGTCGCGCTCATATACTTCAATATTCGAAACATTCAAGGTGAGAAGCGATTTTGCGGATGTTCGCGGCGCAGTTCTTTGGGCCTCGAAAATGATGCGTTAGGCACGGATGCGGGGTTGATGGGCCGCTTGGCAGCATCGGGAGCCATAGATGGATGGCGACAGGCCGCGTGCCGCTATTTTTGATTACTGCCCCGGCACGGCTTCTCAGAACGAAAAACGCCGCCCCAGATTGGAGCGGCGTTTCTTGGAAAACGATATGGCGTGGGCTTAGAAGCCGAGGCCTTCGTATTTCTTTTTGAACTTCGACACGCGGCCACCGGCGTCGAGGAGGCGCGAGGTGCCGCCGGTCCATGCGGGGTGCACGGTCGGGTCAATATCGAGCTGCATCGAGTCGCCTTCTTTGCCCCAGGTGGAGCGCATGTTGAGGACGGTGCCGTCGGTCATTTTGACTTCGATGAAGTGGTAGTCGGGATGGGTGTCTTTTTTCATGATACCACTCCTCAGGCTTTGGTGGGCTTGTAGTTGGTGTCTTCCGCGATACGGGCCGATTTGCCGCGACGCGAGCGCAGGTAGTAGAGTTTCGAGCGACGCACGCGGCCACGACGGATCACGGTGATCGAGTCGATGTTGGTCGAGTGCAGCGGGAACACACGTTCCACGCCTTCGCCGAAGGAAATCTTGCGGACAGTGAACGAACCGGCGATGCCGGAGCCGTTTTTGCGGCTGATGCAGACACCTTCGTAGTTCTGCACGCGCGAACGCGAGCCTTCGGTCACTTTGTAGCCGACACGGATGGTGTCACCGGCTTTGAAATCGGGGATGTCCTTCCCCAGGGCGGCAACTTGTTCCGCCTCGAGCTGTGCGATCAGGTTCATCTGACCTTCTCCTATTTTGCCCGTGGTTATTCCACGAAGATTTGCGCGGCCTCATAGCTCCTGGTCTTCGCTCGGGTCCGCAGATGCGCCCGCCGGAGGTAAGATCGTCTTTCCTTGGTCCTGTTTCTGGTGCACCGGGATGCGCGGGGGCGCGGGGCAGAAGAAAACCCGTTGCGAGGTCCGTGCAGGAACACCAAAAACACCCGAGTCGGCATAACACCGGTCGGGAATGGGCGGCTTGTAGGGGAAAGGCGCGTGTGTGGCAAGGGCAAAAGGCCTGGCGCGGCCCGTCTTTTGCGACACGTTTTGGCAACCCGGCAGAGCGTTCTTTAACCCAATTCAGAATAGGAATGCGTTATGCATTGACGCCCTTTTGGGGTGAGGAATACTGTGCGCGCGGCAACCAAAAATATCAAAGGAAATATTATGTTCAAAGTGACCCCCTTGGTGTCTGCACTGCTGATCCTTGTCGCGGGATGTGTCTCGAGTCCGGAAGAAAAAGCGCGGCAGGACCATATCGCGGAGCAAAAGAAAAAGAACGCCGATATTTGGAGCGCGCGTGAAAAGGCAACGTATCGTGGGAATTCTTATGAGGTTGCCGTGAGCGGAGATCAGACCTTTGCTTTTGTGCGTCCAGCTAAGGGTTTTGCCTATTCGCCAAAAGATATTGGTGGCGTGGCAGGTCAAGTCTCGGGGTGTCGCGCGAAGATGAGTGCAGGCGTTTTGGCGTTTGTTGGCGGTTACAACGAGGATGTCGATCTGCAGGAGCTTCAGGCTAAAGTCACGAACTTCAAATACTGGCGCGCCAATCTGGAATGCTGAGCCGCAGGTTTCTAGCGGTTTTAATTGGACTGTCTGCTCTTGTTCTTTTTGGATGCGGGGGTGGGCAGTCTGAATCTTCGGCTATTCGCGAGGTCGTGGTGCGCGAAAATAGCTATGCCTCTTATCCTGAGGCCGGGAGAACCTATCTTAGCTTTTCGAAGGCGCATGGTTTCCAGGTCAATTTTATCGGAGCTGGCGGGCAAGCCTGGCTTTGGTATCCGGGAAATCGGGCCGGCCTTCGGGAGCTTTGGAAGCGCGATAGGATTCGGGGCACTGATGCGCTTTGCTGGAAGCATCCGAGCGGAACCTATAATCCGGTGACGCAGACAGAAGGCGGGAAGTTCGTCTGTGAAAGACGTGCAACGGCCCAGCGCGCGGTGGTTGCGGATTTACCCGGCGATCCTTTCAATTTGCGCAGTGGGAAGGTCCCGTATCGCCTCGAGAAATGCTCGGCTCCATTGGCTTTCGATTTTGATCGGGCGCGTTTTAGGTGTTGAGGCGCGATCAGGGTTTGCGCCGCGCCTTGTAGGCTTCCCACATGTCGGGGCGGCGTTGTTTGGTGAGCTCTTCGCTCATCGCCTGACGCCATTCGGCGATTTTGCCGTGGTGGCCGGACATGAGCACCTCGGGGATGGGGCGGTCCATCCATTCGGCGGGGCGGGTGTATTGCGGGTGTTCGAGGAGGCCGTTGGAATGGCTCTCGTCTTCGATGCTGTCGGCGTTGCCGAGGACCGAGGGCAGGAGGCGCACAGTCGCGTCGATCATGGCCTGCGCGGCGATTTCGCCGCCGGTGAGGACGAAGTCTCCGAGCGAGACTTCCTGAATATTGTAGTGGTCGAGAACGCGTTGGTCGACGCCTTCGAAGCGGCCACAGAGCATCGTCACCCCGTCGCATTCAGACCAGGCGCGGGCCATCTTCTGATCGAAGCGGCGGCCACGTGGCGAGAGGTAAACGAGCGGCAGGTTGCCGCGTGCGCCGCGCAGGGTATGGTCGATGGCACGGCCAAGCACATCAGCGCGCAGCACCATGCCCGCGCCGCCCCCGGCGGGGGTATCATCCACGTTGCGGTGTTTGCCCTCGCCGAACTGACGCAGGTCCGTTGTTTCGATCTGCCATTTGCCATCCTTGAGCGCCTTGCCGGTCAGGCTCTCGCCGAGGACGCCGGGGAAGGCATCGGGGAAGAGCGTGATGAGGCGCGCGGTCCAGACCCCGGCGAGTTGCGGGGTGTGGGTCATAAGCTCGCGCGGTTTGAACGAGGCGGTGATGGATTTACGGCCATGAGAGCGGGGTTTGTCGGACATGAAAGGGCCTGAAGGTTGATCGGGTGGGCGGGTCTGTGTCGCCGATAATCGCGCTGCCGTCTAGCCCCGGTCAGGCTTGAGGGGCGTTGGAGGTGGCTTCGGCATAGCGCCGACGCGCGGCTTCTTTGGCCTTGGGCAGGGCGCTCATATCTTTGGTGCTGCGGTTGATTTCGAGGAATTCGGCGCGCAGTTCCGGCGGCAGGGAGACATTGGCGGGGGGGTGCATCTTGACCGAATTGCGCATGGAGCGGGGCCAGTCGAGAATATCGGCGATGGGTTGGAGGGGGCCGAGCGGTGCCTTGGTGCAGTTTTCGAGCCATGCGGTTTCGACGCGGTAGGGGGCGGCGGCGATGCGGACCTTGTCGACGATGCGGGGCAGGTTGGCGGACTCTGCATATTCGCGCGCATACTCCTCGGCATCGAGTGTCATGCGGATCGCCCGCAGGTGTTGGGTATGGCAGGAGCGCAGCCAGGGGCCGGGCGCGCGCAGGGAGAAGTAAAAGATCACATCGTCGATCCTATCCCCCAGAACGCGTTGAACCATGAGGCTCGCGGCTTTCATCAGAAGCGGCGCGGCATCATAGCTATGCAGGTCGCGCCGTCCGGGCATCAGGCCGGAGAGGTCTTCGGAGCTTAGGATGATGTCGCGGCGATCCTGCATGTCGAGGGTTTCGAGAAAATCGGCAAAGGCGGCGCTGAAGTCGAGGAGATCAGCGGAGTTGCGGCTTGCGGAATAGGCGCGGGCGGCCTGACAGGCAGGCAGGAGATGTTTGCGCAGGAAGATATGCGTCATCGGGGCGAGAGCCCGCTTGTTCTTGGACAAGAGGTGCTGAACGCTGGTGGTGCCGGTTTTGTGAAAGCCGGCATGTATCAGCAGCCGGCCCATGTTAGAACAGCCCTTCAGGCGGGTCGGCGATCACCCGGCCCCCGGCGAGATCAACAGTCGGCACGGCTTCGCGGGTGAAGGGCAGAAGGACAGTCGATTTGAGGCCGGGGCCATGGATTTCGAGGAGGTCGGCGGCGCCGTGGTTCTGCACCGATTTGATCCGGCCCAGTAGCGTGCCGCCCGTGTCGCGGACCTCAAGCCCGACGAGATCGGCGTGGTAATATTCGTCCTCGCCCGGTTCGGGGAACCGATCGCGGGGCACGTAAAGTTGGGTGCCGCGCAGGGCGTCGGCCTGTTCCTTGGTGGTGACGCCGGAGAGGCGGGCGGCGAGGCCGTTCTTGATTGGGCGGGTGATGGTGACGGTATAGCTCTGGCTGCCGTCCTCGGTCAGGAGCGGCGCATAATCGGCGATGGCTTCGGCCTCGCCGGTGAAGCTCTTGAGGCGCACTTCGCCGCGCACGCCATAGGCGCCCGCGATGGCTCCGACACAGACGAGTTCCGTCATTTGAAATTCCACAGGTTCAAAATTTGAGCCCCGTTGTCCTTCATCCGGCGACGAGAGGCAAGATGTTCGTGGGGGGGAGACGGGGAATGATATTCAGATGGCAGATGCAAGGCAGGCTGTTTGGGTTCTAAACAAGGCACGGTTCGGCAGAATGTTGATCTCCAAGAGTTTGCCGCCGATGGATTGATTGAGGGCGGCGTCGCCGAAAATCACCTCGAAGGCCTGTGCCTCATTCTCGAATTTCAGGTCGAACACGCCAGTTTGAGCCCCCCCGACATAACGACCGGAGAAATAGTCAGGGACACCCAGAGTGACGGTGCCAATCAAGTTGCTTTCATACTGGAGGTAGCAAGCGTCATTTGATGTCGAGCCATTGGCAAATACGCCATCCGGGCTCAGATCAAGATCGCCGCGATCGCATGGGTCGTCGGGGTTGTCGAAGAGGTTCATCATAGTGGCATGCGAAATGCGGCCCTGACCAAGGTGTGTGGTTATGAGTGCTTGCAGATTGGTGATGCGGTCGCGATATTCTGGTCGGGATACGACCGCGTTGATGAAGACGCAATTGCCGGTTTCGGAACCTAGTTTGCATTCGACCTTGCAGTCGAGAGCCACAGGGGTGCTGGGCGGTGCGACAGGTGGGCGTTTGTTGATCTTCTTGCCGAAGATATCGTCGATGATATCGCCGCAGGCCGGCAGTGCCAGCGCCAATGCGAGAATGCCAAGCGCACGCGTGTAGTTCATCTTAGTTCTCCCCAAAAGGGCGACCCCAGTCGCCGGAGTTCCAAAGTTCGTCGCCTAGTGTCCGGGTTAAAACACAGGAAACGCCTGCGGGCAGAGGCCGTAGGGTTATGTAGGTGTTCGCGTAGAGGTTTTCGGCGCTGTTGCGGATCGAGAATTCGCTCTTTTCCAGATTGGCTGCGAAGATGCCGGGCAGCGGGTATTCGGTCGTATCGAATTCGAAGAGATCACCGTCGATGGAGAAGAACAGGAAGACCGGGACATCGTATGTAGCCTTCATACGTGTCACCAGTTTGGCACCGCTGCCGTCGCGGACAATGTCGAGTTCCGGCGTGATGGTAATGCGGACCTGGCGGGTGGTGTTGAAGAGGGTTGTTGAGCCGAGGTCGGTGCAGACGCGCTCTTCGTATTTGAAGTTGCCAGTGATTTCCCAACTGTTACCGACGGTCCGCAGGGCGGCGTCGTGATTATACCGCAGCCGGTCACAGCCGTCGTATTCATGCAGCGCAAAGAGTTTGTTCACGGAGTTTAGGAAGTCGCGGGTGCTGAACCTCAGGTTTAGGTGGGTTCGGACCCCGGCGGGGTCGGCCTTGGGGTGGCGCACGGTAACGCTTGCCGTGGCCCGGAGATGGGCCTCGGAGGTGCTATTGGAAAGCTTGTAATTGAAGTTCTGAATATAAAGGTAGTTCTTGCCGCAGACGACGAGGTGTTCGTCCGGTTTTGGAGGCTCGGTGCGGCTTGAGGCATTGACAAGGGCCGGGGCTACGAGAGCAAACCCGAGCAACAGAATACGTGAAAATCTAAAAGGTGCGCTCATAAACACCTATTAGGGATGAGGGCCGCGCATTGTGTCAAGCGCCATGATAAGAAGGGCCTGTCTCAGGGAAAACGCCCCGGAGCCGGGCCAGGGCGTTCTATAATGAGAGGTGTGATCAGGCCGTGGCGGCGGCGGGGCCGCGTTGGTCGACGAGGAAGTCGGTCGCCATGGCACCGAGCCACATGCAGAACAGGGCGAGCCAAGCGGTGCCAGCGAAGATTGAGCCGCCGGTGACGCCGGCGCCGATGGCGCAGCCGCCGGCCAGCATGGCGCCAAAGCCCATGAGCACGGCACCGAACATCGAGCGGCGCATGTTGCTCTCGGTGTCAAAGCCCTGAAATTTGAATTCGCGGGCGAGAAGCGAGGCGATGAAAGAGCCGATCACCACGCCGGGCACGAGGCCAACGTCGAATTCGAGCACGGCATCGCGGTCGAGGAAGAACATCAGCGTATGGGCCGAGGGGCCGGAGAATGTCGCGCTTTCGATTTGCACCGGTTCAAAGGCGACTTGGGCGAGGGCGTAGGTCGAGACCCAACCCACGGCGACGGCAAAGCCGACGCCTGCGCCAAAGACGAGGCGGGTCCAGCCGATGCGGTTTTTGCGGGCGATGATGAGGGCGAGGACAGCCATCAGAAGGCCGAAAATGAGGCCGGAAATCTCGGGCAGGCGGAAGAAGGAGATAAGGTCGAGGTTGCGCCCGCCGGAGGTAACCCAGAGGCTCGCGAGATAGTCGCGGGGGCCCGAAAGCACGCCTTTGAGGCTCATTTGTGCGACCACGGCGAAGATCAGGCCGGAGACCACCGAGCGCAGGTTGCCATTGGCGGCGAGGACGAGGAGGCGACCGGAACAGCCGCGCGACAGCACCATGCCGACGCCGAACATCAGCCCGCCGAGGATCGCGCCGGACCAGCTTCCGGGGACGGCCATCATGCGAGCGTCTGCGGAATGCATCAGGCCGAGTGCCTGCGCACCCTGCACCCAGACGATGGCGGTCGAGATTGTCAGGAGCCAGACCGCGACCTTGTCACCGAGTTGCCCACGGGCGAATTCCACCGTGGCGGCGCGCAGGCAGAATCTCGACCGTTGTGCCGCGACCCCGAAGATCACGCCGGTCAGAAGGCCCAGCAGGGCCGCTGTGGGGGCTTCTCCAATGTTTTCGACAAGAGTCAGGACATCCATGGCGTTTCCTCTGCTTCCTTCGCGATTGCGGGGGTATAGGCTTGTGCGCAAGGCATGTGCCTTGATGCAGATCACAAAAAGGCGTGAAACGTCTCGCCTTTTTCCGGGGAAAGGCGTAATCGCGAAATATGTTCACGAAGATGTCTCTTGATGATGCGCAATCCCTACCGCGTTGGCGGCAGCCGATGGCGCTTTTGTTCCTCATGGCGTTGGGGATGCCGATTGCGTTCAACACGTGGTCGGCGCTGCTCAATAACTTTGTCATCGAGGTGGCGGGGTTTGATGGCTCGGACATCGGGTTGCTCCATACGGTGCGCGAGATTCCGGGGTTTTTCGCTATTGGGGTGATCGCGCTTCTTCTTGTCATCCGTGAGCAGGTTCTTGGGATTGTGTCGCTGATCCTTTTGGGGGTGGCGACGGCGGTGACGGCGTGGTTTCCGTCGATGGCGGGGATTCTGACCATCACCATGCTAAGCTCGATCGGGTTTCATTATTATGAGACGGTGAACCAATCCTTGCAGCTTCAATGGCTCGATAAGGCGCGGGCGCCGAAGGTTCTTGGCTGGCTTCTGGCGGCGGGATCGGCGGCGACGCTGGTGGCGTATGGGGCGATTGTGCTCACGTGGAAGGCGTTCGATCTCTCGTATAACCTTGTCTATCTTGCGGGGGGCGGGATCACGGCGGTAATCGCGGTTTTCGCCCTTGTCGCTTATCCGCAGTTCGAAGAGCGCACGCCGCAGGTGCGCAAGATGGTGCTCAAGAAACGTTATTGGCTCTATTATGCGCTTCAGTTCATGGCGGGCGCGCGGCGGCAGATTTTTGTGGTGTTCGCCGGTTTTATGATGGTCGAGCGGTTTGGCTTCGAGGTCCATGAGATCACCGCGCTTTACCTCATCAACCTTGTGGCCAACATGGTGCTTGCGCCGGTGTTTGGCGCGGCGGTGGCAAAGTTCGGAGAGCGGCGCACGCTTATTTTCGAATATGCCGGGTTGGCGATTGTGTTCCTTCTTTATGGCGGCATCTATTTCTTTGGCTGGGGCGTGATCCTTGCGGCGGTGCTTTATGTCATTGACCATATGCTTTTCGCGTTGGCGCTGGCGTTGAAGACCTATTTCCAGAAGATCGCCGACCCGGAGGACATTGCGCCGACGGCGGCCGTCGCCTTTACGATCAACCATATTGCGGCGGTGTTTTTGCCGGTTTTGCTCGGGTTGTTGTGGTTGGTGTCGCCGGGGGCGGTCTTTATCCTTGCGGCGGGGATGGCGCTTACGTCGCTGGGTCTGTCGCTGCTTGTGCCGCGTCACCCGGAAAAGGGTAACGAGACGCGGTTGAGCCGATACGCGACGACGGCCCCGGCGGAGTAACCCATGGGCGAGGTCAAACGCGGCAGGTTCCTTGATGGCTCGACCATGGGACATGTGGTGCGGATGACCCTTGCCGGGGCGACGGGGATCACCTTCGTGTTCCTTGTCGATCTGGCCAATCTGTTCTGGATTTCGCGGGTGGGCGAGCCGCGGCTTGTTGCGGCGATTGGCTATGCTTTTGCGATCCAGTTTTTCGCCGTGTCGGTTGGCATCGGCCTCATGATCGCGGGCACGGCGACCGTATCGCGCCAGATCGGTATGGGCGAGACGCAGCGGGCGCGCCACGATGCGACGGGGGCGTTGATCCTGACCTGTCTGGTGCAGGTCGCGGTGGCCCTGAGCGTGGTGAGCCTGCGCGAGCCGATGTTGCGGCTTGCGGGGGCAGAGGGCGAGACGCTGCGCCTTGCGGCGCGCTATGTGGCGATTTCCATGCCGTCCCTGTTCATCATGGGGATTGGGTTTGCCGGGCAGGCAGCACTTCGGGCGGAGGGCGATGGGCGGCGATCAATGCTTGTCACACTGATCTCGGGCGGGGTGGCGATGGTGGTGGACCCTTTGTTGATCCTCGGGTTTGGGCTCGGGCTCGACGGGGCGGCGCTTGGCGTGGTGGTATCGCGGTTTGTCATGGCGGGGATGGCGCTTTTGTATGCGATCCGGGTGCATGATCTTTTTGCGCGGCCCGAGGCCTGGGCGGTGCGCCGTGCGATGCGGCCCTTTGCAATGGTGGCGATTCCGGCAATCCTGACGCAGATGGCGACGCCTTTTGCCAATTACATGCTGACCGGGGTCATTGCGACGTTTGGCGATACTGCGGTGGCGGCCTGGGCGGTGGTGAACCGGCTCATGGTGGTGGCGTTTGGGGGGATATTTTCGCTCTCGGGGGCGATTGGCGGGATTTTCGGGCAGAATTACGGGGCCGGGCAGTATGACCGGCTGCGCTCGACGTTTCGCGACGCGTTGATCTTTTGCGCGGGCTATACGCTTGTGGCGTGGGCGCTTTTGGCGGCGACGGCGGGGGCGGTGGTGTCGGGCTTTGGCCTTAGCGGCGTTGGCGAGGCGGTTTACCTTGCCTTTGCGCGGGTTGGGGCGGGGGCATTTATCCTTGTCGGGGCGGCCTATGTGTCCAATTCGACGTTCAACAACCTTGGCAAGCCGACGCGCTCGACCCTCATCAACTGGACCCGGGACGGGGTTTTGATCCTGCCGGTGGCATGGGTGTTTGCGGGTATGTTCGGTGCGCCGGGGGTTGTTTATGCGCAGGCCGTGGTGGGCGGTGTTGTCGGGCTTGGGGCGGCGCTTTGGAGCCGGGCCTATCTTGCACAGCTCGGGACGCGCCCTTGACGTGCGCGGCGCTTGGGCCTAGGCCGCAAGGCAGAGCACAGGAGCCTTAGATATGCCCACATTCACCGCCCTTACCACCCTTGTTGGCAAAGCCGGCGCAGACGCGCTTGGCGAGGCGATGGAACGCCTTCTGCCGGAGCCTACGGGCGTCGGCGTTTTCGAGATCGAGGACGGATCGGGGCTTTGGGAAGTGGGCGGCTATTTCACCGAAGCGCCGGACGAAGCGGCGTTGGCCGTTTTGGCGGCGGCGTTCGAGGCCAAGCCTTTCGTGATCTCGGAGCTTCCCGAAACCGATTGGGTTGCCAAGGTCAAACGCGAGTTGGCACCCGTCGCGGCGGGGCGGTTCTTTGTCTATGGCAGCCATGACGCGGATAAGGTTCCCGAGGGGAGCGAGCCGCTTTTGATTGAGGCGGCGATGGCGTTCGGGACCGGACATCACGGCACGACGCTGGGCTGTCTCAAGGCGCTGGACCGCTTGGCGAACGAGGGGTTCGTGGGCAAGAACGTCGCCGATATCGGCTGTGGCACGGCGGTTTTGGCGATGGGCGCGGCGCGGATTTGGCCGGAGACTGTTGTGGCCAGCGATATTGACCAGGTTGCGGTCGACGTGGCGCAGGCGAATGTCGTGGCGAACGGGCTTGAGGGGCGGGTGATCTGTCTTGAGGCGGCGGGGTTCGGGCATCCCGACCTTGCGGCGAAAGCGCCATACGATCTGGTCTTTGCCAATATCCTCAAGGCACCGCTGATTGATCTTGCGCCGGATATGGGCGGAAATATCGCGGCGGGGGGATATGCGATCCTATCGGGTATCCTCAACGAGCAGGCCGACGAAGTTGTGGCGGCCTATGACGTGGCCGGGTTTGACGTGCATACGCGCGAAGAAATCGGCGAATGGACCACGCTGACCCTCACGCGGTGTTAAGGGGAGCGCCCTTTGGGCGCGCAGGTTTTCTCGTCATCGGCCCCAAAGGGCCGCTGCCTGCGGGATTTGCCTCCGGCGGGAGTATTTTCGCAAAGGTGAAGTTGGGGCGCGATTCGGGGGCTGAGTTTCTGATTTGGAAACGAGATGAGGTCTTGGAGGCCACTGTTTCCATTGTGGAATTTGAAATGTGGCAAGGGCGTCTAAATTGTGCCGATTTTGCCTAAATACGCTTGGCCTGCCTTATTTCCGCCATATTTCAGCGCCATTCAGGCCGTGTTTGGTGGGGGCCAAACAACCAGTGACCCTTTGCCATGACCGATTCCTATAATGACTTTCATGCCCGTGTGGCTCGGATTTACGAGCTGAACGAGGAGACGTCGAAAAAGGCGTCGAAAATGTCCCTCAAGGCGAAACGTGACGGCACTTTTGTGATCCGTGGTGCGCTGTCCGGTTTCCGGGTGCCGTGGACCGGGATCATGATGATTCTGGTGGCGGTTTTCGTGCTCAAGGGCGCGATGATGGCCCGGCTTGGCCCCGATTTTTACAAGGCACAGATTGGTCGGCTTGCGCCGTCGACGCTCCTTGAGCAGGTGGGGGCCTGGACGATGCGCCCGGACCCGATCTCAAGCTGGGTGGCGCTTCAGATCAAACGTTTGAGCTGATCCACAAAAATTCACGCTGATCCCTCCAAATCAGCATGCGGCCCCGGTCTCTCTCCCGGGGCCGTTTTTTTGTCTGGTGACGAAGACCTGACAAAAGAAAGACCGCACCCCGAGGGAGGTGCGGTCGATCCGATCCGAAGATCCGAAAACGGCGATGCTGTTGTGTTGCGGTGCCGTCAGCGCAGCGCGTCGAGATCGGCGCGAGAGAGGCCGATGTCGTCGAGTTCACGGTCGGAGAGAGCGGACAGCGCCGCGCGGGTGGCGCGCTTGTCTTTCCAGTCGGTGTAGGCGGCGGCGAGGGTTGCCACGGCATGACCTACACGGTCGATGACGGACACACGGCGTGCGCCGGTGGTGGTCGCGTCAAATGCGGTCATTGCAACGAATGTCTGGCCAATATGGCCGGCAAACCCTGCGGGGGAGGTCGAGAAACGGTTGGTGTCATATGCGGCCATGTCAGTCATCCTTTTGTTCGTGTTGGCGTGGTGTTTTCTTAAAGCGGCAATTAGGGGCGAGCTGCCTATGAAACAAGCAGAAAAAAATGCATGGGCGATATGATGATACTGCATAGGTCGATAACGGCTAAACATTTGAAAAATTTATGAAAAATTTAAGGCGGTCCGGTCGCTCCTGACTCATGGCGTGTCGTTTTCAGATCGCGGGATGCAAAAGCGACATGGCTGGCCCAATGGGCATGCATTTCATGCAAGGCTCTTGGCGGATGTTCCGGTTTTGTGCTAGTGGTTCAAAAAAGCAACATTTTGCAGGTCAGCGGGGCAGGAGCATGCGGGTTTTGGGAATCGATCCCGGTTTGCGCAACATGGGATGGGGCGTCATCGACGTTGAGGGCAGTCGAATCAGCCATGTCGGCAACGGGATTTGCCATTCAAGTGGTGAGGATCTCGCCTCACGGCTGTTGTCGCTACATGTGCAGTTGACCGAGGTTTTGCAGCGGTTCGGCCCGGATCATGCGGCAATCGAGAACACTTTCGTCAACAAGGACGCGGTTGGCACGCTCAAGCTTGGGCAGGCGCGGGGGATCGCGCTTTTGGTGCCGGCGCAAGCGGGACTCGTTATCGGGGAATATGCGCCCAACAAGGTCAAGAAGACGGTGGTGGGCGTTGGGCATGCGGAGAAGCATCAGGTTGAGCATATGGTGAAGCTGCAATTGCCCGGGGCGGTCATCAACGGGCCGGACGCGGCGGATGCGCTGGCCATTGCGATCTGTCATGCGCATTATGCGCGGGCGGGCGGCGGCATTGAGGCCGCGTTGCGGAAGGTGGGCGCATGATCGGCAAGATTTCCGGACGGATTGAGTATCGCGCGGCGGATCACGTGCTTATTGATGTGCGTGGTGTTGGCTACGTGGTTTACGTGAGCGAACGGACCATGGCGACCCTGCCGGGGCAGGGCGAGGCTGCGGCGCTTTATACCGACCTTCTTGTGCGCGAAGACCTGTTGCAGTTGTTCGGGTTCACGACGTTGGTTGAGAAGGAATGGCATCGCTTGTTGATGAGCGTGCAGGGGATCGGAGCGAAAGCGTCGCTTGCGATACTTGGAGCACTTGGGGCCGAGGGGGTTGGCCGGGCGATTTCGCTTGGTGATGCGACGGCGCTTAAGGCGGCTAAGGGGGTCGGGCCGAAGACGGCGCAGCGGGTGGTGATCGAGCTTAAGGATAAGGCACCGGGCGTGATGGCGCTTGGCGGGACGATGGCGGCGGCGCTGGGCGAAGCTCCGGCGGAGGTTATTGAAGAGGACGTGCCGGTGGCTCGCGCGCCCAAGGCGGTGGCGAAATCGGGGCCCTCGTCGGCGACGGCGCAAGCTGAGGCGCTTTCGGCGTTGGGCAATCTTGGTTATGGGCCGGGCGAGGCCGCGGCGGCGGTGGCCGAGGCGGCAGGAGAGACACCGGAGGCAGAGACGCCCGCGCTCATCCGGGCGGCGCTCAAACTTCTGGCGCCGAAAGGGTAAGAGATGGATCAACCGGACCCGACATTGCGCCCTGAGGCACGGCC
>JAAEZB010000136.1 GCA_018223085.1 Paracoccaceae bacterium
CCTCTTCCGGGTCGAGCTGGCTGATTTCCTCTTCGATCCGGGCGCTGATGACCACGTGCGAATTGCCCTCGGCGGCGGCCATTGCCGCGACCGCCTTGGAATGGGCATTGCCGCTCGCCGCCTCGGCCTCGGAGACGTTGCAGACATAGAGCACCGGCTTGGTGCTGAGCAGTTGCAGCATCTTCCAGGCCTTGGCGTCCTCGGCGTCCACCTCGACCACGCGGGCCGGCTTGCCCTCCTCGATCGCGGCCTGGGCGGCGGCCAGCAGGCGATCCTGCTGTTGCGCCTCCTTGTCGTTGCCCTTGAGCTTGCGCACCAGGTTGGCGCGGCGCTTCTCGATGCTTTCCAGGTCGGCCAGCATCAGCTCGGTCTCGATCACCTCGGCGTCGGCCACCGGATCGACGCGCCCCTCGACGTGGGTGACATCGCCATCCTCGAAGCAGCGCAGCACATGGGCGATGGCGTCGACCTCGCGGATATTGGCCAGGAACTGGTTGCCCAGCCCCTCGCCCTTGGAGGCGCCCTTCACCAGCCCGGCGATATCGACGAAGGTCATCCGGGTCGGGATGATCTGCTTGCTGCCCGCCGCCGCGGCCAGCTTGTCCAGCCGCGCGTCGGGCACCGCGACCTCACCCACGTTGGGTTCGATCGTGCAGAACGGGAAATTCGCCGCCTGCGCCGCGGCGGTCTTGGTCAGCGCGTTGAACAGCGTGGACTTGCCCACGTTGGGCAGCCCCACGATTCCCATCTTGAAGCCCATCTCGGCCCTCCGCATCATCGGTTTCGGCGCCTTCTATGCGCTGGAACCGCTCTCTGCAACGGCCCATGTCGCCGCGCCGCATGCCTTAGCAGGGTGCTGAAGAAGTCACCGATGGGGAGCGGTTTTCCTTCTATGGGATTGAGAATCTTGGGTGCCCGCCCCTTCGGTTCGAACGGAATGCATGCCTGATGCCGTTATGGCCTCAGGCGGCCAGTAACCGGGGCAGTCGGGCGAGGTTGTTGGCGGCCATCGTCAGGATGAAGCGGGATCGCACCCGTTCGAGGCCACGATACATGGTTTGTGCCGCCCCGCCGACGGTTTTGGCCCAGCCAAATGCCTCTTCGATGCGTTTTCGGTGTTTGATGGACTGAGAATACCCTTTGTGGCGGGTGGTGCGCCCGTCGATCGCGGAATATCGCGATTTCGGGGCGACATGTGGGGTCACACAGGCCTTGCGCAGATCGGCGACAAACCCGGCGGCGTCGTAGCCCTTGTCCGCGCCCAGCGTCAGGCGCCGCGTCGATCCGGGAGAATGGCGATGGATCATGTCCAGCGCGGCGCGCCGTTCGGCATGACCATCCGCCTGGGTCAGGTCGCCCTGCACGATCAGGCCACTGCGGTTCTCCATCAGCGCATGGCCCATGAAGCACAGCATCGCCCCGGTGCCGGGGGATTTCTTGTAAAGCCTGGCATCCGGATCAGTGGTCGAGACATGCGTGGCGTTCGAACGCTTCTCGCCCTTGAAGTCGACCTCGGTGTTGCGGTTCTGGCGGGTGTTGCGCGGCATCGGGTCGGTCTCGGTTCGGGGCTCTTCAGGCGGGGTCTCGTGGGTATCGTCCGGTGTAGGCGGATCGCCCGGACCATCCTCTTCAGGCGGGGTGGCCCCGGCCTTGGGCTGGAAACTCTTCATCGAGGCCCAGGCTTTCACCAGCGTGCCGTCGACCGAGAAATGCTCGTCCGAAAGGAGCGGCGCCACTTCGCGGTGCGCCAGGATCGCCGCCATCACCTTGCGCGACATCTCCGTTGTCAGCAGTCGGTCGCGGTTCTTCGTGAAAACGGTCGGGACCCAGACCTGGTCGTCGATGCCCAGCCCCACGAACCAGCGAAACAGCAGGTTATACTGCATCTGTTCCATCAACTGCCGCTCGGACCGGACCGAGAACAGGATCTGCAGCAGGCTGGCCCGGATCAGTCGCTCAGGTGCAATCGAGGGGCGGCCGAAATCGGTGTACAGCGCTTCGAACTCGGCGTCCAAGCTGGCCAGCGCATCATTCACCACCTGCCTGATCTTCCGCAACGGATGCCGCGCCGGGATGCGCGCCTCCAGATCAACATAGCTGAACAGCGAACCGCTCGTCTCGTCCGTCCCGCGCATCATCACCCCCGCCATTGCCGTGACGAGGATGAATCATGTTCCTCGAGCCGCGTCGAGACCCGACTATTTCAGCACCCTGTTAAGGGCGTCTTTGATTTCGCGCTCGTTGTACGACAGTGCGTAACGCTGCTCATTCAACGCCGCGATTTCCTGATCAATACCCTCCAC